>NZ_WQOJ01000007.1:0-8482 GCF_018784545.1 Pseudoflavonifractor sp. MCC625 | reverse complement strand
ATAAAAACCGGCCGTCCGGCGGGAAACTCCCGCCGGACGGCCGGTCTCATTAGGAAGGAAAATCAGATGTAAAAGAGCAGATCCCGATAGGTGGGGAAGGGCCAGAAATCGTGGCTGACCATGCCCTCCAGCCGGTCGGCCACGGCGCGGGCCGCCTCCATGGCGGGCAGGACGGCCTGGGCGCAGTATTCCGCCCGGGGCGCGGCTCCGCTGGGCAGGGCGGTGAGGGAGGACTCCAGCTCGGCGGCACGCTGGAAGAGAAGTCCGGTCTCCTCGGTGAGGGAGCGGACCAATGCGCTCTCCTCCGGGGCGGGGATGCCGATGGACTGCTTGACGGCCACACCCTCGGCCACCTGCTTGGAATAGGCCATGCAGGCGGGGAGGATCTGCTGGCGGAGCAGATCCAGGGCGGTGCGGGCCTCGATGAGGATGGTCTTGCTGTAATCCTCCTGGATGATCTCTTGGCGGGAGCGAATCTCCTCCAGTGTGTAGATGCCCATGGCCGCAAAGAGAGCCACGTTCTTGGGATCGTCGTAGCGCTCCAGGGCCTCGGGGGTGGTGCGCAGGTTGAGCAGGCCCCGGCGCTGGGCCTCGATGGGCCAATCCGTCCCGTAGCCGTTTCCGTTGAAGAGGATCCGGCGGTGGGCGGCCAGCTCCCGCCGGATGAGGGCGGAGAGGGCAGTGTCAAAGACAGGGGCGTCCTCCAGCTCGTCGGCAAACTCCCGCAGGACCATGGCAACGGCGGTGTTGAGCATCACGTTGGTGCAGGCGATGTTGAAAGAGGAGCCGGGCATACGGAACTCAAACTTATTGCCGGTAAAGGCGAAGGGAGAGGTGCGGTTCCGGTCCGAGTTGTCCAGAGGGATGGGGGGAAGGGCGGTGACGCCGATATCCATGGCGGCATCCACCGCCTTGTCGTGGGCTCCGCCCGAGACCAGGGCATCCACCACCTGCTCCAGCTCGTCGCCCACATAGACCGAGACGATGGCGGGCGGGGCCTCATTGGCGCCCAGACGGTGGTCGTTGCCCGCGCTGGCCACCGAGATGCGCAGCAGATCCTGGTAGTCGTCCACCGCCTTGATGACAGCGGTGAGGAAGAGCAGGAACTGGGCGTTGTCCATGGGGGTCTTGCCCGGGTCCAGCAGGTTCTCCCCGGTGTCGGTGGAGAGGGACCAGTTGTTGTGCTTGCCCGAGCCATTGACCCCCTCAAAGGGCTTTTCATGGAGGAGGCAGACAAAGCCGTGCTTGTTGGCCACCTTCTTCATGATCTCCATGGAGAGCTGGTTCTGGTCGGTGGCCAGATTGGCGGTGGTAAAGAGGGGTGCCATCTCATGCTGGCAGGGCGCCACCTCGTTGTGCTCGGTCTTGGAGCAGATGCCCAGCTTCCACAGCTCCTCATCCAGCTCCGCCATAAAGGCCTTGACCCGGGGACGGATGGAGCCGTAGTAGTGATCCTCCATCTCCTGGCCCTTGGGGGCGGGTGCGCCAAAGAGGGTCCGGCCCGTGAGGATCAGATCGGCCCGCTTGCCGTAGTCCTCTTTGTTGATGAGGAAATACTCCTGCTCGGCGCCCACGGTGGAGGTCACCCGGCGTACATCCTTGCCAAAGAGACGGAGCACCCGGATGGCCTCCCGGCTCACCGCGTCCATGGAGCGGAGCAGGGGAGTCTTTTTGTCCAGAATCTCCCCGTGGTAGGAGCAGAAGGCGGTGGGAATGCACAGGGTATCATCCTTGATAAAGGCGTAAGAGGTGGGGTCCCAGGCGGTATAGCCCCGGGCTTCAAAGGTGGCACGCAGCCCGCCGGAGGGGAAGGAGGAGGCGTCCGACTCGCCCTTGATGAGCTCCTTGCCTGAGAAATCCATGATGACCGATCCGTCCCCGCAGGGGGAGAGGAAGGCGTCGTGCTTTTCGGCGGTGATGCCCGTCATGGGCTGGAACCAGTGTGTGAAGTGGGTGGCGCCCTTGCCCACCGCCCAGTCCTTCATGGCGGCGGCCACCACATCGGCCACGGCGGGGTCCAGGGCCGTGCCCTCGTTGATGGTGCGCCGGAGGGCGCGGTAGATATCCTTAGGGAGCCGCTCCCGCATGACAGAGTCGTTAAAAACCATGCTGCCAAAGAGTTCAGGGACCTTACTCATCAAAACATTCCTCCATGGAGTCCCCCGGCAGAGGGGACCGATAAAAAAAGACACTGCGGCCAGGGCCGCAGCGTCCTTGCTGCATGAAAGTCATTATAAGCCGTGGGCGGGGGGCTGTCAAGCATCTGAGGGCGGAATCCGGCGCAGCGGGGCGGAAATTGTGAGAGAATGCAAAAAAGTGCCCCTTTTTGACGAGAAAAACGGATGAAAAACCAACAAGTCAATGTAGGGAAAAGAGGGCCCGAACCGAAACGCCCTGGGCCGAGAGGGCGCAGAGGTATTCCACGCTCCCAAAGAGCAGGCAGATGAGAACAGCCCAGATGCCCTCTACGCCGCTGCGGCACAAGAAGCGGAAGAGCAGATTGACGCACAGGCCCATAAGGAGGGCGGACAGCGCGGGGGCCGTACACCACTGGAAGAGCCGGGGCCGCATATGGGCATACCGCCCCACCTGATACCAGTTGAGGAGCAGACCCAGGGCGGAGCTGGCCACAAAACCCGCCACATAGCCCTTGAGTCCCACACCGGGCAGGCCCATCAGGAAAAAGGTGCAGCCCAGCTGCACCCCGCCGCAGAGGATGGCGTTCCAGGCGGCGGCACGCTGTTTTCCCACACCGTTGAGCACGCCGGAGAGGATGGACTGATAGCAGGACAGCAGGACACCCAGTGAGAGGGGGAGGATAAAATCCCCCGCGCTCTCCTCCCGGAAGAGGAAACGCCCGATGGTCGGTCCCAGAACCACCAGAAAGGCCATGGCGGGCATGATGAGGACCGATGTGGCCAGCATGGCCTTGTGGACCCGGTCCCGGATCCGATCCAGACGGCCGAGGGCGGCGCTGCGGGCCAGACGGGGAACCAGAACCAGCCCCATGGCGCCGATAAAGGCGGTGGGCATGACCAGCATGGGGATTGTCATGCCGCACAGCACACCAAACGAGCTCATGGCATGGGACACATCGGAGCCGGAGGCCACCAGACGCTGGGGGATGAGTACCGCGTTGGCCGAGCCCATGATATTCCCCAAAAGGGCGGTAAAGCCGATGGGAACGGCAATGGCGCGGATCCGGCGGCTCAGCCCGGGGTCGGCGGGGGTCCGAGGCAGACCGGCTGCCCGTTTTCGGTACAGAATGACCAGTGTAACGGAGGAAAAGAGCTCACAGATCACCATGCCGGTCACGATGAGTCCCACGGTGCGCTCCGGCGTCTGAGGGAGAAAGAGGGCCAGAAGGCCCAGGACCGCCCCGGTGCGGATGAACTGTTCACACAGCTCTACTGCCGCAGGCGGACGGATATTTCCGGTGCCGTAAAAATAGTGTTTGTGAAGATTTTCGATCCCCGTGAGAAAGAGACAGGGGAGTAAAAGAAGGAGGCCCAGCTGGGTCCTGGCGTCTCCCAGCAGATAGACCGAAATGGGATCATAGAACAGCACGGTCACCCCGGCCACCAGGGCAAAGAGGATCAGAAAGGCGGTCAGGCAGCGCCGCAGTACCGCCCCCATGGCCCCCTCGTTTCCCCGTGCGGCATACTCAGCCGAGAGGTTGGACACGGCTACGGTTAGGCCGACGGCGGTGATGGAGAGGACCACGGAATAGACCGGCAGGATGAGTTGATAGAGTCCCATGATCTCGGCCCCCACTAGCCGGGAGAGGAAAATGCGGTAGATAAATCCCAGCACCTGGGCCACCAGACTGGTGCCGGTGAGCAGTAAGGTGCCGTATAACATGGATGAACGGCTCACTTTCAAGGACAGCCCCCCTTTTTCTTCGCTGTTCTACCATATGTGGTCCAGCGCCTGGACATGAGGAGAATTCCCCTTTGACAAGGGGCAAAAAGGTGAGTATCATTATATTTAATACAGTGAAGCGGGAAAGCGCCCGCCGGAAGGAGTTACCCATGATCGCCACCGTTATCAATGTCGTTCTGATTTTATTGGGCAGTTTGCTGGGGCTTGTGTGCAAGGACCATATCAAACCCCGTTTTGCCGCCACACTGACCAGTGCACTGGGGCTGTGTGTGATGGGGATCGGGGTCTCCAGTATGATTGGCACGCAGGATACCCTGTGTGTGATCGTCTGCATGGTCGTGGGAACGCTGTTGGGGGAGGCACTGCGTATCGAAGACCGCCTGGAGGGAATCGGCATACTGGTGCGGGGACGCCTGCTCCGGGGCGGCGGCAACAGCCGCTTTGTAGAGGGATTTGTCAATGCCACAGTCCTGTTCTGTGTGGGAGCCATGGCTATCAACGGCAGCCTGGAGGCGGGCCTCAACCACAACTATTCCATCCTGATCTCTAAGAGTGTCATCGACGGGGTGACCGCCATCACCTTTGCCTCGGCCATGGGCGTGGGTGTGGCCTTCTGTGTGGTGCCCCTCTTCCTCTACCAGGGGGGACTGACGCTGCTGGCTCAGTTTGTAGGCCCCTATCTGCCGCAGGACGTGGTGGTGGAGATGAGCGCAGTAGGGGGGACCATCATCGTGGGCATCGCCCTGAACATGCTGGGACTGCCCCGGGAAAAGATCCGGGTGGGCAATATGCTGCCGGCCATGTTTCTGCCCATGGCCTATCTGCCCCTCTCCCGGTGGCTGACCGCCCTGATGTGAGCATCCTTTCCGCAAAGCACTTCGGATTCCGAAGTGCTTTTTATTTGGAATCTAATCAATGTTAATAAAATAACAAAAGGCGCAAAGACCGTGAAATCGTCAATTTTTTCACTAAGTATTTGTAAAATACCAACAATAAAATGAATGAAAAAAGAAAGCGCGTAGATAAAAAATACGATTTTTTTCAAAAACCCTCTTGCGTATGAGCCAAAAAAGAGCTATACTAAGCGAGGATCGAGAAAACGGAACAGCCAAGAAACCACCTGTAAAGTTGTGCAACTGCGGATAGAAAACCTGCTGTTGCAATTTTTTAGGAGGTTATATGTTAAAAAAATAACAAGCTGCCGGACGGTCCAACAACACTTTACAAGAAACAGGAGGTAGAACGAGTGGCATTTGTGAAGTTTGAGCAACAGGGACACGTTGGAATCATCACCATCGACCGGCCCGATGCGCTCAATGCCCTCAACAGTCAGGTCCTCTCTGATCTGGACGCCGTTCTGGACAGAGTGGAGGCTGAGGATGAGATCTATGTGGTCATCCTCACCGGTGCGGGCCGCTCCTTTGTGGCGGGGGCCGACATCGGGGAAATGAAGGGCTTTACCTCCAGTGACGGAAAGAAATTCGGCGTCCGCGGAGGAAATGTGTTCCTCAAGCTGGAGAATCTGTCCAAACCTGTGATCGCTGCGGTCAACGGCTTTGCGCTGGGCGGCGGATGCGAACTGGCCATGGCCTGTGATATCCGCCTGGCCAGTGAGAAGGCCAAGTTCGGTCAGCCCGAGGTGGGCCTGGGGATTACACCCGGCTTCGGCGGGACGCAGCGTCTGCCCCGTATCGTGGGGGTCTCCAAGGCCATGGAGCTCATTCTGACCGCCCGGGTCATCGGTGCAGCCGAGGCCAAGGAGATCGGCCTGGTGTCTGCGGTCTGTCCGCCGGAAGAGCTGATGGAGCGCGCCATGGAACTGGCCCAGGCAATCTGTGCCAATGCACAGATCGCAGTGCGGGAGTCCAAGCGCTGTATCCGGATGGGAATGCAGACCGATATCCACACCGCCGCGGCCTTCGAGGCGGAGGCCTTCGGCGTCACCTGCGGCACGGCCGACAAGGATGAGGGCATGGGCGCCTTTTTGGAGAAGCGGAAGGAAAAGCATTTCCTCAACCGCTGATCTGGACCGTTTTTAAAAATGATTAAGCAAACTGAGGCACGCAGAGCAAGATCCAATACACAGCATGTCACCAACCATGAGCAGGAACATTCCGTACCACCGCGAAAGAACGCGCGGGCGGACCGAACGGGTCCGCAGGGTACTTTAGCATTTGGGATCAACTGAATTTTGGGAGGACTATGTTTATGAAAAAGATCGTTATCATCGGCGGCGGCACCATGGGCCTGGGCATCGGCCAGGTTTTTGCGACCAAGGGTATCGATACCGTGATCCGCTCCACCAGCGAGCAGAGCGCCGAGAAGCATAAGAACAGCCTCATTAAAAGCCTGGATAAGCGCATTGCCAAGGGCAAGCTGGACGAGGCCGGCAAGGAGGCCCTGCTCTCCAAGCTGACCTTTACGACCGACATCAACGCTGCGGCTGACGCCGATCTGGTTGTGGAGTCCGCCGTGGAGGAGCTCTCCCTGAAGAAGGAGCTCTTCGCTCAGCTGGATGCCATCTGCAAGCCCGAGGCCATCCTGGCCACCAACACCTCCTCCATCTCCATCACCGACATTGCCTCCGCCACCAAGCGGGCCGACAAGGTGATCGGTATGCACTTCTTCAACCCCGCCCCCGTGATGAAGCTCATTGAGGTCATCCGCGGCGTAAACACCTCCGACGAGACGTTCAAGGCGATCTTTGACCTCTCCAAGGACGTGGGCAAGGACCCTGTGGAAGTAGACGAGGCCCCCGGTTTTGTCGTCAACCGCCTGCTCATCCCCATGATCAACGAGGGTATCAATGTGGTCGAGAGCGGCATCGCCTCTGTGGAGGACGTGGACAAGGCCATGAAACTGGGCGCCAATCATCCCATGGGTCCCCTGGAGCTGGGCGACTTCATCGGCCTGGACGTGTGTCTGGCCATCATGGATGTTCTCTATAAGGAGACCAACGATCCCCGTTACCGCGCTTCCCTGCTGCTGCGCAAGATGGTCCGCGGCGGCCGTCTGGGCCGTAAGACCGGCATCGGTTTCTACGACTACAGCAAGAAGTAATTCCAGTATTCGGATAGCCGGGGACGGAGATCGTCCCCGGCTCCCAGCCGTATATGTGTATTTTTATCTAGAAGGAGCAAAGCAATATGGATTTTCATCTGTCCAAAGAGCATGAGATGCTTCGGAAAATGTACCGTGAGTTCGCCCAGAATGAGGTGAAGCCCCTGGCCGAGGAGATCGACGAGGAGGAGCGCTTCCCCGAGGAGACCGTCAAGAAGATGGCCAAGCTGGGCATGATGGGCATCTATTTCCCCAAGGAGTACGGCGGCGCCGGCGCCGATGTGCTGGCTTATTCCATGGCGGTGGAGGAGCTGGCCAAGGTGTGCGGCACCACCGCTGTCGTTGTGTCCGCCCACACCTCCCTGTGCTGCGCCCCCATCTTTGAGAACGGCACCGAGGAGCAGAAGAAGAAGTACCTGCCCAAGCTCTGCTCCGGCGAGTGGATCGGCGCCTTTGGCCTGACCGAGCCCAATGCCGGTACCGATGCTTCCGGACAGCAGACCACCGCGGTGCTGGAGGGAGATCACTATGTGCTCAACGGCTCCAAGATCTTCATCACCAACGCCGGCTTTGCCAATGTGTTCATCGTCTTTGCCATGACCGATCCCAAGGCGGGCAACCACGGCATCTCCGCCTTCATCGTGGAGCGGGACTTCCCCGGATTCTCCATCGGTAAGCACGAGAAGAAGATGGGCATCCGCGGTTCCTCCACCTGTGAGCTGATCATGGAGGACTGCATCGTGCCCAAGGAGAACCTGCTGGGCAAGGAAGGCAAGGGCTTCAAGATCGCCATGAAGACGCTGGACGGCGGCCGTATCGGCATCGCCTCTCAGGCTCTGGGCCTGGGCGAGGGCGCCGTGGAGGAGGCCATCAACTACACCAAGGAGCGCGTGCAGTTTGGCCGCCGCCTGTCTCAGTTCCAGAACACCCAGTTCCAGCTGGCCGATATGCACACCCGCATGCAGGCCGCCCAGTTCCTGGTGTACTCCGCTGCGATGAAGAAGCAGAATGGCGAGCCCTACTCCATGGACGCCGCCATGGCCAAGCTCTTCGCCGCTGAGGCCGCCAGTGATGTGACCCGCCGCGCCGTTCAGCTCTTTGGCGGCTATGGCTACACCCGTGAGTACCCCGTGGAGCGCATGATGCGTGACGCCAAGATCACCGAGATCTACGAGGGTACCAGCGAGGTTCAGCGCATGGTCATTTCCAGCCATCTGGGCGTGAAGTAAGGAACGGAGGATATTGACATGAAAGCAATCGTATGTGTGAAGCAGGTGCCGGATACCTCCGGTAAGGTTGCGGTGAAGGCGGACGGCACCATGGACCGCGCGTCCATGGCGACCATCACCAACCCCGATGATATGAACGCCATTGAGGCGGCCCTGAAGCTGAAGGATGAGACCGGCTGCGAAGTGACCGTGGTTTCCATGGGCCCCCCGCCCGCGGAGGGCATGCTGCGCGAGCTGCTGGCCATGGGCGCGGACAAGGCCGTGCTGGTGTCCGGCCGTGAGTTCGGCGGCAGCGATACTTACGCCACCTC
>NZ_WQOJ01000058.1:2112-6428 GCF_018784545.1 Pseudoflavonifractor sp. MCC625 | reverse complement strand
TCAAGCATGGCCTGCACCGAATCCAAATGGCGCTCCTCCAGCTGCCACAGCCAGGGAGTGCGGGAATGTTCACGGGTTCCAGTGTCGGAAATATCAAAAACATAGCGCAGGCGGGGCCTGTCCCCGGAATCGTCCACCAGAGCAATTCCCTTGGAGCCGCGCCTTACATACCGGCCCATCTTTTCATTCCACAAATCGTACTCTGCACAGGCGGTGGCGTCCGGACGCTGGGCGTAGATCATCAACTGCTCATGGAACGGGTACTTGTAAAGGCGGGAAGCAGTGGTGAGAAACCCTGCCCATTCCTGCCAGCTCCCCGTGAGCTGCGTTGTTACCTTCTCCGCCATCTGTGCATATAGTTCAGCTTTGGTTGGCATAGTGTTCTGTCCTCCTTTCAGTTTTGGGGTAAAAAGGTGGGGTGGCATATTGCCACCCCATCCCTGCGATTATAGTGTTTACTGGTCAAAATCCGGATACAACTCCAGCTCGGCAAACTCGGCATCCCTCATGGCCTGGAGCTTGCCCAGTGCGCTGTCTGTCAACTCCCGCAGCTCGGTTTCCTCCGGGGCCAGCTCGCCGCGCATCTCACGCAGGCTGTCGATCAGTCCGGTGCGGCTGCCGGTATTGTAAATGCACATCAGGTTCATTTCCTCAAAAGTAAAGTTTCCCATATCAAATCTCCCTTTCCGCACTCTTTTTTGGCGCTATCTTTTTGTGTTCTGCCTTGGGCTGGCTTTTCAGCTGCTCCATGACGGACTTTTTCTTTTCCCGTTCCTCCCGATGGGCAGCGGTAGCCAAATCCATGAGGGAAATGGGCTGACCGTTGCGGGCCTGCTGTTCCAGCTCTGCCACCGTAGGCTCTTTTGCGCCATTGTTGATGATACCGTCGATCATGCCGTAATCGTCCTCCACGGCCATCTCCGCATTTTTCAACGGATTTTCCGGCAGGAATCCGGGGATCTGGGTAAAACCAACACTGTCACAGTAATGACAGGATACCTTACCGTCCTGCTTGATCGCAACGATGTCACTGACACTCATAGAAGGACTGTGAAAATCCGCCGGCTTTTGCAGATTAAACTGCTCATATAGTTTTTCCAGCTGCTCCGGTACCGTGCCAGACTCCCTCAGCGGAGCTGTGTAAATGAGGTCATAATTGCTGCGGTCTATGGAAATGTCATGGGACTTTAACCAATCCAGATTCATAAAGCGCACATTCTGCGGATCGTCACGGCTCACCTGATAGATAGCAAAGCAATCTCTGTTCTGGGATAGAAATGCCTGTTCGCGTTCCTGCTGATGTTCCTGACGCTCCATGACCTTTTCGTGGAACTGAGGGCTTTTCTCCCATTCCTCACGGTCCACGCCAAAAAGACCGCCATGATCCATGATTTCCTGCGGGTCAAACACCATGCTCTCCGTATTGTCCTCATGCAGCACATAAACGGTCAAACCGGCGGCATCCAGTTCCAGCGCCCGTTCTCTGGTAACAGGGAACATCCCATCATAGGAGTAGCCGTATTCCTGCATATCTGGTGTGGAGACCTGCTCATCCGGCATGGGGTATTCATCCAGTGCCTGCTCCTGTGCTTCCGGCAGCTGGGAAGAAGCAGCCATCTGACTGACCTCTGCCTGCATCTGCTGATAGGCAGCGTCCTGCAAGGTCTCAATCATGGACAACGGTGCGTATTTTACCGAGTCTCTGCCCAAATCGTTGTCATCACAAATCTGGAGAACTGCCTTCATGCGGGAAATCTCCGGCATATCCAGCTGACCACCATCCAGCTCTTTCATGGATGCGGCATCGTAAAGGGTATAGTCCCAGCCGCTGTCACAGGACTGGATATGAAGATAGGTGGCATTGTCGATCAGAAACAAAGCCTCCTGCTGATTGGCGTCCGCCCCCAGCACTTCCATTTCCGGCATTGCCGCAGCCAGTTCCTTTACCACTTTTTGCACCAGAGGATTATCACGGTAATAGTCGATTGCCTGGATGGTGTCCAGGTCAATGGTCTGGCCGGTCAAAATCGGAAAAGGTCCTTCATAGTCGCTTCCGTCTTTCAGCTCAAAACCAATGCCCTTGATCCCGTTCATTCGTTCTGCCGGAATCTCCTGATAAATGCGGATTGCTTCCTCCAAAGACAGGTTATCGTGGTATTCTCCGAGGTTTGGAAATTCCATGCACTCTGCTACATAGTAGGTCAGATCGCCGGTCTGCTGTCTATCAGATACCTTAGCGGCATCTTCTGGCTGCTCTATCAGGGCGGGTTCCGGCTCTACCTTTGCATGAGGGTCAATTCCACGCTCTTTGCAGATTTCCTTATAGTGGCGCTCAATGTCGGAGATCAAAGTGCCGGAGGTCTTGTTGATGGTCTCCAAACTGGCTCTCAGCTCTTTCAGTTCCTTGCCCTGGCTCCAGCTTGCAATATAGCCGAAGCTGTTTTCTCCAGTCTCGATGCCAAAATATTTGCAGACTGCATAGGAGATGCTTTCAGCCTCCACTTCTTCCGTGTGACGGTTTTTGATTGCCTGTTTTTCTGCGGTTGCATCTTCCTCAACTGCAAGACGCCATTCAAACTGATTTTCGTCCACATAACACCAATCCATATCAGAAGCAAACTGTTCGGCTTCTTTTTCTGTGGCAAAATCCAACTTGAAATCATGCTTGGTTCCACCTTCACTCTCCTGCACAACCTTCCATGACGGTAGCATTTCATATTTTTTAGGGTCATGGAGCTTGCTGTGGGCAATCTCGTGTACTGTGGCTGAAACCGTCTGAACCTCACTCATGCCCTGACGAATGGCAATTTTCTGATGATCAGCAGAAAAATAGCCGTCCGTATCGGCGGCCATTGATTCAAAAGTAATTGGCACCGGTGCGCTGCGGCGCAGAGCCTCCATAAATGCCTCATAATTTGGCACATTGCCGGAAAGGGATGATGCAAGCTCCGGCAAAGGTTTCCCATCGGTCTGGCTCACATCAAAGACCTTGACCGGACGAAACATGGGGATTTCGATTTCTTTTTCCTCTGTGACGATCTTTCCGTCTTTATCCAGAATCGGAGCCTTGGTATCCGGGTCCAGCTTCTGTTCCTCGATTTTCTTCTTATACGGTGTGGGGGCGATGATGGTAATGCCATGCTCGCCCTTTTTTACATGACGCTCAAACTGGTCTTTCCACTTATTGTATCCGGCTACCAAAGTGGCGTCCGGCTTCTGCATATAGATGAGCATGGTGTTGTTTACCGAATAGCGGTGGAAGCGGGACATAACGGACAGATAGCGCATATACTTTTCACTCTCAAACAGTTCTTTGATGCCCTGCTCGATGCCATCTGTGATTTCCCTTAGCCGCTCTCGGTTGGTGGGTTTGTTCTCAGCCATGATTTTCAATCTCCTTTCCAAGTGTGTGATTTCTGCTGTGTGTTCTGCAATCCATGCCCTTTGTTCTTCTTCACTTTCATACAGAAAAAGGTCCAGCAGGTACTCTACATAGGTTTTTTTCTGGATTGCTTCCACAAAACGGGGGTGCGGTTCTTCCTCCAGTGTCCGGGGAGAATTGTCGGCCTCCCATTTTTTCAGCAGATAGTAGTAATCGGACAGTACGCGATAACACCGCTGCCGGTCCTCCCGAAACTTTTGTGCCTCGGTTTTCTGCCGGACATATCTCCTGCGGGGAGGGGCCTGACTGTCATAGATCAGGCCAAAGTCCTGTGCCAGTTTCTCCGCCGCTTCTTTTGAGGAGAGGTCAAAGAGCTTTGCGGTAAAGTCGATCACATCCCCATCTTCACCGCAGCCAAAGCAGTGGAACCGCTGGTCTACCTTCATGCTTGGGTTCTTATCATCGTGAAAGGGACAGCAGGCCATGCCATTTCGTTTGACCTCGATCCCATAAAACGCTGCCGCATCTCTGGTGCTGACCGACTGCTTGACTGCTTCAAATACATTCTCTGTCATGTGCCTTTAACTGTCGGACTTTCGCATAGGAGGCTGGTATCCGGCGGCTTTCGCACGCTCACTGGCGGCTTTGCGGCGTTCTGCGCTATATGGCTCCCGGACTGATACACACCGCTTGGGGACGGTAAAGTTATGGGCGTCCTTTCGGGTGATCTGGTCGGGGTGCTTTTTTGCCAGCAGATCCAGTTTCTCCATCAGACGGGGATCATGAGTATAGATCTCAGCCATTGGTTCTGCCTGGTTATAGAGGAGAATGGTTTCCCGTTCCACTAAAGAGAGCTTCATCGGCTGCCTCCTTTCCGCTGGTCAAATTCCAGCTTGAAGTTGGCGTACTGTCCATCATCCTCCAAAACCACAGC
>NZ_WQOJ01000058.1:0-1922 GCF_018784545.1 Pseudoflavonifractor sp. MCC625 | reverse complement strand
CATTTGTTGTTTTTCCAGATTGCAAATTTGCAAGAATCATTCTGACAGAAGAAGCCTTTTTGCAGTTCTGCAACTTCACCGCCGCAGCGAGGGCATTTGCCCACCACCTCACGGGGCGGAGTGAACAGGTACTCAGTTCCCTTGATGACCTGATAAGTCCCCACCAGATCTTTCAGCATGGTGCTGATCCCGTCCAAAAACTCCTCCGGGGCAAGCTGCCCGCGCTCGATCTCGCCCAGTCGGTACTCCCACTCGGCAGTCAGAAGCGGCGATTGCAGTTGTTCCGGCAGAACGGTGATCAGGGAAACTGCATCGTGGGAAGGGAGAAGCTGCACCGTTTTCCTGCTCTTTTTTCGTTCCAGAAAACCGGCAGATACCAGCTTTTCCAAAATACCGGCACGGGTGGCCGGTGTCCCCAGACCTTTTCGCTCGGCATCCTCCGGCATATCCTCTTTTCCAGCAGTCTCCATCGCGGACAATAGGGTGTCCTCCGTAAAGTGCTGGGGCGGACTGCTTTTGCCTTCTTTGACGATTGCCGCAGAAACCGAAAGGGTCTGTCCTTCAGTCAGCTCCGGCAGGGCTTTCTCTGCACCCTCTTTTTTCGGCTCTGCATCCTTCGTTTTGGCACGGTAAGCGTCCTCCAGTGCTTTCCATCCGGGGTGCTTCACCGTTTTTCCCTTGGCGGTAAATTTCCCACCGGCACACGCTGCAATCACAACGGTTTCCGAATAGATATGGGGCTGGGCCACGGCGCACAGCAGGCGCAGGGCCACCAGCTCCAGCACTGCTTTTTCTCCCGCAGGAAGGGCAGAAAGGTCTGCATCCTTGAGATTTCGGGTGGGAATTACTGCGTGGTGGTCGGTTACTTTCTTATCGTTGATGACCGCACCGGCATCACAGGAAATGGCGATCCCTTTCCGAAACGGCATAGCATTGGCAACCAGATTCACCAGCACCGGCAGGCTGTCTGCCATATCACCGGTCAGATAGCGGCTGTCAGTACGGGGATAGGTGCAGAGCTTCTTTTCATACAGGCTTTGCAGATAGTCCAAGGTCTGCTGGGCCGTAAATCCAAGCAGACGGTTGGCATCTCTTTGCAGGGTAGTCAGGTCATAGAGGGCAGGTGGCTTTTCGGACTTTTCCTTGCGCTCCACCTTTTTGATTGTGACATTTGCACCCTGACAGGCTTCTTTCAGTTGTTCGGCAGCAGCTTTATCCGCCATGCGCTCTCCGGATACGGTAAGACCGGGCAGCTCCAGCGCCACGGTATAAAAGGGGACCGGCTGAAAGGTGTCGATCTCAGCTTCTCGCTGAACAATAAGCGCCAGCGTCGGGGACATCACGCGCCCGATGTTGAGGGTTCGGTGATACAGCACGGAAAAAAGCCTTGTCGCATTGATTCCCACCAGCCAGTCGGCCTTGGCACGGCAGAGGGCAGCATCCCGAAGTCCGTCATAGTCCGCACCGGGGCGCAGGTTTGCAAAGCCCTCCCTTATGGCAGAGTCCTCCATCGAAGAAATCCAGAGCCTTTTCATCGGCTTTTGACAGCCTGCCAGCTCATAGACGCTGCGGAAGATCAGCTCGCCCTCGCGTCCGGCATCACAGGCATTTACTACCTCCGTCACATCCGGGGCGTTCATCAGCTTTTTGAGAATATCAAACTGCTTTTTCTTATCCTTTCCCACTACCATCTGCCAATGCTCCGGCAGAATAGGCAGGTCATCATATCGCCACTTGGCATACTTGGGATCATAACTGTCTGCATCCGCAAGACCGGCCAGATGGCCCACGCACCAGCTGACACGCCAGCCGTTACCATCCAAATACCCGTCCTTACGAGCGGTTGCACCGATTACCGCAGCCAGACTTTGTGCAACCGATGGTTTTTCAGCGATTACCAGTTTATATCTCATCATCTTCAG
>NZ_WQOJ01000057.1:0-207 GCF_018784545.1 Pseudoflavonifractor sp. MCC625 | reverse complement strand
GCATTCGTCATGCGCCACAAGAAGGGTTTCCTGATGGCAGGGGTTTTGTTCCTCATTACCTGTATGCTGATGAATACCATGTCCTCCTGCTCCATGATGGCGCAGAGCATCGGTTCCGTTCTCTCCGGCACCACCTATCCGTCGGATGACCCGGAAATGCTGGCGGTGGAGGCAGATTATGCAGCCAGAGAAGCCCAGTTGCAGGAG
>NZ_WQOJ01000006.1:0-449 GCF_018784545.1 Pseudoflavonifractor sp. MCC625 | reverse complement strand
GCGGCAGTCACCACAGGCTTATACTGCTCAAACTGCTCCCGAAGGGTAGGCTTTGGCGTTTCTTCCTCTATCTCCGGCTGCTGGGCTTGAATGGCATCTTCTTCTGCCAGATCCTTTTCAGCCTGGATCTTGTCATACTGCGCTTGTTCCTGTTCGGTAAGATAGCGGCCTTTCTGGACAAGTGAGGTAATGCGCTTGGCAACCTTTTCCCAGTTCAAGTGAACATCCGGGCAGTCCTGCTTTTTATAGTGCAGTCCTTTCCCATCGTGATCTTCGCCGCTGTGTGTTGCGCCGGACAGGGCATGAGAGCGTCCGCCAATGCCATACTCGTCTTTAAGGAATCTCACTTTTTCCTTATCCGTATGGTTTTCCATGAAGAACGCATAGATACGGCCTTTTCCTCCGGCAAAACTGCTGCCGCCGGTCATGGCGGTGTCGATCTCATCCTC
>NZ_WQOJ01000056.1:0-221 GCF_018784545.1 Pseudoflavonifractor sp. MCC625 | reverse complement strand
GCCATCATCATGGGACACAGCCAGTTTGAGCGTATCCCCATCAGCCGGGAGCGTCAGGAACGGCTTCTCTATGAGCAGATCGACGAGATCACCGAGGGCATCGCAGAGGTGCAGGCCAGCGGCGGCGAGCGTTTTACCGTCAAGCAGCTGGAGCGTACCAGAAAGTCTCTGGAAGCCAGACTGGAAAAGCTGCAAGCCGAGGGGCGAAAAGACGATGTGGT
>NZ_WQOJ01000055.1:0-725 GCF_018784545.1 Pseudoflavonifractor sp. MCC625 | reverse complement strand
ACCGAACATCAGCAGGAAATGGTCAAAGCTCTTTCGGAGCGTGCATCGCTGGTACACAGCGGAACTGTTGACCCGTCCCAGGATAACATGCTCAAGATTACCTCGGATGGCCGTAAGTTGGGGCTTGACCAGAGGATCGTCAACCAGATGCTGCCGGACGAACCTGGCACAAAGGTCAATCAGTGTGTGGACAACATCATGCAGATCTGGCGGGACGGCAAAGCTGACAAGCTGACCCAGCTGGTGTTCTGCGACATTTCTACACCGCAGGCCAAAGCTCCTGCAAGCAAGGCGGCGAAAACGCTGGATAATCCACTGCTTCACGCATTGGAAGGCGCTGTGCCTCTGCCGGAACAGGAACCGACCTTTACGGTATATGACGATATTCGTCAGAAACTCATTGCTCAGGGGATGCCTGCCGACCAGATCGCTTTTATCCATGAAGCCAATACCGAAGTGCGGAAAAAGGAGCTGTTCTCTAAAGTCCGTACCGGTCAGGTTCGTGTCCTTTTGGGCAGCACCGCCAAGATGGGCGCAGGCACCAATGTGCAGGACCGTCTGGTGGCACTTCATGACCTGGACTGTCCGTGGAGACCGGGAGACCTTGCCCAGCGCAAGGGCCGTATCGAGCGCCAGGGTAACCAGAATCCTCTTGTCCATGTGTACCGCTATGTGACCGAAGGAACCTTTGACGCATACCTCTGGCAGACGGTGGAGAATAAGCA
>NZ_WQOJ01000054.1:0-202 GCF_018784545.1 Pseudoflavonifractor sp. MCC625 | reverse complement strand
AGCACCCCACTTTTTCGGGATACATTCTTTCTCGAAAGAAAGTATGCACCTTTAGCTCAGTTGGTAGAGCAACTGACTCTTAATCAGTGGGTCCCGGGTTCGAATCCCTGAAGGTGCACCAATGGCCCGTTGGTCAAGCGGTTAAGACGGCGGCCTCTCACGCCGCAAACATGGGTTCGATTCCCGTACGGGTCACCAATTT
>NZ_WQOJ01000053.1:0-278 GCF_018784545.1 Pseudoflavonifractor sp. MCC625 | reverse complement strand
TCATCCCAGCGGAAATACAGCATAGCCAGACGCTTTTCCTCTGCATCCATGACTTCCAGTTCTATGCCCTGTGCCGTGGTACGGTAATCGGCAATATCGCCGGTCTCCAGATTCAGTGTCTCAATCTCACCGGAATAGGCTCTGCTCAGCCAGTAGGCGATCTCGCTGTTGCTCCTGCCGGATTGCAGCAGCGTGGAAATCTGCTTTTTATCCGCTTCATCCATCAGTCCATGAGCCAATACATCCCGCAAGTCCTGATCTGCCTTGTCCGGGTCAAT
>NZ_WQOJ01000052.1:0-311 GCF_018784545.1 Pseudoflavonifractor sp. MCC625 | reverse complement strand
AGGTGGGGTGGCAGATCGCCACCCCATCCCTGCGGTTATGTTGTTTACTGGTCAAAATCCGGGTACAGCTCCAGTTCGGCAAACTTCTCATCGGTCATCGCACAGAGCTTCGTAAGGGCGCTGTCGGTCAACTCTCTCAGCTCTGTTTCCTCCGGCGAAAGCTCGCCGCGCATCTCACGCAGACTGTCAATCAGCCCGGTGCGGCTGCCGGTATTGTAAATGCACATCAGGTTCATTTCCTCAAAAGTAAAGTTTCCCATATCAAATCTCCCTTTCCGCACTCTTTTTGGGTGCTGTCTTTTTGTGTTCTG
>NZ_WQOJ01000051.1:0-1518 GCF_018784545.1 Pseudoflavonifractor sp. MCC625 | reverse complement strand
TTCATTTCCTCAAAAGTAAAGTTTCCCATATCAAATCTCCCTTTCCGCACTCTTTTTGGGTGCTGTCTTTTTGTGTTCTGCCTTGGGCTGGCCTTTCAGCTGCTCCATGACGGACTTTTTCTTTTCCCGTTCCTTCCGATGAACGGCATCAGCCAAGTCCATCAGGGAAATGGGCTGACCGCTTCGGGCCTGCTGTTCCAGCTCTGCCACCGTAGGTTCTTTTGCGCCATTGTTGATGATACCGTCGATCATGCCGTAATCGTCCTCCAGCATCATTTCCGCATTTTTCAGCGGGTTTTCTGGCAGGAATCCGAGGATCTGGGTAAAACCAACGCTGTCACAGTAATGACAGGATACCTTACCGTCCTGTCTGATTGCAACGATGTCGCTGACGCTCATGGAGGGACTGTGAAAGTCCACGGGCTTTTCCAGATTGAATTGCTGATAGAGTTTTTCCAGATGCTCCGGCACAGTGCCAGACTCCCTCAGAGGAGCTGTGTAAATGAGGTCATAATTGCTGCGGTCTATGGAAATGTCATGGGACTTTAACCAATCCAGATTCATAAAGCGCACATTCTGCGAATCGTCACTACTTATCTGATAGATGGCAAAGCAATCTCTGTTCTGAGAGAGAAATGCCTGTTCGCGTTCCTGCTGATGTTCCTGACGCTCCATGACCTTTTCGTGGAACTGAGGGCTTTTCTCCCATTCCTCATGGTCCACACCGAAAAGACCGCCATGATCCATGATTTCCTGCGGATCAAACACCATGCTCTCCGTATTGTCCTCATGCAGCACATAGACGGTCAAACCGGCGGCGTCCAGTTCCAGCGCCCGTTCTCTGGTAACAGGGAGCATCCCATCATAGGAGTAGCCATATTCCTGCATATCCGGTGTGGATACCTGCTCATCCGGCATGGGGTATTCATCCAGTGCCTGCTCCTGCGCTTCCGGCAGCTGGGAAGAAGCAGTCATCTGACTGGTCTCTGCCTGCATTTGCTGATAGGCCGCTTCCTGCAAGGTCTCAATCATGGACATAGGAGCGTGTCTGAGCGAAGTGCTGTCCAGATTGTTGTCATCACAAATCTGGAGAACTGCATTTTTGCGGGAAAGCTCCGGCATATCCAGCTGACCGCCATCCAGCTCTTTCATGGATGCGGCATCGTAAAGGGTATAGTCCCAGCCACTGTCACAGGGCTGGATATGAAGATAAGTGGCATCGTCGATCAGAAACAAAGCCTCCTGCTGGTTGGCGTCCGCTCCCAGCACCTCCATTTCCGGCATGGCCGCAGCCAGTTCCTTTACCGCTTTTTGCACCAGAGGATTATCACGGTAATAGTCGATTGCCTGAATGGTGTCCAGGTCAATGGTCTGCCCGGTCAAAATCGGAAAAGGTCCTTCATAGTCGCTTCCATCTTTCAGCTCAAAGCCAATGCCCTTGATCCCGTTCATTCGCTCTGCCGGAATTTCCTGATAGATGCGGACCGCCTCCTCCAAAGACAGGTTATCGTGGTATTC
>NZ_WQOJ01000050.1:0-293 GCF_018784545.1 Pseudoflavonifractor sp. MCC625 | reverse complement strand
ACGGCGTTGACGGGGGAGTGGCCGCCCTTGTGGATGCAGCCCAGGGACTTCTCCTCCAGGGTGGTGATACCGCCGGTCTTATTGCCGGGGGAGGGGTTGCCCTCACGGACCTCCTCGCCTACCAGGCGCAGGGCCTCCTCGTAGCGGTGGACGATCTCAAAGATGCGGTCCCGGACCTCGGGAGTGGCGGCGCGGCGGGCCAGGATGTGCTCGGCGCCGATGAACTCGGTGGTCTCGCTGAGGATGGAGGTGCCGCCCTCCCGGACCATCAGGTCGGAGAGCTGGCCGATGAG
>NZ_WQOJ01000049.1:0-773 GCF_018784545.1 Pseudoflavonifractor sp. MCC625 | reverse complement strand
ATCCCTTGATTACCGAAAGCCATGGCGGTCAGAGCGGTATGCGCGCCGGCACGGCGTGAATGCCAGCCTGACCGCCGTGGCATACTAGGACAAGGGAGTCAGCCTATGGCCCGGTCGGCGAACATGATCTCCAGTTGGCTGAGCACCAGATCCCAGTTCTGGTATCTGGCGTGCCAGTGTTTCACGATGCGCTGGGAGGCCAGATACAGCATCCGGCGCAGGGAGTCGTCGTTCGTGAAGGAAGGCTTATTCTTTGTGATCTGCCGGAACTGGCGGTTCAGGCCCTCGATGATGTTCGTCGTGTATATGATTTTCCGAATCTCAACGGGGTATTCAAAGAACGTGCTTAAAACCGGCCAGTTTTCCTCCCAGCTTTTCACGCAGGAGGGGTACTGTTTACGCCAGGCCTCTGCAAAGGTCTGCAGGTTTTTCTCGGCTTCTTCTAGCGTGACGGCACCGTAGATCTTCTTCAGATCCGCAACGACTTTCTTGATGTCCTTGTAGCTGACATATCTGGTGGAACTGCGCACCTGGTGGACGATGCAGCGCTGCAGCCGGCTTTTGGGGAAGACGGCCTCGATAGCCTGCATCATCCCACACAGGCCGTCCGTGCAGAACAGATATACATCCAAAACGCCCCTGCTTTTGAGGTCATTCAGCACATTCAGCCAGAATTTGCTGTTTTCGTGCTCTCCAATCCAGACTCCCAGAATGTCCTTCCTGCCATCCATGGTGACACCCAGAACCACATACGCTGCTTTGGTCACGTACCG
>NZ_WQOJ01000048.1:2801-301169 GCF_018784545.1 Pseudoflavonifractor sp. MCC625 | reverse complement strand
TTCTCACTTTGTCAAGCACTTTTTTCAAATCCCGCTCGAAGTCCGTCCAGCTTCCGCTCGGTTTCTTCTCACTTTTCGACTTGTTTCGGTGCCCTCTCGTGAGGCGCTCAGATAGAATACCACCCCACACCACTTTTGTCAACACCTTTTTTCACTTTTCTTCACTTTTTCTTTGCAGTGGGTCTGGCTTCCATTTCTATGATGTTATTCTGTCCGCCTTCTTTCTTTTATATACAGGATAATTGCCCCAATGACAGGGAGCAGGATACCCACACACACATTCCCCACTGTGACCGCCTTTTCCATCAACCAGTTCAACTGAAAGGCATCCGGTACCGTCCATAGTCCAGCTGCCATAGCTGCTCCAGCAATCACCCAGGGCATCCACTCCCGGTACGCTCCACCATTCCAATGTTCCAGCACGCTCCGGCAGCCAAAAAACAGCATTCCCAACAGTGCAAGGTCAGCCAGTACCCACAGTGCCATCACTAGGGATTCCACCCGCTCAAAAGCTCCGGGCACTCGTACATCCTTTACCATCATAAAAAAGGGGATATCCATTCGTTCGATCAGGCCCGGACCAAAAGTCGCAATACACACCAGCTGGAACACCGCCAACAGGATCCCCGCTCCCCAGATCCAGCGGGTGAGCTGCCTCCCGTTTTCCGGTCGTCCCGCCATATGCCCGCCCAGAAAGGCGGCATATACGCCATAGCCCAGCAGTCCCAGCACCGGAAGCGCCCCCCATATGGCCCCGGGCAGATCTTCAATCCAAATAGGGGCAATGTTTCCCCATTCTGTCTTAAGGGTCCCCAGGCCCAGCGCCAGCACCAGGGCAATGCCTAGTGCCAGTGCAAACACCTCCGCCGCGCGCAGGAAGGCCACACGTTTTCCCCGCCCGATCCATAAGGTCACACCCAACAGAATAAAAAAGAACAGCTTGAGCGGCGCATTGCGGTACGTAGTGGCCAGAAAGCGAAAGGCGCACCAGCGGGTATTCCACCCCAGCAGCAGCACCCCCCACACCAGATAGACCAGAGTGACCGCCCGGCCGCCCCACCGTCCAAAGGCCAGTTCCAGCGCACCGGCCAGTCCCGTCCCCGCCGGGGCCGCCACCAGCAATCTGCGGAATGCCCATCCCACCAAGAGAGCCACAGGCAGCGCTGCCAGCGCGGAGAGCCATCCCGCCCGTCCTCCCACTGCCACAGTCTCCCCCGGAAGAAGTAAGATCAGAGGAGAGAGCAGCGCTGCGCTGAGCAGCGACAATACTTGCCGCATGGAAATATTATCGGTCTTCATTGGTGTTCCCCCTCATGGTAAACTCGTTTCCCACATCATAGCCCCGGCGCAGGGTCCCTTCCACCCGAACTTCGATCGGCATGGACGGCTCCCACTCCTTTTTCAGCATCTCTTTCTGCCAGGGAGCCGACCGCCCCGCTCGGTTTTCCAGCTGAAAGAAATCTGCGTCCCAAGTCCGGCAGTATTCCAGTGCCTGTTCCAACCGACTGCGGCTGCGCTGCTCCAGGGCCTCCTCCAGCTGTCTGCGGATCTCTTCCCGGGCCAAATTGACTTCTCCGGCGCCCTCCGCCAGGTTGGCGTCCACCCGGCAGGTCACCGTCAGCCCGGTCACTCTCCCGTCTTGCACCACCGGCTCCACCCGGCTCTTGGCCCCTACAATCCGCAGGGCCACCTTCCCCAGCTCGGGCAGGTCCAGCTCCAGCACATCGGCATCCACCTCTCCCATGAGAAGGTTCACGCCTTTCGCCCCATCGCCGTCCACCCAGTCGACCAGCTGACCATATTGAATGAGACCATATCCATCGGCCGCCATGGTTCGCTCCTCCCCCTCCAGACGAAGGGAGGGCAGAAAGGTACATCCTGTCTCCTCCAAATCCTGAAGCGCGTCCTCCACACTCCGGGACATGGAGTGAGACAGGAGCCCCGCGTCATTTTCCATGGCCTCCAGACGCCGGGTGGCCGACCCGGTCTCTGCGGCCGCCTGAATGGCCTCCCCCGCCCGGGCGCCCCGCACCAGATAAACATTGGTCTGCAGGCGCATCTCAATATCCCGCAGCACATAGTCCAGAGAGGTATCCACTCCCGCGCGGGCAAGTTCTTCTCCCAACAGCAACTGGCCCACGTGCCCGTAAAAAACATAGGATACTCCCCTGCCCTGCATGGACAGGCAGGCTCCGCTGATGGTCTCGGCCTCTTCCTGCAGGACCACCGCGCTGCTGTTGCCCTCTCCGCTGCCTTTGCTCTGTTCTCCGCTGGATACCGTCACGGAGATACTCTCTCCCTCCCCGGCATCCACACCCATGGTCCGCATGAGTGCCATATTCTCCAACTCTCTGGAGTAGGGCAGAAAATCAAAGGTCTCCTTGCACCCGCTCAGTCCCAGCAGCAGGGCTGCACCGGCCGCAAGACACCCCATTCGTTTTACCTGTTTCATCGCTGCTTTCTCCTGTTCGGGGTTTTCAGTATCCGCTCCCGCAGCTTCTGCCAGGGCAGCGGGGCACGCACCACGGCCCGTGCCGTTCCGCCCAGGCCGGCTCCACCCGCAAAGGGCGCCAGATAGGGCACGCCAAAGCTCTCTATCTTGGCCAGGTGATAGACCAGCAGCGCCGCGCCCCCCACTACGCCGAAGAGTCCGGCCGCACTGGCCAGAACCGCCAGTAGGAAACGCCACATCCGCAGCGCGCCCGCCACCTCCTGGCTGGGCATGGTATAGCCCGCGATGCCCGCGATGGCCACTGCAATGAGGACGGCAGGCGAGACGATCTTGGCCTCTACCGCCGCCTGACCCACCACCAGACCGCCGATGATGGATACCGTCTGTCCGATGGACTGGGGAAGCCGCAGCCCGGCCTCCTGCAAAATCTCAAAGGCGATGAGCATAATGAGCACCTCAAACACCGTCTGAAAGGGCACATCCTGCTTGGCCGCGATCATGGACAGAGCCAGGCGTGTTGGGATCATCTCCTGATGGAAGGTCGCCATGGCAATATAGAGGGCGGGCAGAAGCAGCGTCACCAGGACGCACAGATAGCGCAGCAGCGTCAGCACAGAGGCCAGCAGCCAGTTGTTGGATTTATCCTGTCCCGCCCGCAGAAAGCTGCTCACCGTGCCGGGGGCCAGGTAACCAAAGGGCAGGCCGTCCACTAAGATGCCCACCCGGCCTTCCGCCAGGCCGCCGCAAAACCGGTCGGGCCGCTCTGTATATTGGATCAGCGGGAAGGCGGTGGCAACATCATCCACCAGATATTCCTCCAGATTTCCCGAGGAGAGCACGGCATCTATGTCGATCCGGGCCATTCGCCGCTCCACCTCTGCCACGGTCTCCGGGTCGGCGATCCCGTCCAGCCAAACAATGTCCACGCTGGTCAGGGATTGTCGTCCCACGATCTGCTCCCGGATCTTGAGCTCGGGCGCCTTGATGTGGCGGCGCACCAGGCTGGTATTGGTGCGCAGGCTCTCCACAAAGCCGTCCCGCGCGCCCTTGAGCACCGTCTCGTTGACCGGCGGGCCCACGGCGCGCTTGTCCTCGGTGGCCACAAAGAGAGAGAGGGCGGTGCTCTCTCCCGGGCAAAACAGAATGCACCATCCGCTCACCAGATCATAGGCCACCTGGTCCACCGTAGTCCGCTCGGTCACCAACAGATTGTAAAGGGCGCCCTCCGCCATTCGGCGGTAGGCCGCCCGGTTGTCCAGCTGCCGGAGCGCATCATCCTGGGCCAAGGGGCGCAGGATATAGTCGCTGACCCGCTCCAGCTTTACCATTCCCATAATGGAACAGAGCACCAGCTTTTCTCCGCTGCCCCCCGGCCGCTCCACCTCCCGCACCGAAAAGTCCGCGCAGTCCCGGAAGACTTCCCGGATTCGCTCCAGGGTAAGCGGTCCCTCCAGCCTTGGCTCCTTTCTCGGATGCGGCGGCACGGCCTCTTCCCGCTTCTTTCGATCCCACATAGCGCTCCCTCCCCCATATCATCCAGCCATGGATCGATTTCATTCTGCCCATACCCTCCCCTTTTTATACCACGCTAATTCGTCATATTATCTATGTTTAGCCCAGTGTTTTTGTCTGTTTCTCCATATATACTGTCCTAAGTATTTTTGTACTTGCAAATTTAGAATGATGAGTATAAAATTGAATCATAAATTCCAAGTCGGCACTTTTTATGGCTGTATGCCATCTTTTTTTCTGTTTGTACCACTTTTTATAAACTTTATACCGCAGTTTCTGTTTTTTAAACTCACCCGTACAGCCCAGTACGGGTTTAAAAAGGAGGCCCCTGCATGAAGCCCTTTGCACAGAAATTAAATGAGCTTACGCCCGAACTGGTGGCCCTGGTGGACGACGTCATCGCCCGTCATAACGGAGATCCCACCCAGCTGGTCGGGATCCTGCTGGACCTGGAGGCCGGTGTGGAGCGGCACTATATCCCCGAGCCCGCCGCCTACTATCTGGCCGAGCGGCTGTCCATTCCTCCCACGCAGGTCTACGACGTCATTTCCTTCTATACCGCCCTGCACGATCAGCCCCGGGCCAAGTACACCCTCCAGGTGTGTGACAGTGCCCCCTGCCGGGTCAAGGACAGCGACGCACTGTGTGAGACCCTCAAGCGGCTTTTGAATCTCGAGGTGGGAGAGGTCACCTATGACGGCCGTTTCTCCATTGAAAAGGTCCCCTGCTTCGGCGCGTGCGACGTCTCCCCTGCGGTGCGGGTCAACGGCGTGGTCTACGGCCATCTGGACAGCGAGGAGCGTATCATGGATATGCTCCGCCAGCTTGATTAAGGGAGGCGTGAAGGCATGAGTAAGACTGTCTCTTTCATCACTCGGAATCTCGGGAAGTATAACCCCTCCAGCCTGGCGTCCTATGAGTTCATCGGCGGCTTTACCGCCCTGCGCAAGGCGCTGGATATGGACGGGGACGCCATCGCCCAGCTTCTGGCGGACAACGGCGTCCAGGGACGCGGCGGCGCAGCCTACGACATGGGACGCAAGTGGTCCCAGGCCCGGGCGGTGCAGGCCCCCCACAAGTGCGTGGTCTGTAACGCCGACGAGGGCGAGCCGGGCACCTTCAAGGACCGTGAGCTCCTCTCCAAGGACCCCTTCCAGCTGCTGGAGGGCATGATCATCGCCGGCTGGGCGGTGGGCGCCGATAACGGCTACATCTACATGCGGGAGGAGTACTCCCATCTGCGTCCCCAGCTGCTCTCTGCCATCGAGCAGTGTGAAAAGGCTGGCTATCTGGGCGAAAACATTCTGGGCCACGAGGGCTTCCATTATCACATCCACCTCTACTCGGGCGCCGGCGCCTATGTCTGCGGCGAAGGCAGCGCCCTGTGCGAATCCCTGGAGGGCCACTCGGGCCGTCCCCGCATGAAGCCCCCCTTCATCAAGCAGTGCGGCGCTTTCCACCTGCCCACCTGTGTGAACAACGTGGAATCCCTCTCTCTGGTACCCCCGCTGCTGCTGGACAAGGACGGGTTCTACAAGAGCCAGGGCACGCCCGACTGCCCCGGCACCAAGCTCATCTCGGTCTGCGGAAACGTCAAGAATCCCGGTGTGTTCGAGGTTCCCTTCGGCATCACTCTGCGGGAGATCATCTATGACCTGGCCGGCGGCATCGAGGACGGCCATCAGCTCCAGCTGGTCCAGCTGGGCGGCGCTTCCGGCCGGCTGGCCTCTCCGGCCCAGCTGGATACCCAGTACACCTACAAGGGCATGAAGGGCGCCGACCTCACCGCCATCGGCTCGGGCGCCATCCTGGTGGTGGATGAGCGCACCAGCGTCATCGGCTTCCTGCGCATGACCCAGCAGTTCTTCTCCCATGAGTCCTGCGGCCAGTGCACCCCCTGCCGGGAGGGCAACCGCCACATCGCCCGCTTCCTGGACAAGATCGCCGCGGGCACCCACACCGAAGAGGACATCAAGCTCATGGAGAAATACGCCAACATTATGTCCACCGCGTCCATGTGCGGCCTGGGCGAGACGGCGCAGTCCGCTCTCCTCTCCGCCATGAAGCGCTTCCCCGAAGTATTTGCCGTTAAGAAGGAGGTGGCTGTCAGATGAGCGAGACCAAAATGATCCATCTGACCATCAATCATATGCCCGTGGAGGTTCCCGCCGGGACCCGGATCATCGAGGCGGCCCAGAGCATCGGCATCGATATCCCCCACCTCTGCTATCATCCCGACCAGTCCATCAAGGCTCACTGCCGTATGTGTATGGTGGAGGTCACTGGTCAGCGCAAGCTGCTGGCCGCCTGCTCCACCCTGGTGTGGGAGGGCATGGAGGTCGTGACCGACTCCAAGCGGGTCTACGACGCCCAGGTGGGCGTGCTGGACCTGATCCTGGCTGATCACCGGCAGGATTGCCTGGCCTGCGCCCGCAACAATAACTGCGACCTGCAGAATTTGTGCCGCCGCTTCAACCGTCTGAAGCCCGACCTGCCCGACGTCTCCTCTCACGAGCGTCCCCGTCTGGACAACCCCTCCATCGTGCGTGATCCCTCCAAGTGCGTCAAGTGCGGCCGCTGCGTGAAGGTCTGCTCCGAGGTCCAGGGCATCGGTGCCCTCTCCTTCACCGGACGCAGCGCGGACTGCAAGGTCACCACCGCCTTTGACCTGCCCATGAACGAGACCGACTGTGTCCTGTGCGGCCAGTGTACCCTGGTCTGCCCCGTGGGCGCCCTCACCGAGGTGGATCACACCAGCCATGTCCGTCACGCCCTCCACGACTCCAACAAGCACGTGGTGGTGCAGATCGCTCCCTCGGTCCGCGTGGCCCTGGGCGACGACTTCGGGCTGGAGCCCGGCGCGCTGGTCACCGGCAAGATGGTCACCGCCCTCAAGATGATGGGCTTTGAGAAGGTCTTTGACACCAACTTCACCGCCGACCTCACCATCATGGAGGAGGGCTCTGAGCTTCTGGAGCGCATCCAGAAGGGCGGCCGTCTGCCCATGATCACCTCCTGCTCCCCCGGCTGGGTCAACTTCATGGAGAAGCATCACCCCGAACTCATCGGCAACCTCTCCACCGCCAAGAGCCCCCAGGGCATGTTCGGCGCGGTCCTCAAGACCTATTATGCCCAGCGCATGGGCTGGGATCCCAAGGACATCTTCTCGGTCTCGGTCATGCCCTGTACCGCCAAGAAGTTCGAGGCCACCCGTCCCGAACTGGGCCGGGACGGCTATCAGGACGTGGACGTGGTCCTGACCACCCGCGAGCTGGCCAAGCTCATCCGCTACGAGGGTCTCAACCCGGTGAACCTGCCTGAGAGCGACTTTGACTCTCCCCTGGGCACCGGCTCCGGCGCGGGCGCCATCTTCGGTGCCACCGGCGGCGTCATGGAGGCTGCGCTCCGTACCGCCTATGAGCTCTACACCAAGAAGGAACTGCCCCGCCTGGAGTTCGAGGAGGTCCGCGGCGAGGTGGGCGGTATCAAGGAGGCCACCATCGATCTGGACGGCACGCCCCTCAAGGTGGCCGTGGTCAACGGCCTGAAGAACGCTGAGGAGGTCATCCGCCGGATTCAGAGCGGCGAGGCCGACTATCTCTTCGTCGAGATTATGGCCTGTCCCGGCGGCTGCATCGGCGGCGGCGGACAGCCCATTGGCACCAACAACGAAAAGCGCAAGGCCCGCATCAAGGCCCTCTATGATCTGGACAAGAGCCTGCCTCTGCGTAAGAGTCACGAGAACCCCGATATCCAGACCATTTATCAGGAGTTCTTCGATCATCCCCTCAGCCACAAGGCCCACGAACTGCTCCACACGGAGTATTTCCCCCGGCCCAAGCGCTATGACTTCTCTCCCTACATTGAGAAGTACCGGAAGTTCCTGCCCGACTCGGCGAAAAAGTAATCAAAAATCCCCCGGAAGCCGCGGCTTCCGGGGGATTTTTCTGAAATTTCCTCCTCCGCCGTTGCCTTTTGGAGGGGGACTGGTTATAATAATGTCTGCCGAAAACCCGCCGCGGCCCCTGCGGCCGCCCGATACTATATATCTGTGAAAAGAGGAACGTTCATGGAATTCCATGCCAACGAAGGAAAAAGCGTCACCATCCAGGCCATGGGCAAGACCTGGGCCCGCCATGCCATCGCCACCCATTTTGTCACGGTGGGAGAGAGCTATATCGACCTGATGGAGCGGTATGTCAAGCCCGTCTATCAGGAGGGGGACATCCTCTCCATGAGCGAAAAGGTCATTGCCATCTGCCAGAAGCGGGTGGTCACCGAAGAGGAACTCAAGCCCGGCTTCTGGGCCAAGGTGCTCTCCCGCTTCGTCCATCAAACCTCCGCCGGCCCCGGCATGGGTCTGCCCATCAAGATGCAGTTTGCCATCAATGTCTGCGGTCTGCCCAAGATCCTGTGGGCCGCGTTCCGGGCCGCCATCGACAAGCTCCGCGGCGTCCGGGGCACCTTCTACCGGATCGCCGGTCTGGAGGTCTCCGGTCTGGACGGCTTTTACGGCGAGGACATCCCCGAGTATGAACATATGGGCGTGCGCATCCCCGAAAATCCCGCTGGGGTCTGCGACGAGATCTTTGAACAGACCGGCATCCTCTCCATGATCGTGGACGCCAACGACCTCAACGTGGAGATGCTGGGCCACTGCTCCCAGCTCAAGGAGAGCGACGAAGCTCTGCTGGACCTGATCCGGGACAACCCCGCCGGCCAGGACCGCCAGCTGACCCCCTTCGTCCTCATCCGTCCTTTGACGGAAGAGCAGGCAGCAGAAAACACCTCCCTGTAATCCAAATCAATCAGCCCGCAGCAGAAGATACTCCTCTGCTGCGGGCTGATTTTGTCTTATTTTTTATCGGTGTTTTCCCGCCGAAACGGTTTCTCTACTTTTTTGAGAAGCCGCAGTTCTTTCCTTTGCGCTGCCCCTGCGCTTGTGCCGCCGCAGGGCCTTGGTCAGCTCGCATACCACCAGAGGGGTCAGGGCCAGGGCCAGGACCGCAGCCCACTCCGTCGCCCCCAGGGGCACGGTCTTGAAAATCATCTGAAGGGGCGGCATACACAATACCGCCAGCTGCATCAGCGCCCCCACCAGAAAGGCCTTATTCATGGAGGGATTGGAGAACAGGCCGATGTGAAACAGGGATTCGGTCTCACTGCGTACATCAAAGGCATGGAAGAGCTGGCAGAAGGTCAGCGTGGCGAAGGCCATGGTATTGGCGGTGGCCGACGCCGTCAGCGGGTCGGAGAGCACATACTCCCCCAGGAAATAGGCTGTCAGGGTGAGCAATCCCACCATGGCCCCCTGCCAGGCCAGGCTGAAGGAAAAGGCCCGGTCAAAGAGGGAGGCATGGGCATCCCGGGGCTTGCGGTCCATCATCCCCTCCTCCACCGGCTCTACCCCCAGCGCCAGAGCGGGCAGGGCGTCGGTCACCAGATTGAGCCACAGGAGCTGCACCGGCAGCAGGGGCATCTGCCGGAACTGAAAGAGAGTGGCCAGAAAAATGGTCAGGATCTCTCCAATGTTGCAGGAGAGCAGGTAGTGGATGGCCTTCTTGATGTTGGCATAGATCCCTCGTCCCTCTTCCACCGCCGCCACAATGGTGGCAAAGTTGTCGTCCGTGAGGATCATGTCCGCCGCGCCCTTGGCCACGTCGGTCCCGGTCACTCCCATGGCACAGCCGATGTCAGCCGCCTTGAGGGCCGGGGCGTCGTTGACGCCGTCCCCGGTCATGGCCACCACCTTCCCCCGCTTCTGCCAGGCCTTGACGATACGCATTTTGTGCTCCGGGGAGACCCGGGCAAAGACCGAAAACTGCTCCACATCGGATTCCAGCATCTCCTGGGGCATGAAATCCAGGTCCTCTCCCGTCAGGGCCAGGTCCCCCGGCTGGAAGATGTCCAGCTCTTTGGCCACCGCCACGGCGGTGAGCTTGTGGTCCCCGGTGATCATGACCGGCCGGATGCCCGCGCGGTAGCAGCGGCCCACTGCCTCTTTCACCTCGGCCCGGGGCGGGTCCATCATCCCCGCCAGCCCCACAAAGGTCAATCCCTGTTCCAACACCGCGCTGGAGCACTCCCGAGGCATCAGTTCCAGGTCCCGGTAGGCCAGTCCCAGCACCCGCAGGGCCCGCCGGGCCATCCCCTCGTTGGCCGAGAGGATGCGCTGCTTCTCCTCGCCCCCGATCTTGCACCGCCGCAGCAGTACATCGGGTGCGCCCTTCACCAGTACCCGGAAGCCCCCCTCCGGCCGGGCATGCACGGTACTCATCAGCTTCCGCTCCGAGTCAAAGGGGACCTCCCCCCGGCGCGGCCGGGTCTCTTCCCACACATTTTTGTCCACGCCCTCCCCCAGGGCCAGCTCCACCAGGGCGATCTCTGTGGGGTCTCCGGTATATACCGCCTCCCCCCGGCTGCCGCGCTCCACGTGGACGTCGCTGCACAGCGCCCCGATCTCCAGCGCCAGCTTTCGCTGCCCCGGGCGTAAGGTCCACAGATCCACCACTTTCATCCGATTCTGGGTCAGGGTGCCCGTCTTGTCGGAGCAGATGACCCCGGCGCACCCCAGGGTCTCCACTGCCGGCAGACGCTTGACGATGGCATGGCGGTTCACCATCCGCTGCACGCCCATGGCCAGAACAATAGTCACAATGGCGGGCAACCCCTCCGGAATGGCGGCCACGGCCAGGGAGACCGCCGTCATAAACATCTCAAAGACCGGCTTGTGAAAGAGGAGACCCACCCCAAACATGACGCCGCACACACAAAGGCACACAAAGGAGAGGGTCCCCGAGACCTCGGCCATTTTTTTCTGCAACGGGGTCTCCCCCTGCTCCTGGAGAAGCAGCATCCCCGCGATGTGGCCCACCTCACTGTTCATCCCGGTGGCGGTCACGGCGCACAGGGCATGTCCCGCCGTTACCACCGTGGCCCCCACCACCATGTTGCTCCGGTCGGCCAGAGGGGTATCCTCCCCCAGCACCTCCCCGGCGCCTTTGGAGACCGGGACCGACTCCCCTGTCATGGCGCTCTCGTCACAGCGCAGGGCCGTGCTCTCCAGGATACGCCCGTCCGCCGGGACCAGATCCCCGGCCTCCAGCACCACCAGATCCCCCGGGACCAGCTCCTCCGCCGGGACCAGCACCACCGTGCCCTCCCGGATTACCTTGGCCTTGGGGGCCGACATCCGGCGCAGGGCCTCCAGGGCACGCTGCGCTCCGTCCTCCTGAGAAATCGAGATGGCGGCGTTTACCACCACGATCAGCAAAATAATGGCGGCATCCAGCCAGTCCTCTCCGCCGCTCACCAAAAGGGAGAGCCCGGCCGCACCCAGCAGCACCAGGATCATGGGGTCCCGGAGCTGGTCCAGCAGGCGCAGGGCCATGCTCCGTCGCTTTCCCTGCTCCAGGGTATTGGGGCCGTACCGCTCCAGCCGCTGTGCCGCCTCCTGCCGGGTCAACCCCTTCTGTCCATCGGTTCCCAGGCCGTCCAGGACCTCCCGGACACTTTGACTGTGCCATCCGCTCATGATTTCCTCCGCTCCTTTGCACGTCCACTTTTTTCCAGCACTCTGGACTATAACCATACCCGGGACGTAAGTCCGATTGCAAGGGAATCCTGGCGCAAGGCAAAAAAACTCCGCGGGAGAGATGTAAGATCTCTCCCGCGGAGTCAGGATTCAGATGATTTCAAGCCGGTCCGGCGCTCGATCTCCCGGGCCACCGCCTGGAGAAAGGCCCGGTTGGAGGGGCGGGTATCGCTCCTCACGATGCGCTGATAGGAAGCCGCTCCCTTCTGGTGGAGCTGGTGTACCAGATCGCGGATATTTTTGTCCACGCTCTGATAGGTGCCTCCGCTCTCCCGGATGGCCGCATAGTAGAGCTCCTTCATGAGCCGCTCTCCAATATGACCGGCCAGACATTCGGCCGCCAGCGCGGCGCAGAGACTGCCCTTCCACTCACTCTGCGCCCCCATTTCCGCGAGGATCTCCCAGGCCTGGCCCCGGAGAACGAGCTCCTGCTGGGGAATGCGGCAGATCAAAAGATCCACCAGGTTCCCCAGCTCACTCAAATTGACTGGTTTCCGCAGATAAAAGTCCACCCCCATGGACAATACCTGGTCCACAATGAGCTCACTGCCCACCTTGGAGAGGACCAGGATGCGGGGCCGTACCGGAGGCGGGTCCCGCTCCAGTTCCCGCAGAAGGGAGATCCCGCTGCACTGGGGCATGATGAGATCCAGCAGCACCAGCTGCGGCTGCCAGTCCCGGATCAGGCGCATCCCTTCCTCCCCGTCGGCGGCAGACCAGGGACACAGCTCCAGTTCGGGCCGGGTCCTCACCCAGTCCTCCAGCAGCATGCGGGTGGCGCGATCATCTTCCACCACCAGCGTGCGCACCCGCGTCTCCATGGTCTCTCCTCCTGTTCCTCCTCCGGCTCCCCAGGGGGACGCCGTCGCGCTCGGCCGGCGGCGGGCGGTTCGGTCTCCCCCTGCTTAGGGCTGGGCCGACGCGCTGGGCGCAGGACTGGCTGCAGGGCTGGCCGTGGGCTCCGGCGCGGCACTTCCGGTGGGCGCGGGGCTGGCGGTGGCCTGCTGGTTGGCCTCTACCTGGGCCTGGATTTCCTGCGCATGGGCGGTCAGCTTTGTGTAGTAATCCTTGGGATCGATGCTCTCATAGGCGTCGGTCAGTTCCACCTGGACATCCTGCATCCACTCCTCCGTCAGCTGGCTGAAGCGGTACTGGGGATAGGAGGCCCGGGTCTCGTCGGTATCGGCATCCAACCGCAGGATGATGTGGTAGCCGAACTCGCTCTTGACCGGATCGCTGATCTCTCCCACGTCCAGCGCCAGGGCAGCCGTCTCAAACTCCTGTACCATCTGGCCGGGCGTAGCGGTGTACCCGTCAGGAGAGTAGAGGTTGCCGTCGGCATCCCGTCCGTCGTCGCTGCGGGCGTTCATCTTCTCGTCAAAGAGGGCCTGGGGATCGGACGCAGCCCGGATCTCGGCCGTCAGGGCGTCGGCCTCGGCCTTCACCTGGGCCTCTTCGGCCTCAGAAAAGGCGGTGTAGGTGCCGTCCTCGTTCTCATGCCGGGTGGAGAGGAGAATGTGCTTGACCCGGTAGATCCCCTCCTCTTCCAGATAGGCATCCATGTCCTCGTCGGTGGGGACCAGGGGGCCGCCCTCCTCACTCAGCTTCTCATAGAGATTCTGGACCAGATAGCTGCTCTGCTCCATAAAGCTGCGGAAGCCCTCCTGGGAGATACCCTGGGCGTCCACTGCCATCTGGAGGGTGCCGCCCTGTTCCTTCAAGCTCTCCTCCAGCTGCTCAAACTGGGTGTCCAGCTCGCTCTTCTGCTCGTCCGTGACCGTGACGCCGTACTCCTTGGCCTTGCTCTCGATGACCGAGTAGTATTTCACCAGCTGTAGGGCATCTTCCTTCACATACTGGGAGAGGGTCTTTCCATCGCTGATCTCCTGTTCCCAGGCATCCTCTCCGGAGAGGGCCCCCAGCTGCTCCATATAGCCGATGTCCTGTCCCAGTTGGAAGAAGTACTCCTCCGCCGTCACCGGCTGGCCATCCACCTTGAGCAAAACAGCGTCCCGCGCGATCCCGGTCAGCTGGTAAGTCACATCATCGGCCGCAGGCTTGCTCTCACAGCCAGCAAGGGCGCCGGTCAGCACCGCGCCGGCCAGGAACACGCCCAGCCCTCGTTTCATTCGATCCATGGATATCCTCCTTTTATTTGCTTGTTACACTATACCACCGATGTCCGTCGAGCACAACCGGAAAAGGGCACGCCCGCTCCGTCACTCCGCCACGGCAGGGGCGGTGGCGGAGTAGTCCTCCACCAGCTTTCGGCTCCACTTGAGGGCGTCCTCTCCCTTTTTCAGGCGCAGGGCGATGCAGGGCCGCTCCCCGGGCACCACCACCAGCCGCCCCTGGTATTTCCGCTCGGCGCAGAGAGTGGAGATCCGCTCCAGTTGGAAGTCGCTGAGGTAAAAATGGAGGTTGGTCCCCTTCTGATTGATCTCCAAAATGCCGTTTCGGGCGGCGTCGGCACGCATGAGGGCCGCGGCGATAAGGTTGTTCACCGTCCGCGGGGGATCGCCGTAGCGGTCGATGAGCTCGTCGGTCAGATCGTCGGCGTCCTCCTCGCTGCGGATGGCGGCAATGCGCCGGTAGAGGTCCATCCGCTGCTCGGGACTGGGCACATACCGGTCGGGGATGGAGGCCGCCACCGTGAGGTCGGCGGAGCACTCGGTGTTGCGGGGCACGGGCTCTCCCCGCTCCTCCAGCACCGCCTCCTCCAAAAGCTTGAGGTAGAGGTCGTAGCCTACGCTGAGCATGAAGCCGCTCTGCTCGGGGCCCAGCACGTTGCCCGCGCCCCGGATCTCCAAATCCCGCATGGCGATCTTGAAGCCCGAGCCGAACTCCGCAAACTCCCGGATGGCGCCCAGCCGTTTGGAGGCCACCTCGCTGAGGACCTTTCCCTTCCGGAAGGTCAGATAGGCATAGGCCCGGCGGCTGGAGCGGCCCACCCGGCCGCGGATCTGGTGGAGCTGGGCCAGGCCCATGTGGTCGGCGTCCTCAATGATGAGGGTGTTGGCGTTGGCGATATCGATGCCGGTCTCAATGATGGTGGTGCACACCAGGATATCTACCTCGCCGTCGCTCATGCGCTTCATGACGTCGTTGAGCTCCTCCTGGGACATCTTGCCGTGGGCCACCCCCACGGACACCTCGCCTCCCAGCATCTCCTTGATGCGGGCGGCCGTGCGGGTGATGGTCTCCACCCGGTTGTGGAGATAGTAGATCTGGCCGCCCCGCTCCAGCTCCCGGCGCATGGCATCGGCCAGGACTCCCCAGTCGTGCTCCAGCACATAGGTCTGTACCGGCTGCCGGTCCATAGGGGGCTGTTCCAGGGTGGACATATCCCGGATGCCCGAGAGGGCCATATTGAGGGTCCGGGGAATGGGCGTGGCCGACAGGGTGAGCACATCCACCTGCTTGGAGATCTCCTTAAGCCGCTCCTTGTGGGCCACGCCGAAGCGCTGCTCCTCGTCGATGACCAGGAGCCCCAGGTCCTTGAACTTCACATCCTTCTGAAAGAGCCGGTGGGTCCCGATGAGCAGGTCCACGCCCCCCTGTTCCACCCGGCGCAATGTCTCCTTCATCTGGGCGCTGGTGCGGAAGCGGGAGACCACGTCGATGTCCACCGGATACCGGGCAAAGCGCTGCTTGGCGGAGAGGAAGTGCTGTCGGGCCAGAACAGTAGTGGGCACCAGGATGGCCGCCTGCTTGCCGTCCAGCACACATTTCATGATGGCCCGGAAGGCCACCTCCGTCTTGCCGTAGCCTACATCGCCGCAGAGCAGACGGTCCATGGGCCGGGCCGTCTCCATGTCCCGCTTGATCTCCTCGATGCAGCGGAGCTGGTCGTCGGTCTCGGCGTACTCAAACTGCTCCTCAAACTCCCGCATCCACTCGGAGTCGGGAGAAAAGGCATAGCCCGGCTGGCGCTGCCGCTCAGCATAGAGCTGGATGAGGCCCTTGGCCAGGTCCTTGACGGCTTTTTTCGCCCGGGTCTTGGCCTTTTCCCAGTCGGTCCCTCCCAGCTTGGAGAGTTTTTTCTTCTCCTGGGCGTCCTCGCCGCCTCCAATGTATTTGCTCACCAGGTCCAGCTGGGTGGCGGGAACATAGAGTACATCGGCCCCGGCATAGGCGATCTTGATGTAGTCCTTCTCCACTCCGTCCACCTGCATCTTGACCATCTCCTGATAGCGGCCCACCCCGTGGTGTTCGTGGACCACCAGGTCGCCGGGAGAGAGATCGGCATAGGAACTGAGCTTGGCCCGATTGGTGACTGCCTTGGCCCGGGCCTTCTTGACGGGGGCCGCGCTCCCCTCGGTGAGGATGGCAAAGCGGGCCTCCGGGAATTCCAGGCCCGCCGACAATCCGCCCACGGCGATGGTGGCCTTTCCCGACTCGGGCAGAGCGTGGAGGGCATAGTCCACCGCAGGCCGGAGCCCCTGCTCCCGCAGGAGGGCCTGGAGGTTGTCGGCCCGCTGCTGGCTGGAGACCAGCACCACCGCCCGGTATCCCTCATCCAGATAGTGGGAGAGGTCGGAGACCGCCGTCTCCAGGCTGGTCCCGTAGGAGGGGAGCTGCTTGGCCAGCAGGTTCAGGAGGGTGCGGGGCTTCATGGGGTACTGCCCCGTGGCGAAGGAGTCCAGATAGGCCACTGGCCAGTCGGACAGGCGGGCATAGAGCTCCTCCAGGGTGCGGGTAAAGCGGGCGCACTCCCCGGCCAGGGTGCCGTTTTCCAGCAAGGCGTTTGTGTCCTCCCCCATCTGCCAGAGGTAGTTTTTCCCCCGCTCGACCACCCGGGGGCTCTCGCTGAAGAGCACCACCGCGTCCTCGGGCAGGTAGTCGGCGGCGGTGGCCATCTCCGGATAGACCAGGGCCAGATACCGGTCCAGGGCCGGGAAGGAGGTCTCCTGGGCCAGCCGCTCCAGATCCTCCTCCAGATTCTGAAGGAGAGCGGCCTGGTCCCCCTTCCGGCGGCGGACCTGGGAGAGCAGCCCGGTCAGGCGCTCCTTCAGTCCCTCCGCCCCGCCGGGGGAAAGCTGGGGCAACACCTCGGCCGCCGGGAGGAAGCAGGCCTCCTCACAGTTTTCCGTGCGGCGCTGGGTGTTGACGTCAAAATAACCCATGGAGTCGGCCTCGTCGCCGAAGAACTCCACCCGGACCGGCCGCTCCTGGGCCGGAGAGAAGAAGTCCAGAATGCCGCCCCGCAGGGCAAACTGGCCCACGCCCTCCACCTGCTGTCCCCGGGTATAGCCCGCAGCGGAGAGGGCCTCGGCCAGCTCGTTGAGGTCATAGCTCTCCCCCAGGCGGATGGTGCGGCTGGCCCGTCTCAGGGCCTCCGGGGGCAGGGTGCGCTGGAGAAGGGCCTCCACCGTCACCACGGTGAGGGGACTCTTCCCCTCCAGCAGGGCGTGGAAGGCGGCCAGGCGCCGGTGCTCATATTGCCGGGAGACCACCGCGGCGTGGTGGAAGGTAAACTCCCGGGCCGCTACCAGGCGCACCTCCTCCCCGGTCAGGGCCCTCAGGTCCCGGCTGAGGCGCTCCCCCTCGGTCTCGTCGGCGCAGAGCAGTACCACGCTCCGGCCGGTCTCCCGCCGGACGGCGGCGGCAATATAGGCCCGCAGCACCGGGGAGAGGCCGGAGAAGGCCGCGGGGCAGCCCCCCTCCTCGATGGCCGCCAGGAGCTTGCGCACCTCCGGCAGCTCCCGCAGGACCTGGGTCAGCAGCTGCATGCTGTACCCTCCTTTCTAGAAAAATATGGAAGTTATAGACGTGCCGAAAGCCCCCGTTCCCATCCGGGAGGGGGGTGTACGTGTGGACAGTATAGTCCCTGTTCGGGGTGGCCGTCAAGGGAAATCAGGCGGTTTCCGGCACAAAAACGCCCCCTTCTCAAAAACTCAGACGGTTTTGAGAAGGGGGCAGACCTTTTTTCTATGTCACATTTCGGCCGTCCGGGCCGCCTGCAGGATGGACTCCGCCGTGCGGAAGGTCTCCTTGGGAAGCTGGGTGGGGATCAGCTCGATTCCCCGGTCCTCCAGGCCCTCCAGCAGGGTGATGAGGGCCAGGGAGTCCAGAAGTCCCCGCTCCAGCAGGTCCACCCCCGGCTCCCCCGCCTCCGGACTTCCACAGGCCTCCACCAGCAGGTCCCGGATCTCATCCAGGCTTACCATCTTGCACCCACTCCTTTAAGGTATTCCGGTCGCATTTTCCGTTGGGGGTAAGGGGCATATGTTCCACCCACTCATACTGCCCCGGGCACATCCAGGGCGGGAGGCGCTGGGACAGTGCCTCCTTCACCCCGCTCCAGTCAGGTAATTGGGGGCTCTCCACAAAGGCCACCAGGCCCTGTACGCCCCCATCCCGGCCCAGCCGGGGGAGCACCGCCGCCCGCTCGATGCCGCTCAGGGTCTCCAGCGCCGCCTCGATCTCCCCCGGTTCCACCCGGTAGCCCCGGTATTTGATCTGTTCATCCATCCGTCCCCGGTACCAGAGCTTTCCGGCGCAAATTACCCCCAGGTCTCCCGTGCCGTAGGCCCGCCCGGTGAGGGTATCCCGGAACCCGCCCGGTATCCCATTCAGATAACCCGGCGAGAGCTGCGTGCCCCGCAGCACGATCTCCCCCATCGTCCCCTCCGGACAGGGCACTCCCCCTATCTCTATGGAGATATCCGCGCCGCACCGCGCCATCTCTCCGATGGGAAGCTCACTCCCGCAGTCCTCGGGATGGATGCGGGCAGCAGAGACTGCGCAGGTTCCCTCCGTAGGGCCGTAGGCGTTGTAGAGGAGCAGTTTTGGGAAGCGCCGGAGCAATTTTTCCGCTGTCCGCGACCGAAGAACTTCTCCGCAGGAGAGCACCCCGCCCAAATTTCCCATCTGTACGCAGCAGAAGGACGCATCCGTGAGGCAAAGCCGCAGGAAGGTGGGTGTGGCCACCAGCAGTCCCGCTCCGCTTTTCCACATCCGAGCAAACATTGTGGAAAAGTCGCTCTGCTCCTCTCCGGTCAGGGCGGTGTGGGTCCCCCCTGTCATCACCGCCAGATAGAGGTCGGCCACCGACAGGTCAAAGGCATAGCCCGCCTGATTGAGCACTCCTCGCCCGGCACAAGCGGCGATCCCCGGCAGGGAGAGAGCCCAGGCCAAAAAATGGTCTAAACTTCCCCGGGAAATGGGGACTCCCTTGGGCACTCCCGTACTCCCCGAGGTGAAGATAATATAGGCAATCTCCGCCGGACCGGCCATACGTTCGCACCATGTCCCAGGGTCGGGGAGGGCCTCCAGCGACCCCCGGTCCCAGATCTCCAGTCCGGGCAATTCCATCGGTTCCACCGCCAGCAGCAGCGTGGCCCCTGCCAGCTCCCCCGCCTGGCGCACCCGCTCGTGGGGCCAGCTCCGGTCCGCCGGGAGATAGGGCCGCCCCGCCAGCAGACAGGCGAGAAAGCACGCGGGCATCCACGGCTCCTTGTGTCCGTAGACCACCACCGGTCCCCGGCCACGGGCCAGCATAGCCACGGTTGCCCGCACCTTTGCCCCCAGAACCGCCCAGCTCATCGCCTCCCCGCCGCTGCAGAAGGCGGGGCGCTCCCCCAGTCTGCCGCAGTTCTCCCGCAGCCGCTCCAGCAGTCTCATACCTTCTCCTCCTGGGGGATAAGGGCGGGATCATACATCACCCGGGAGTGGTTGTCCAGCACCAGCTCCCGGCCCACCACTTCACCGGTGGCGCGGTCCAGCACCTCCCGGTAGACCTGGCTCACCCGGAACCAGTCCTCCCCCTCCCGGACATAGCCCGCGCCTTCCTCCCGCAGGCGGTAGCGCCGCAGGAAGGGATGCCCGGCCCGCAGTTCGCCGCACAGGTCGTCCCCCTCCAGCCACACCCGCAGCTGTACGGTCTGGTCCGTGTCATTCCGGAAGCGGTAATCCACATGGGGATAGAAAATGGACGTGCCCGTGCCAAAGGGTACCCGCCGCTGGGCGTCCGGGAAGAGGGCGTCCGAGTGGTGGTGGAGCTCCCGCACGGTGAGAGGGCTGTTGAGCACCAGATAGTGGATCAGGTTGGCCAGCTGGCATAGTCCCCCGCCCACACCGGTGTAGAACCGCCCCCCGCCGATGGTCAGGCCCTCCCGGTATCCCCGCCGGGCGGTGGGCGGCCCCACCAGTGCCCAGAAGGAAAAGACCTGCCCCGGCTCCACACAGATGCCGTCCACACAGGGGGCCGCCAGGGCCAGATTCTGCCGCTTGTTCTCCTGAAGGGCCATATCCACCCCGTGCAGCGGGCGCAGGATGGGAGAGCGGTGTCCCTTCACCACCACCGGAAGCGATTCCACCTGTCTGGTTCGGGCAAAGGCAGTGCGCTCCCGCCAGTCCCACAGCCTCCGCCGCAGCGCTTCCTTTTTCAGCGAGATCCGGTAGCAGACCGGCCCCCACTGGCAAAACAATTTCCTCTGTCCCATGCCTTCCATCCCTCTCCCGGGCCGTTCCAGGTCCGTCTCTCTGGATTGTATCCCATACGTGCCGAAAAGTCCCCACAGTTTGGTAACAAAATTGCCCATGCGTACAGCGCCGCGGGAGTGCTCTCTCCCGCGGCGCCCATTTGCTCCGATATGGATTGGAAGAACGGTCTGCCTCAGCGCCCCGGCTCCAGCAGCTCCTCCGCCCGGCTGCGTATCGCCAGACGGTTTCCATACTGGGCCACGAAGCGCAGATGCTCCGCCGCCTCTTCCGGCCGGCCCAGCGCCCGGAAGAGCTGCCCCAATTCATAGTGCCAGGCCACCCGCAGACGCAGGGAAGACGCCTTCTCCAGGCAGGCCTTCATGGCCCCCTCCAGTCCCTCGGTCTGTCCCTGCCGCAGGGCGAGGCAGAGTTCCTGTTCCTTCAGGGCCTTCTCAAGGGTCTTGCGCCCCAGCCATTTCCGGCGGGCCGCCCGGCGGCCCTGCTCCAGCCACTGTCCCGCCGTCCCGGGGTCGGACAGATCACTGCGGCAGGCCACATAGAGCAGGAAGCTGTCCGGCTGCCGCCAGAGCTTCCGCCGCCCCTCCACCTGTTCCAGGGTCGACAGGGCCTCCACCTCCCGCCCCAGCAGAAGCAGGCAAAACCCCTCATAGACCCGATAGCGGGTACTGCCCGGGTTCTGCCGCAGGACGGAGCGGCACCACGCCAACAGCGGTGCCGGATCACAGGTCTGATCCAGCCGGGCCATCTGGTGGCGCAGTTCTTTTATCGTCAGAATGGAGATCACATCCATATAGCCTATGACCCATACCCAAAACAGCAGCAGCGGGAGCTGCCACCCGTCGTACAGCATTTCCGCCGCTGCCAGGCCCAGCAGCCCCAGGCCCATCCAGATCCAGGCGCCCACCCGGGCCCGTTCCAATATCCAGCGTCTGATAAAAGCCGCCTCCCATTCCATGTGTTCTCTCACACAGAATAGCAGACGGCTTTTGAGAAGAATGAACGATTTTCTTACAAAATACGAAAGATGGCAGACTTACCCGTTGAAGCGGCTCATGGTCTTGTCCGGCCCCTCCCGGAGGAAGCACTCCACCGCGTCGGCCGCCCGTTTGACGGCCACGTCCATGGTCTTGCGGTCCTCCCCCTGGAATTTTCCCAGCACCCAGTCGGCCATGTCGTAGTCGGGATGGGGCTTCTCCCCCACGCCCACCTTGATCCGGGGGAACTGGTCGCTGCTCAGGTGCTGGATGATGTTTTTCAGGCCGTTATGCCCTCCGGCCGAACCGCCGCGGCGCACCCGCAGCTTTCCCACCGGCAGGGACACATCGTCCGAGATGACCAGCACATGGTCGGCGGGCACCTTGAAAAAACGGGCCGCCTCCCCCACCGCCTCACCGGAGAGGTTCATATAGGTCACCGGCTTCATCAGCAAGACCTTTTCTCCCCCGATCTCCAGGGTGTTGGTGAGGGCGCGGTACTTGAGCTTCTGGATGGGTACCCGTCCCCGCTCCGCCAGCTCATCGGCTACCTCAAAGCCCACATTGTGCCGGGTGTTGTCGTACTTCTCACCGATGTTGCCAAGGCCCACTACCAGCCAGGATACGCCGCCCGATGTCCTTCCGAAAAACATGGATACCACCTCACAGGATTACAGCATTGCAGAAAAGGGGGCGTCCCCGCCGGGCAAAATGGCCCGGCAGGGGCGCCCCGCACCCGCCCGCAGGCGGGAGAGGATGCTTACAGGAACAGCTTGGAGACCGAGATCTCCTCGTAGATGCGCTCAATGGCCTCGGCGAACATGGGGGCCACGGACAGATACTTGATCTTGTCGCAGGTCTCCGCCTTGGCGGGGATGGTGTTGAGGAAGAGGACCTCGTCCAGGGCGCTGTTGCGGATGCGCTCCACCGCAGGACCGGAGAGGACGCCGTGGGAGGCGCAGGCGGTGACCGACTTGGCTCCGCCGATCTCCACCAGAGCCTGGGCGGCGTGGCAGAGGGACCCGCCGGTGTCCACCATGTCGTCCAGCAGGATGACGCGCTTGCCGCGCACATCGCCGATGATGTTCATGACCTCGGAGGAGTTGGCCTTCTGGCGGCGCTTATCCACGATGGCCAGAGGCATATCCAGCTTCTGGGCAAAGGCGCGGGCGCGGGCCACGGAGCCCACGTCGGGGGAGACCACCATCACCTCGTCGTGGCAGTCCTTGTACTTCTCCAGGAAGTGGTTGACGAACACGGGAGAGCCCATCAGATTGTCCACGGGGATGTCGAAGAAGCCCTGGATCTGATTGGCGTGCAGGTCCATGGTGAGGACCCGGTCAGCGCCGGCGCGGGTGATGAGGTTGGCCACCAGCTTGGCGGAGATGGGATCGCGGGGCTTGGTCTTGCGGTCCTGACGGGCATAGCCGAAGTAGGGGATGACCGCGGTGATACGGCCGGCGGAGGCGCGCTTCATGGCGTCGATCATGATGAGCAGTTCCATCAGGTTGTCGTTGACGGGGCTGCAGGTGGACTGGATCACAAAGACGTCAGAGCCACGCACCGTCTCGTAGATGGACACATACTTCTCGCCGTCGGAGAAGGTGCCCACCTCGGCCTCACCCAGGGAGGTGCCGATCTTCTTGCAGATGTCCAGGGCCAGCGCCTGGTTGGAGCTTCCGCAAAAGATCTTAATGTCCTTACCGTGTGCAATCATTTCTACATACATCCTCTCATATGTTTTGCGGCCAAACCCTGCCGCTCAAGTCACTTCTCTATCTGCATCTTATCCGGGTTCTGCCCGGGGGATGGCTTATTTTCTGCGGTTGCGCCGGCGGGCCGCCCACTGCTTCTTGACCACCTGGATGCTCCGGGCAATGGCCAGAGAGTCCGCCGGCACATCGTCGGTGATGGTAGAGCCGGCAGCGGTATAGGCGCCGTCCCCGATCTTTACCGGGGCCACCAGATTGGTGTTGCAGCCGATGAAGGCGTTGTCGCCGATGGTGGTGCGGAATTTGCTGGTGCCGTCATAGTTGACGGTGACTGTACCGCAGCCGAAGTTTACATGGCCGCCCACGTCGGAGTCGCCCACATAGGTCAGGTGCGAGATCTTGGTGCCGTCGCCGATGGTGGAGTTTTTCAGCTCCACAAAGTCGCCCACCTTGACCTCCCGGCCCACATGGCAGCCCGGACGGATATAGGCAAAGGGTCCCACCTTGGTCCCCTCCTCCACCGTGCTCTCATTGAGCTGAGAGGCATTGACCGTCACGCCCCGGCCGATCACGCAGTCCCGGATCATGGTGTTGGGGCCCAGTTCGCACTCCGGACCGATCACGGTCCGTCCCCGCAGGATGACCCCGGGCAGCACCACCGTTCCCCGGCCCAGTGTGACCTGAGGCCCGATATAGGCCTGGGCGGGATCCAGGAAGCGGACCCCCGCTTCCCGGGCACGGCTGACGCTGTCCTCCCGGGCCACGGTCTGGAGGTCCTCCAGATTTTTCTCCTCCAGGGGGAGGAAGCAGCTCTCATAGGGACGGCAGTGGACGGTCAGGACCTCCAGAATATCGCCGCCCTCGGCCAGCGCAGCCCGGCCGGCGGGAGTAAACTCAAACACACCGTGTCCCTCCGGGTGGATCCCCCGGCTGAGCATGGCGTTTTTCTCCTGGGGCGGCAGCTCAGCCAGTCCATCCCGGACGCGGCTGACGGCATAGGCGGGCATAAAAACAGGCCGGGTCACCGCCACCACCCGGTCATGTCCCTCCAGGAAGGTCAGCAGACGCTCTCTGGCCCCGTCGGTCCCGGTGGTGATGAACACCGTTCCCTCCGGGAAACAGGTCTCAGCCTGGGCCTGGTCGTCCTGATGGCATACCACCAGAAACTCCTCTGCTCCAGCGCGCTCCAGAGCCTGCTCCAGCCAAAGAGCCGCAGGGTCAAAGAGCAGCGGCTCCAGCAGCAGGGACGGCCGGTTCCCCTCCCGCGGCAGGAATACGATTGCACCCGCCTTTTCCGTCATACGCGGTCACACTCCTTCTCTTCTTTCGATTATATCAAAGCGGCCGTGGAAATGCACCCATATTTTTGGGAAAATCCGTCTCCCGATGCCATATCAGACAAATGCACAATTCCAAATGGGTTTTCCCCCGGCTTCTCAACAACTTTACCGCCTCTTTACACAGCGGGTTGCCCGGAAAGCGTAAAAAAGGAGGACCCCCGGGGATCCTCCTTCCGGTTCTGCCCCGGTTATGCCATGACCAGACGGCGCATCCCCATGACGCGCCAGAGCTGGGAGACCTCCAATGTGGCACAGAACTTATCCGCCAGGTTCACAACCGCCGCCTCCCGGCTGCGGGGCCGGCGTTTGGCCAGGGGCCACATATGGGACAGAATGATATTCTCTTCTTTGGGCGAGAGCTCACCGCACAGCATGCGGGCATTCCGTGCCGCGGCCACCGGGTGGTCAAAGCACTGGTTGCCCGGATGGGTCCCGGGTTCCCGGGCGTTGTACAGGTACAGGTCGTGGAGCAGGCCGCAGCGAGCCGCCGTGCGGAAGTCCAGTCCCCAGCGCCGGGCCAGGCGGAAGGCAATATAGGCTACGAATACCGAGTGCTCGTAGCAGTTGCAGCCCGGGTGGTGGGGGATCTCCCGCATGGAGAGCACCTCACGGCTCTCAATCAGGTCGGCCACGCATTCCAGGAACCGATACCAATGCGTCTCATCGAACAAAACCATGGGAATCACCCCTTCGCAGTCATTGGACCCACTTGGGTCCGGGGCCCTGAGATCCGGGCCCCTCCGTATTTATTATAGTAGCTTTCCACCGGTTTGTCATGTCGTTTTGGGCAATTGCCAGTATTTTCTTTCCTGTCCGAACTGGCCCCTTTCCCGCTCTTTTTCATGTGCACGACATATATTTCACTTTTTTACAGTTTTATGTTTTTATTTTTGTTCTAATTCTACAAATTTTTCCCACATTGTCTTTTATATGAAGACTGTTTATTTCAGATTGTCTTTGTATTGAATACATTTATTGACTGTTCAATAAAATTTTTCTTGACAAACTGCACAACCTTGCCGTAAACTCCTCATATCACTATATGAGTTTTGGCAAAACAGCGGCTTGCCGGCTCATAAAATTCAAAAGAAAAGATGGTGGATTTCCTATGTCTACTCCCTCCGCTGCAACCAAAGATCAAGTGGTCAAACGCTGGATCGTCTTTTTCATCGGCATGTTCCTGATGGGTACCGGTATTGCGCTGAGCATCAAGGCTACCATTGGTGTCTCTCCCATGAGCAGTATTACCAACCTTTTCTATCTGATTTTCCCCAACATTTCGCTGGGTACCTTTTCCTTTCTGCTGAACTTCCTGTTTTTTGTGGCTGAGTTTATCGTGGCGCCTAAGACCTGGCACCCGGTCAAGATCCTCACGCAGCTGGTTCCCACCTTTATCTGCAGCGTCTTTATCGACGTCAACATGTGGCTGTGCAACGCTGTGGTGCCTACCTCCTACGTGTCCAAACTGCTGGTCCTGGTGGCGGGCTGCATTGTCTTTGGTCTGAGCCTGGCCCTGATGGTCTCCGCCGACGCCACCCTTCAGCCCAGCGAGGCTTTCATCAGCGTGGTGGCCGAGCGTACCGGCCGGGCCTGGGGCAATGTCCGCACCGCGACCGATATTACCCTGGTGGTGCTGGCCACCATTGGTTCTCTGATTGTTTTCCATGGCGTGACCACCGTACGGGAAGGCACTATTATCGCTGCTGTGCTCATTGGTCAGTCCTCCCGCTGGTTTGCCCCGCTCACCGACCGTCTCTTCCGCTCTCAGGAGGAGCTCACTCCCGTCTCTCAGAATTGACCGTTCCGAACCGCCCCGGTGAAACCGCCGGGGCGGTTTTTTGTCTCCCGTCCGGAATCGTCAGAAAATGTTAAGACTTTTTCCCTTGTTCCCGGTCATATACTCCTCTATACTGACTGTATTAATACACCTCATACAGTTCAACTCTAGGAAAGGGGTCTGATTATGATTCGTCTTGACTCCCGGGATGCGCGCCCCATTTATGAACAGGTGATGGACAGTCTGCGCCGTCTGGTGGTGTCCGGCGCCATTCAGCCTGGGGAGAAGCTCCCCTCGGTCCGCGCGATGGCCACTACGCTGGCCATCAACCCCAACACGATCCAGCGGGCCTATGAATCCCTGGCGGCGGAGGGCTACCTCCACCCAGTGGCCGGCAAGGGCTGTTTTGCGGCTGACCGGGGGGATATCCAGGGCCGGCGCCGGGAAACCCTTTTAAATCGGTTTGACCAGACGGCTGCTGAACTGATTTTTCTGGGACTGAGCCCGGACGAGCTCTCTCGTCGCCTGCATGCTGTTTCCCAGCCATAATTTGAGAAGGAGGAGCCGCTGTTTATGATCTCAGTCCAGAATGTAGTAAAGACCTTCGACGGATTCCGGGCCCTGAACGGTCTGAATATGGAGGTGCCCGACGGGGCCATCTACGGCCTGGTGGGCCCCAACGGAGCGGGAAAATCCACCATTCTGCGCCACATCACCGGCATTTACCGGCAGGATTCCGGTCAGGTGCTGGTGGCAGGTGAGCCGGTCTACGAGAACCCCGCCGTCAAGGCCCACATCGCCTCCATCCCCGATGAGCTCTACACCTTCCTGTCCGCCTCCACCCGGGATATGATGCGCTTTTTCCGGGGCTTCTACCCCCGCTTCGATGAAGCGCGCTACCAGGCCCTGAAAGAGGTCTTTTCCTCGGTGCAGGAAAATATCCCGGTGCGCCGTCTCTCCAAGGGCATGCAGAAGCAGGCGGCCTTCTGGCTCTCCCTGTGCTGCCGGCCCGACCTGCTGGTGCTGGATGAGCCGGTGGACGGTCTGGACCCGGTGATGCGCCGGCAGGTCTGGTCCCTCCTCATGGGCGACGTGGCGGAGTATGGCACCACTGTGCTGGTCTCCTCCCACAACCTGCGGGAGCTGGAGGACGTCTGCGACCATGTGGGAATCCTCTCCCAGGGCAAGGTGCTGCTGGAGCGTGCCCTGGCGGATCTGCAGGACAATATCGTGAAGATGCAGATCGTCTTCCAGGAGCGGGAGCTGCCCCAGCTCCCCGAGGACCTGGCCGTCCTCCATGTGTCCCAGGTGGGGCGTATTCATACCCTGATTGTCCGGGGCTCGGCCGACGAGGTGACCAATCGTCTGGCGATCTATGCCCCCATCCTGATGGAGGCCCTGCCTCTGACGCTGGAGGAAATCTTTATCTATGAATTGGGAGGTGAGGACTATGCCGTCCGTGACATCGTGCTCTAAGGAGCGCCGCCCCTGCGCCTGGTTCAACATCACGCTCTTTCGGAAAAACTGGTCCCGGTTCTGGCCCCTGTGGTCTTTGTACGGGGTGATCTGGTTCTTAATTCTGACCGTGGGCATTCTCAACAGCCGCGGCATCTATGATACCATGCCGGATAATTACTACCCGACCGGTTATGTGGTGTACGCCATCCCCATGGGGATCCTGCTCTCACTGGGCTTTGGTGTACTGTGTGCCATGGCGGTCTTTTCCTATCTCTACTCCAGCCGTCCGGTGGGGCTCATGCACGCCCTGCCCATCCGGCGGGAGGGGCTCTTTCTCACCAACTACCTCTCGGGCCTGAGCTTTTTTGTCCTGCCCATTCTGGTGGTGGCCCTGCTCACCCTGGGGGCGGAGTTCTATGCGGGCCACGGGGTGGATTTGACCTCTCTCTTCCTGTGGGGCTGGTGCCAGTGTATGGTCTCCCTGTTCTTCTACTCCTTTGCGGTGTTCTGCGCCATGTTTACCGGCCACATTCTGGCGTTGCCCGCCTTCTACGGCATCCTCAACGGCCTGGTGTTCGGCCTGGATGCTCTCTTTCGGGAGCTGGCCCGCATCTTCCTCTTCGGATTTTATACCTCATATCAACTCAACCCCTGGGTGGAGTGGCTCACTCCCACACTCTGCTACATCGACCGCATGGGCAGCACCGGCTCCCCCAATTATCACTTTACCGGACTGCTTCCCGTCTTTGTGTATATGCTGGCCGGGCTGGTCTTCACCGGACTGGCCCTGCTCCTCTACCGCCGCCGCCATCTGGAGACCGCCGGGGACGTGGTGGCTGTCTCCTGGCTGCGCCCCATCTTCAAATACGGTGTGGCCTTCTGCTCTGCCGTGGTTATCGGCACTTTTCTGTGGAGCGTCTTCCTGCCCCAGGTCTCGCACAGCATCCTGTGGTCTCTCCTGTTCTTCCTGCTGCTCACGGGAGCCCTGGGCTACTTTATCGCCGAAATGCTGCTGTGCAAATCCTTCCGCGTCTTCCGGCAGGGCTGGAAGGGCTGCCTCTGCTTTCTGATCCTGCTCACACTGGGCGTGAGCACTCTGGAGGTCGACCCGATCGGCTTTGAGGTCCGGGTCCCCCAGGCCCAGCAGGTGGTGGAAGTACGCCTGGATACTCCCTCCTTCGCCCCCTATGATGGAGCTTCCTCTCCTTCCGTCCTGCGCCGGGAGGAGGACATTGCCCGTCTGGTGGAGCTCCATCAGACCATCATCGACCATCAGTCCCAGCTGGAGTCGGCTGAGCGTGTATCTTCCCACCCCTATGTCTCCCAGCAGGTGGGAGATTATATGGTGGATGTGGAGACTTCCGGCTCGTTCTACTTCTCCTTCACCTATCTCTTCCGGGACGGCGGCACCATGCGGCGCAGCTACCGTATCCCGGTGGACGAGGAGCTTCTGGCCGATCCCACCTCTCCCGCCGCCAAGCTGGATGCGCTCATCAATGCTCCGGGTCTGGCACAGCAGGAGTATCTCTCCCTCTACCGCAGCGGCGATGTGCTGACCAGCGTCAACCTCTCCACCTATACGGGAGCCGATCAAATTTTCTCCAGCGGTGCGGACACCCAGCTGCTTCTGGACGCCGTGCTCACCGATCTGGAAGAGGGAAATCTGGGCCGTCACTATCTGTTGGAAAATCAGGACCGCTATGCCAACTGCTACTATAACGATCTGACCTTCCACTTCTATTCGCCGGAGGCCCGTTCGGAACTGGTGGAGGACGGGCACATCTATCAGTTCACCATTACCATTCAGACTACGGCCACCCATACCCTGGAGGCCCTGCGGGAGTTGGGCGCAGAGGATGTACTCATCCTCCGCAGCGCAGCACCCTGAGAAACTCCGGCATCCCGCACCTCTCCAAAGATTTTTTGAAAGTATGTTAAATTTTTAACTTTCTCATTCAAATCCGGCGGTCCTGGGCGTTTCGTCCCGGTGACCGCCGGATTTTTGACCTCCAAAGTATATTGTTAAAATATTCACAAGTCACCGTTGCATTTTTCTTCCCCATCATATATAATAAGCTTATCCGGTTCGCAAACCGAATTTGTATTCATTGCCGATTCCGCGACCATATATCGAACGAAATGTAAAATATTTGGAGGGTCAATTCTATGAAGGACATTTATGTTGTCAATTGCTGCCGTACCGCCATCGGCTCCTTCGGTGGTTCCCTGAAGGATGTTCCCGCCGCCAAGCTGGGCTCCATCGTTGTGGCTGAGGCGCTCAAGCGTGCCAACGTCAAGCCTGAGCAGGTGGACGAGGTCATGTTCGGCAGCATCCTGACTGCCGCTGCCGGTCAGAATATGGCCCGCCAGGTTTCTCTGGGCGCCGGTATTCCCGTTGAAGTGCCCGCCTACACCGTCAGCATGGTCTGCGGCTCCGGCATGAAGTCCGTGATCGAGGGTGCCCGTACCATCCTGGCCGGTGACGCCGACATCATCGTGGCCGGCGGCACCGAGAACATGTCCGCTGCCCCCTATGCCATGCCCGCCGCCCGCTTCGGCGCCCGCATGAACGACACCAAGCTGGTGGACACCATGGTGAAGGACGGCCTGTGGGATGTGTTCAACGACTACCACATGGGCATCACCGCTGAGAACGTCTGCGACCAGTGGGGCATCACCCGCGAGGAGCTGGATGAGTTCGCCCTGAACTCCCAGATGAAGGCCAAGGCTGCTCAGGAGGCCGGCAAGTTTGACGACGAGATCGTCCCCGTGCCCGTGAAGGTCAAGAAGGAGATCGTGGACTTCAAGGTCGACGAGTTCCCCCGCCACGGCACCACCGCTGAGGGTCTGGCCAAGCTGAAGCCCGCCTTCAAGAAGGACGGCCGCGTCACCGCCGGCAACGCCTCCGGCATCAACGACGGCGCTGCCGCCATCATCCTGGCCTCCGGCGAGGCTGTGGAGAAGTACGGCCTGAAGCCCATGGCCAAGCTGGTCTCCTGGGGCCAGGGCGGCGTGGATCCCAAGATCATGGGCGTGGGTCCTGTTCCCGCCTCCAAGCAGGCTATGGAGAAGGCCGGCCTGACCATCGAGGACATGGATCTGGTGGAGGCCAACGAGGCCTTTGCTGCCCAGTCCATCGCTGTGGCCCGCGAGCTGAAGTTTGACATGAGCAAGGTCAACGTCAACGGCGGCGCCATCTCCCTGGGTCACCCCGTGGGCTGCTCCGGCGCCCGCATCATCGTCACCCTGCTGCACGAGATGAGCAAGCGTCCCGAGGCAAAGAAGGGCCTTGCCACCCTGTGCATCGGCGGCGGTATGGGCACTGCCGTCATCCTCGAGAAGTGCTAATCTGAATATTTTTTCCGGCGGGCCGCATTTGCGGCCCGCTTTTTTCTGTCTTTCTCCGCGCCGCGGCCGTTCTCTGTTTTTATCGGGCGGACAGAATTTCCCTCATCTGAACGTGCACGATCACACTTCCGTTATTTTGCATAAATAATTCATTATATGATTTACTTTCAATGAAAACGCCTAAGTTCAAAAATTATTTCTTTCCTCTTGATTTATTTCCAGATTGTGCTATGATTAGGGCATGGCAGCGCCTTTGGCACTCTGTATTTTAAGGAGGACACGGAATATGATTGACCTTACCATCCGCCGAGACAGTCTGGACCGAAACATCAAAAAGGCCCGCGAAAATAACGTCATCATTCCCACCATTGCCCAGATGCAGGAGCCGGAATCCATTCCTGGCGCCATCCGGGACAAGCTGAAAAATGTGGGACTGTGGGACGTCAATCCTCTGAACCTGTTCCGCATTACCTGGAAGAACGAAGCCAAGGAATTTGGCGGCGGCTATCAGGCTGTGCCCAACTATGTGGAGCTGCCCTCCTCCCTGACCGGTGTTCCCTGCCGCATTCTGGCCATGGCGGGCAAGTGGTTCCCCACCGGATGCCACAAGGTGGGCGCCTCCTTTGGATGTCTGGCCCCCCGTCTGGTGACCGGACAGTTTGACGCCACCTATCACCATGCCGTCTGGCCCTCCACGGGCAACTACTGCCGCGGCGGCGCCTTCAACTCCAAGCTGCTGGCCTGTGACAGCGTGGCCATCCTTCCCGCCGAGATGAGCAAGGAGCGCTTCGAGTGGCTCAGCCAGATCGCCGGCCAGGTCATCGCCACCCCCGGCTGTGAGTCCAACGTCAAGGAGATCTTTGACAAGACCTGGGAGCTCAAGCAGGATCCTACCATGATGATCTTCAACCAGTTTGAAGAGATGGGCAACCCCCTGTGGCACTACAATGTGACCGGTACCGCTCTGGCCGATCTCTATGAGGCGGTCAAGCGCCCCGGCGACCGTCTGGCCGGCGCCTGCTTTACCTCCGGCTCGGCGGGCACCATGTCGGCCGGCGACCTGCTCAAGGACCGCTATCCCCATGTGAAGCTGGCCGTGGGCGAGGCGCTCCAGTGCCCCACCATTCTGGAAAACGGCTTTGGCGGCCACCGCATTGAGGGTATCGGCGACAAGCACATCCCCTGGATCCACAATGTCAAGAACACCGATATGGTCATCGACATTGACGATGAGGATTCCCAGCGCCTGCTCCGCCTCTTCAACACCTCCGACGGCCAGAAGTACCTGAAGGAAGAGCTGGGCCTCTCGGACGAGCTGCTGGAGAAGCTGACCTGGATGGGCATTTCCGGTATCGCCAACGTGCTGTGCTGCATCAAGATGGCCAAGTACTACGAGCTGACCGAGCGCGACGTGGTGGTCACCGTCCTCACCGACTCGGCCGTCATGTATCAGAGCCGCATCGAAGAGCTCAACCAGATGCACGGCGCCTACAACCTGCAGGAGGCCGCTCTGGACCATAACCTGCACATTCTGGGCCTCAAGACCGACAACATGGCCGAGCTCAACTACTGGGACCGCAAGCGGGTCCACAACCTGAAGTACTACACCTGGGTGGAGCAGCAGGCCCGCGACGTGAAGGACCTCAATGCTCTGTGGTACGACACCGAGGGCACCTGGGACGCCGTCCACCAGCAGGCCAAGGATCTGGACGAGCTGATCAACGAATTCAACGACGCCACTGGACTGCTCAAGGCCCTGTAAGCGCCTCATTCATCCATACACACCGGACCGGCGGGCGGGGAAATCCCGCCCGCCGGCTGTTTTGAAAAGGAGGTCATCCCGTTGCTGAAGAATGTAAAATACGCCAAATGTGTCAAGTGCGGCAAGGAGTATGAAGCCACCCCCAATACCACCACCTGTACCTGCGGCGGTATCCTGGACATCGTCTACGACTACGATTACATCAAGGCCCACTTCACCAGGGACGACCTGGAGCGCAGCCAGGAGTGGTCCATGTGGCGTTACCGTCCCTTCCTGCCCGTGGAGGCCGACTCGGCGCCCACTCCGCTGCGGGTGGGCTGGTCTCCCCTCTACCGGGCGGACAATCTGGCCCGGGAGCTGGGCCTCAAGACCCTCTACATCAAGGACGACGGACAGAATCCCACGGCCTCTCTGAAGGACCGCGCCTCCGCCATGGCAGTGGTCAAGGCCCGGGAGGCGGGTGCCCACACCATTGCCTGCTCCTCCACCGGCAACGCCGCCTCCTCTCTGGCGGGCAACGCGGCGGCAGCGGGCATCCCCACCTACATCTTTGTCCCCTCCCGCGCCCCCAAGGGCAAGGTGGCCCAGCTGCGCATCTTCGGCGCCACAGTCATCAGCGTGGACGGTTCCTATGAGGATACCTTTGAGCTCTCCAAGGCCGCCATCGAGAAGTGGGGCTGGTACAACCGCAACGCCGCCATCAACCCCTATCTCTCCGAGGGCAAAAAGACGGTCACCCTGGAGATCCTGGAGCAGCTCCACTGGAAGGTGCCCGACTTCATCGCCCTCTCGGTGGGCGACGGCTGCACCATCGCCGGCGCCTGGAAGGGCCTCAAGGACCTCTATGCCGCCGGATTCATCGACCGGCTCCCCCGCCTCATCTCGGTCCAGGCGGAGGGCTGCTGCCCCCTCAACCGGGCCATCATGACGGCCACCCCCTGGCAGCCTATGGAGGAGAACACCCTGGCCGACTCCATCGCCGTGGGCGTGCCCCGCAACGCGGACAAGGCCCTCCAGGCCATTGAGGAGTCCGACGGTCTGGTGGTCAACGTCACCGACGACGAGATCCTGGCTGCCATGCGCCTTCTGGGCCGGACCCAGGGCGTCTTTGGCGAGCCCGCCGGTGTCACCGGTACTGCCGGTGTCAAGAAAGCCCTGGAGCGCGGCATCCTGGACCCCGACGCCACGGTGGTCAGCGTGGTTACCGGCAACGGCCTCAAGGATGTGGCCAACGGCATCAAGGCCGCGGGAGAGCCCATGCTGGTCCGTCCCTCCATGGACGAACTGCTCAAGGCCTTTGACGCCAACGGGATCCATCCCTGACCCCTCCGGCGCAGCGTTCCTGTACTCTTGCGTTCAACCTTTCCATGTGCTACAATAGAGCCGGAAATGGCTGAAACGGAGCCTGAATGGGCGGGTCACATCCGTTTTGGATGTGACCCGCCCTGTTTTGTATTTACTCTTATTGAAGGAGGCCTATCTATGTCCATCCTCATTCAAAACGGTACCCTGATCCTCCCCGACGGCCCGGTAAAGGCTGATCTGCGGGTGGAGGCGGGCAAGATCGCCGAGATTGGCCCCGCCCTCTCCGCCGACGGCTGTCAGGTCATCGACGCGGGGGGCAAGCTGGTTTTCCCCGGCTTTATCGACACCCACACGCACTTCGAGATGAACAAGGGCACCGACCGGGAGACTGCGGACAACTGGGAGACCGGCACCCGGGCCGCCCTGGCCGGCGGCACCACCTGCGTGCTGGACTTTGCTGAGCCGGAGCACGGCCACTCCCTCCAGTCCGCGCTGGACGAGTGGCACAGCCGTGCCGATGGCCACGCCTCCTGTAACTACTCTTTCCACATGACCATCGTGGACTGGGATGCCCGCATCCGGGAAGAGCTGCCCAAAATGACCGAGCAGGGCATCACCTCCTACAAGGTCTACCTGGCCTACCACGGCATGCGCATCCCCGACGGCGTGGCCTATGAGGTCATCAAGGCCGTTGGCAAGGAAGGCGGCGTGGTGGGCTGCCACTGCGAGAACGGCGACCTCATCGACGAGGCCATTGCCGAGCTCAAGGAGGCCGGTATGCTCACGCCCGCCTCCCATCCCCTGGCCCACAGCGACCTCATCGAGTCGGAGGCCGTCAACCGCTGGCTCAATCTGGCCGAGCAGGCCGGCTATCCGGTCAACGTGGTCCATCTCTCCACCCAGCGCGGCCTGGAGGAGGCCCTGATGGCCCGGTCCCACGGCCAGTCCCTCTACCTGGAGTCCTGCCCCCAGTACTTCACCATGACCGATGAGAAGTATCACCTCCCCGGCTTTGAGAGCGCCAAGTACGTCTTCTCTCCCCCCCTGCGCAAGCAGGAGGATGTGGACGCCCTGTGGGAGGCCCTGGGCGAGGATGAGATCGACACCATCGGCACCGACCACTGCTCCTTCAACTACGCCACCACCAAGCACCTGGGCAAGGACGACTTCTCCGCCATCCCCCCCGGCATCCCCGGCGTGGAGCACCGTCCGGCTCTCATGTACACCTACGGCGTCCGGCAGGAGCACATCTCCGAGCTTCAGATGATGAAGACCCTCTCGGAGAATCCCGCCAAGCTCTTTGGCATGTTCCCCCAGAAGGGCACGCTGGCCGTGGGAAGCGACGCCGATATCGTTATTTTTGATCCGAATTATACCTGGTGTATTCGCGCAGCCGAGCAATATCAGAATGTGGACTACACGCCCTATGAGGGCATGGAGATGGCAGGCCGTACCGAGACCGTCCTGCTGGGCGGCGAGGTCGCCGTAGAGGACGGCAAAGTGGTCAAGGAAGGCCTGGGCAAGTTCGTCCACCGCGGACCCTCCCAGTTCTGGAGATAAGGCTGTATGGAGATCGGATGCGTCCTGATGGCCTCGGGATTTGGCCGGCGCTTTGGCTCCAATAAGCTCCTTCTGCCGGTGGAGGGGGTGCCCCTGGTCCAGCGGGCGCTCACCCTCTATGCCGGTGTCCCCTTTGCCCGCCGGGTGGTGGTGAGTCAGTATGAGTCCATCCTCTCCCTGGGCCGGAAGGCGGGTTTTCTCCCCCTTCCCAACCCGGAGGCCGCGCGGGGGATCTCCGCCTCGGTCACCCTGGGGACTCGGGCCTGTATGGACCTGGACGGCATCCTCTTCGGCGTGTGCGATCAGCCCTGGCTTACTCCGGAGAGCGTGAATACTCTGCTGGAGGCCTTCCAGTCCCACCCGGACCGGATCTGCTCCCTCTGCTATGGGGAGCGGCGGGGCAATCCCGCCCTGTTTCCCTCCGCCCTTTTTCCCGAGCTTCTGGCCCTCACCGGCGATACCGGCGGCGGCCAGGTCATCCGCCGCCACAAGGAACTTCTGCACCTGGTGCCGGCCGCCCATCCCCGGGAGCTCTTTGACATCGACCGCCCGGAGGATCTCCCCCAGACATAAAAATACCCCCTGTCCTCGGTGGACAGGGGGTATTTTTTGACTTATTCGGCGCTCATGGCAGCCGCAAAGACCTTTTCCACATCCTGCTGGGTGACGGGACCCTCGTGGATCTTCACTCCGTCCACATAGTAGGTGGGCACATAGTAGTAGTCGTGGGCGTCGGCCAGCTCTTTCTCCACTTCCTCATCCACGATGCGCAGGGGCACCTGGGCCCACTCGGGATGGAACTTGGCGGTCAGCGCCTCATGCCACTTGAGGGCGCGCTTGCAGTGGGGGCAGCCCGTCTGGACAAACATCAGGATCTCTTTCATGGCAATCAACCCTTTCGGTTCTCAAAGTCCACTTCGATCTTGCCGCCGCAGACCATGCCCAGCTCGGCCGCCGCGTGGGAGAGATCGTAGAGCTTGTGATCCCGCTCCACGCCGTTCTTCATCATCTCCAGGGCGTCCAGCTTGGCCCGGTACTCCACCGCGCCGCCGCCGATGGTGCCCACGCACGTCCCGTCAGGATGCACCAGCATCCAGGTCCCCTCGCCCCGGGGCGCGGAGCCGCTCTTGCGGGTAATGGTGCACAGCACGCCCTTCTCACTGGGGGGAGGCGGCGTTCCGGGGCCCTTGCGCGCCCGCTCCTGGATGACCTCACCCAGGATGGACACGGCGATCTCCGCCGGGGTCTGCGCGCCGATCTGGAGTCCCACGGGAGAGTGTACCCCAGCCAACACGTTGGCGTGGAAGCCCAGCTCCTTCATCCGCTTCATCACAGCGGCCACCTTGATCTTGCTGCCGATCATACCTACATAGGCGTAGTCGCCCTGGAGTACCTTGGCCAGGCACTCCCCGTCGAAGGCATGTCCCCGGGTCAGGATCACATAGTAGTCGTCGCTCCGGCTGCCCAGCTCGTCCAGGGCCTCCAGGAAGGGCTTGCACAGCACCTGCGCAGCCATGGGGAAGCGCTCGGGGTTGGCAAACTCCTCCCGGTCGTCGATGACCACCACTTCAAATTCCAGATGGCTGGCCATGTAGGCCACTTCCAGCGACACATGGCCGCCGCCGCATAAAATCAGTCGTTCCATGGATCATTCTCCTCTGTATCATCGGTTTCCCGCCCTGGAGGCGGGGTCGTCTTTATCCCTGCCGGTTTTGGAAATAGAGCAGGCCCTCCAGCACGCCGCCGCCGATGGCCCGGGCCTTGTCCGAGATGGTGAAGCAGTGGTTGTACTCACACCGGGGATCGATGTCCCCCGACTTCATCCCCTGCTTGACCCGCAGGCCGTCAGGCAGCATGCCCCGGACCGTACCGGGCATCAGGGCATAGACCGGCTCGCCGTCCACAGTGGCCACCACATCTCCCTCAGCGACCGTATCGCCGATGTGGGCCACCGGGTGGAAGATGCCGTCCCGGCAGGCGCGGATGATCCGCTGGGTGGTGTAGCCTCCCACATCGCCGGGCACGCCCGTGTTGGGGATGGCAGACCCCTCCAGGATCAGGCGGCCCAGATAGTGGCCCCGCTTGGTCTCAATGACGCCGTGGCAGTCCACCCCGGCGGTGAAGCCGGGCCCCAGGGCCAGCACGATGGGGGCGTCGTCTATCCGGGTGTTCACATTATACTTGGCCAGGATGGCGTCCACCTCGGCATCAAAGGGCATCTGGGTGCGGATGGCCGCCTCCGGATCCACCAGCACGGGGATCTCCCCCCGCTCCAGACAGGCCTTGACCTCCTCCACGGTCTCCACCCGGCGGGAGGTGACCCCCTCTACCGTGGCGGTGCCGTCATAGATACACTGGCAGAAGGCCACCGTCCGCCGCACCGCGGTGGGCTGTTCAATATCGGTCATTACGATCGAATAGCCCGCCCGGTAAAGCCGGTAGGCCACCCCTGTGGCCAGGTCTCCCGCGCCTTTGATCAGAACCAGCATAGTCCTCCTCGCTCCTTTTCCTCATAGCTCTTGATGAGCGTGAAAATACCCAGCCGGTCCAGACCGGCGGCGATGACCCGGGCCCGCTCCCGCAGGGCCGGAGTATCCGTCTTATTCAGCAGGCACCGGTATGCCATACCGGGGGCCACATTCTTCCGGCTCCCCCGTTCGCTGGAGAGGATGGCTGTCATATCAGCCTCGGTGACCTTGTCCTCCAGCGTTTTCCCCAGAAAGGCCGCCACCAGGTCGGCCCGGTGGCAGATCTCACCGATGGGCTTGTCCAGAGCGTCCATCCCGGCTACCGCCACCACCGCGTCGCTCTCCGGTGGGATGACCGGCTCATGGTCGGCTGGGATCTTCAGAGGCCGGATCCGGGCTCCGTCCCCCTCCACCAGGACCACGTCGGCCACCGAGCGGCAAAGGCCGATCTCTCCCGTGCCGCACAGCTTGTCCGCCCGGCCCAGGGTGCCCAGGGTGATGATCCCGTGGCGCTCCAGGCACTGGCGCAGATGCTCCGGCGCGGGGTCGTCCGTGAGAAAAATGCGGGGGTGGGGCATGATGTGGGTGGTGGTGGTCACGATCACCCGCTTCCCCGCCTCCCGGGCCTCCCGGGCCAGGGCATACATGGTGGTGGTCTTTCCGCCGCCTCCCACCAGGGTGACCGCCCGGTGGCGGTCCATATCCAGGTGCAGATCGCTCCAGAGTCCCATCCGATTACCCCCTTATCCCAAGAGATGTTCCAGCAGGATTTTCAGGCCGATGCCGATGAGCACCAGTCCGCCCACCAGCTCCGCCCGCTTCTGAAAGAGGCATCCCAGCCGGCGTCCCGCCAGACCGCCCACCACCGACAGGCCAAAGGCCACCACGCCGATGACCAGGGCGGACGAGAAAATGTTCACGTTCTTCATGAAGGCCATGGAGACTCCCACCGCCAGCGCGTCAATGCTGGTGGCCACCGCCAGCATCACCAGGCGGCGGCAGGTCAGCTCCACCGGGCCGCTCTCGGTCTCACAGGAGTCGTCCCTTGCGCCCCAGACCATGCGTCCGCCGATGATCGCCAGCAGGGCGAAGGCCACCCAGTGGTCCAGCGCCTCGATGTAGCCGCTGACGCTGGTCCCCAGGAACCAGCCGATCAGGGGCATGGCAAACTGGAAAAAGCCGAAATAGAGGCCCATGCGCACGGCCTGCTTCCAGCCGAAGCCAGGGACCGAGATACCGCTGGACACGGATACCGCAAAGGCGTCCAGGGCCAGACTCACCGCAATCAACAAAACTTCAATCAAATATGCTCACCTATTCTCCTGTTCTTCTCCCGATGCCCGGCATTTCCCCAGACATCATCACATGATTATACCATAGAGTTTTCCCCCACGCCATCTTTTTTCCGCTCCAACTTCTCCTTTCTCCCCTTGCGCCGCCCGGGAAAAACAGGTATGCTAATGCTGCCCCTGCGGGGAGAGCAAGCGAAAGGGGATGGCTTTCATGACCCATGAGGACTATATGCGCATGGCCCTGGATTTAGCCCGGGAGGCCATGGAGGAGGGCGAGGTGCCGGTCGGCTGCGTCATCGTCTGGGAGGACGGGCGGGTGGTCGGCCGTGGCCGCAACCGCCGGGAGACCGGGAAAGATGCCCTGGCCCATGCCGAGCTGGAGGCCATCCGCCAGGCCAACGCCCTTCTGGGTGGATGGCGGCTCCACAAGGCCACCCTCTATGTGACGCTGGAGCCCTGCCCCATGTGTGCCGGAGGCATCATCAACGCCCGCATCCCCCAGGTGTGGTACGGCGCAGCCGACGCCAAGGCGGGCTGCTGCGGGTCGGTGCTGGACCTCTTTGCCCAGCCCTTCAACCACCACCCCCAGGTCCACAGCGGCCTTTTGGAGGAGGAGTGCGCCGCGCTGCTCCAGGCTTTTTTCCAGCGCCTCCGGGACAAGCGTAAGGCGGCGAAATCCGTTTCGTCTCCCTCCGATATGGCGTCTGCCCCGTCTCATGAGACCTTTACATAAAATCCAAAAAGATTTAAAACTCTTGTAACACCTTTTCGCTGATTTGTTAACAACTCTCGGCTATTATAATACCTGCAAGAGACAGTTTCTTTTCATTTCATTGTATCCTCTTTCCTAAGGCAGGGGCCGGACGTCAGGAGCAGGCGTCCGGCCCTTGTCGTTTTCGTTTGGCTCTCTCATTTTGTGAGAACCTCCCGCGGTTGTCCCCACATGCTTCCTATGGTAAAATGCAGACAGCAGAATACGGATCATAGGGGGGATCGTTTTGCACGATTTTATCGGATACATCCTGTCTCTTTTCCAGCGCGGGCTTCATCTGGCCGTCCCGGTTCTCCTGCTCTGTGGAGCAATCGTGGCGGTGTGCTGGCTCCTCTTTCGGAGACAGAACCGCCCCTTCCCATGGGGGCGGGTGCTGGTGCTGCTGCTCCTGATCGGCTGGCTGGTCCTCACGGTTTTTCTCACCCTGCTGAGGGGCGAGCCCGGGCACCGGCAGTGGAACCTGCACCTGTTTCTGGCATGGCGCGAGGCATGGAATCAATTTACCCTCCAGGTCTGGCTCAACGTGCTGCTCAACATCGCCCTGTTCCTTCCCCTTGGCTTCCTGCTCCCTCTGCTGACCCGCTGGTTCCGCTCGTGGCCCCGGATGCTGCTGGCCGGGCTGGGCGTATCCCTGCTGATCGAGCTGGGACAGTTTGCTACCGCCAGAGGCATGCTGGACGTAGACGATCTCTTTACCAATACTCTGGGCGCCATGGTAGGCTGGAGCATCTCCATGCTCATTCTAACCCTGACAAAGCGCAGCCCTGGCTGGAAAAGGCGCTGTGGGGCGCTGCTGCCCATACCAGCCGCTCTTTTGTTCGCACTGGCTCTCATTTTTGGCGGCTACGCCCTGAAGCCGTACGGCAATCTCCCGGACGCCCCTGTGATCACCGCCAACCTTGATGGGATACAGTGGGAGTTGGCCTTTACGCCGGAGGATGCGCCCGCCACGGCCCCCATCTACCGGGCAGGGCGGCTGGACCGCTCCGCCAGTGAGGCATTTGCCGCAGCCTTTGCGCAGAAGCTGGGAATCACCTTTGAGGATACCTATTACTACGATGACATCATTATCTTCGCCAATCACACGAGCGGAGATTTTCTGAACCTGTACCAGCGGGACGGCACATGGGAATACCGCATCGACCGGGAGAAGCGGCCCGTCTTCGATGTTCCCGCCTCCCAGGTCTCTCCCGACGCACTTCTCTCCATTTTGGACGTCTGGGGGATCTCGGTGCCGGAGGGCGCCGCCTTTGCTCTGGAGCCTTCGGGTGAGGCGTATGTCCAGGCCAGCTTTACCTCCCAGCTCATACCTGCCGACGGACCAAGCGTCTACGGTACGCTGACCTGCCTTCTCCAGGAGCAGGACGGCGCCTCTACCCTCACGTCCATCGAAAACCAGCTGGTCTCCCTGACCCCCTGTGAGGAGCGCCCGATCCTCACCCCCGCACAGGCGGTGGAGCAACTCTATGGCGGACGCAGCTTTGCGGGCACAGTGCTGGAGCACTCCGGCCTCACCCAGATCCAGGTGCTCTCCTGTACGCTGGAGTGGATAGCCGACACCAAGGGCTTCTATCAGCCCGTCTACTGCTTTCTCCTCCAGGCTCCGGAGGGGGAGCCCTTTACGGACTATGTCGCCGCTCTCAACTAGACCGCAGCCCAACTCCGGCTCCGGAGGGCATATTTGCCCGTTTTAATTACAAAACCTCCTGCCCGGTGGGTATGCCGGACAGGAGATTTTTGTACATTTCAGGTATGGTCTGCGGGACAGTTCTCGTTACCGCTCTTCCCGGAAATAGGCGTTGCCCAGGTTGGCGGGGGGCTGGCTCTCCCGGCGCTGCCGGATACTCACGGCGATGAGGACCACCACCGTGGCGATGTAGGGCACGATGTCATAGATGGGGGCCAGACGGTTCCCGCCCCAGTTCATGTACAGGCGCAGCACCGACAGTCCGCCGAACACCAGGCTGCCCGCCAGCGCCCGGGCCGGGCTCCAGGTGGCGAAGATAACCAGGGCCACGGCGATCCAGCCTTTACCCGCGATGCAGTTGTGCACCCAGACGCCCTGCTGCTGGGCCATGACGATGTACATACCGCCCAGGCCCGAGATCCCGCCGCCGATGCAGGTGGCCAGATACCGGTAGGCCGTCACATTGATGCCGGCCGCATCGGCCGTACCCGGATTCTCACCCACCGAGCGCAGGTTGAGGCCCAGCCGGCTGTGATTCAGGAACAGCGAGAGAACGACCGCCACCAGCACCGCCAGATAGACCAGATAGTTGTAGGAGAAGAGGAGCTTCCCCACCACCGGCAGGTCCTGAAGCACCGGGATACCGCCGTTGAAGACGCTCTTGGTGCTCTGGCTCACCGCCACAAAGCCGCCGGCGGCGTTGCCCATGGCCTCGCCCACCAGGTTGCCGAAGCCGGTGCCGAAGATGGTCAGGGCCAGACCGGTCACGTTCTGGTTGGCCCGCAGGGTGATGGTGAGCACGCTGTACAGAAGCGCCCCGAAGGCCGCGCACAGGAAGGCACACACCGTGGCGATGACCGCCGCCGTCACGCCGGAGGCCGCGGGACCGGCCATCTGCTCGTAGTAATAGGCCCCGGCCAGACCGGCCACGCCGCCCATGTACATCATGCCCTCCACACCGAGGTTCAGGTTGCCCGATTTCTCGGTGAGGATCTCTCCCAGTGTGCCGAAGAGCAGGGGCGCCCCCGCCGCCACAGCGGCCATGACAAAAGCAATGGAAAACAGATTACTCATGCGTACGCTCCCCCTTTCCCCGGACGATAAGCCGGTAGCTGATGAAGAACTCACATCCCAGCATGAAGAAGAGCACGATGCCCGTGAGCATGTCAGCCGCCGAAGCCGGGATGGTATAGAGGGTCTGGATGGTATCCGCGCCCTTTTCTAGGATGGCCAGCAGCGCGGCAATGGCGATCATGACAAAGGGGTTAAGCTTGGCAAGCCACGCCACCGTAATGGCGGTAAAGCCGATGCCGCCGGCGGTATTCTCGGTGAGGGTGCCGCTGGCTCCCGATACCTGGAGGAAGCCAACCAGTCCCGCGATGCCGCCCGAGAGGAACATGGTGCGCCGGATGATGTGGGATACGTTCATGCCCGCGTACTGGGCGGTACGCACGCTCTCGCCCACCACGGCGATCTCATAGCCCTGCTTGCTGTACTTGAGGTAGCCGAACATGAGGGCGGTCACCGCCAGGACGATGATCCAGCCGATGTGGACGCCCAGCGCCTTGGGCAGCAGGGCCGCCGAGTCAAACATGGGGATCTTGGGATAGCCGTTGGCGTTCAGGTCGGGGCCCCAGGGGCCGGCCTGGAGATACTTTACAAACCCCAGGACGATGTAGTTGAGCATCAGGGTAAACAACGTCTCGTTGGTCCCCCACCGGGCCTTGAAGACCGCGGGGATGAGTCCCCACACTCCGCCGGCCAGGATGCCGGCCACTGCCATGACCACCAGCAGGACCGGCCGGGGCAGGCTGTACGCCCAGAAGAGGGCAAAGTAGCTGGCCGCAATGCCGCCGGCCAGGATCTGGCCCTCCGCGCCGATGTTCCAGAACTTCATTTTGAAGGCGGGGGCGATGGCCACCGCCGCACCCAGCAGGGGGATGGCCTTTTTCACAGTCTCCCGCAGGACCCGGCTCTTGCCCAGGGATCCCTCCACCATGGAGGCATAGACCTGGATGGGGTTGTGCCCCAGCACCGCGATGATGAGTCCGCCGGTGACCAGGGCCAGCAGGATGGCCGCGGCCCGGATGGCCCACGCCTGGGCGCGGGGGATGTCGTCCCGCTTGGCCAGACGAATCAGGGGCTCTCTGTGTTCGGTGTGTACGCTCATACCGCCGCACCCTCCTTTCCAGTCCCGCTCAGGTGGGTCATGAGGAGGCCCACCTCCTCCTTGGTGGTCTGTTCCGCGTCCACGATGCCGCTGACCCGGCCGCCGCAGAGCACCAGGATGCGGTCGCACAGCTCCAGCAGCACGTCCAGATCCTCGCCCACCAGGATGACGGCCACCCCCCGCTTCTTCTGCTCATTGAGAAGGTTGTAGATGGTGTAGGAGGAGTTGATGTCCAGTCCCCGCACCGGGTAGGCCGTCATGAGCACCGTGGGGCTGGAGGCGATCTCCCGTCCCACCAGCACCTTCTGCACGTTGCCGCCCGAGAGGCGGCGCACCGGGGTGGAGATGCTGGGCGCCACGATCTCCAGCTCCTCCTTCAGCCGCATGGCCAGCTCCCGGGGCGGCTTCCGGTCCACCAGAGGGCCCTTGCCCTGCCGATAGGTCTTGAGCATCATGTTGTCCACCATGTCCATGCTGGCCACCAGGCCCATGCCCAGCCGGTCCTCGGGCACGAAGGCCAGGGAGACCCCGATTTTCTGGATCTGGGTGGGGGTCTTCCCCACCAGCTCCTCTCCGGCCTTGTCCACCGGGACATGGAGTCCGGCGATCTCCGAATTGGGATGGGGCGGGTAGTAGAAGATATGCCCCGACTCCACCTTCTGGAGTCCCGCAATGGCCTCCAGCAGCTCCTTCTGGCCCGAACCGGCGATCCCGGCGATGCCCAGGATCTCGCCGCCCCGGGCCTCAAAGGACACGTCCTCCAGGGCCTTGACTCCCTCGGCCCCCCGGCAGTTGAGTCCCTTGACCTCCAGGCGCAGGTCCTGATACTCCGTCTTGGGCCGGTCGATGTTCAGGCTCACCGCATGGCCCACCATCATCTCGGTGAGCTTCTGGGGATTGGTCTCACAGGTGGGGACGGTACCAATGTATTGGCCCTTGCGCAGGACGGCCACCTGGTCGGAGATGGCCATGACCTCGTGGAGCTTGTGGGTGATGATGATGATGGACTTGCCGTCGTCCCGCATGTTGCGGAGAACGGCAAAGAGCTTGGCGGTCTCCTGGGGGGTGAGAACGGCGGTGGGCTCGTCCAAAATGAGAATATTGGCGCCCCGGTAGAGGACCTTGACGATCTCCACCGTCTGCTTCTGGGAGACCGACATGTCGTACACCTTCTGGTCCGGGTCGATCTCAAAGCCGTATTTCTCACTGATGGCCTTGACCTGGCGCCCCACTTCCCGCCGGTCCAGACGCCCGCCCCCCTTGAGGCCCAGAATGATATTCTCGGCGGCCGTCAGCACGTCCACCAGCTTGAAGTGCTGGTGGATCATGCCGATGCCCAGGTCGTGGGCGTCCTTGGGGGAGCGGATGGTGACCTCCTTCCCGTCCACCAGGATGGAGCCGTGGTCGGGAAAATAGATGCCCGAGAGCATGTTCATCAGTGTGGTCTTGCCGCTTCCGTTCTCTCCCAGCAGGGAGAGGATTTCTCCCCGGCGCAGGGTCAGGGAGACCTTGTCGTTGGCCACCACCTCGCCAAAGGTCTTGGTCAGCTCCCGCAGCTCGATGGCATAGTTGGCCTGGTTATCCATGTGCTCACCTCTCTTGCTCAGTTTGGGCAGCGCCCTGTGGAAAAAAGGGCGGGGCTGCGGGAATGCGCAGCCCCGCCCGGGGTGTTGCCGTCGGTTGCTCTCGGTTACTGGTCGGACACCACGGTGATGCCGTCCACAATGTAGTCAAAGTAGGGGGCGCTGGTCTTGCCGCCGGCCACATCGCTCTCGATGAAGGCCTCGCCCTCGGCCAGGTCCAGCACGTCCTTCTCGCTGCCGTCGGGGTTGTAGGACACGCCGTGTAGCGGGCCGGCAAAGACCTGGAGGCTGCCGTCCTTCAGGCCGGCCTCGGCTGCCTCGATGGCCTCCTGGGTGCCCTCGGCGGCAATGGCCTCATTCAGGGGAGTGAGGAGGACGGCGCCGTCGGCATAGCCCTGGCTCCAGTCCTTGGGGATCTCCTTGCCGTCCAGGACTGCCTGGACCGCCTCGGTGAAGTAGATGCCCCAGTCGATGCGGGTGGACAGGAGGGAGGCGCCGGGGGCGGCCTCGGTCATGTCGGCGTTGTAGCCCACCTGGAAGGCGCCGTTCATCTCGGCGGTGGTGGCGGGGCCGGTGGAGTCAGAGTGCTGGCTCACCACGCCGCAGCCCCGGTCGATGAGGGCCTGAGCGGTCTGGCTCTCCAGGCTGGCGTCATTCCAGGTGTTGGTATAGATGACGTCCATGGTCACTTCGGGGTAGACGCTCTTGGCGCCCAGATAGAAGGCGGTGTAGCCCGAGATAACCTCGGCATAGGGATAGGCGCCCACATAGCCCAGCTTGGGATTGCCGATCTCCTTGGCCTTCATGCCGGCGGCGATACCGGCCAGGTAGCGGCCCTCATAGATGTTGGCAAAGCAGTTATGCAGGTTGGGCAGATCCTCTGTGTGGGCCTGGGTACCGGTGGCATGGCAGAACTGGATGTCGGGATTCTCCCGGGCCGCCATGGTCACATAGTCACCGAAGCCGAAGCTGGTGGCGAAGATGATGTCGCATTCCCGGTCGATCAGGTCGTTGAGGGCGTCGGCGCAGGCATCGTTTTCCGGGATGTTGTACTTGGTGATGATCTGGTCGTCGGAGAGACCCAGATTGGCCTGCATCTCTTTGACGCCCTGGACCATGTTGTAGGTGTAGCCCATGTCGCTCTCGTCGCCGATGTGGACAAAGCCTACCTTCAGCTCCTCCTTGGCTACACCGGCCGTCTCTCCCCCGCCGCTTCCGCTGGGAGCCGGAGTTTCCTCACCGCCGCCGCAGGCGGCCAGCCCTACGGCCAGCGTACCGGCCAGGAGCATCGCCAAAATCCGCTTTTTCATACCATGTTCCTCCTTTTCACATTGGTCTTTGCAAGAGTGTCCTTGTGTATCCTATAACGGCACGTGCCGTAATAGACATATGATCTGCGCAATACCTGCAAGAGAAAAAACGGGAGAGGCGCGCACCTCTCCCGCGGTTCTTATTCGCAGAACTCGATGGAGTTGGTGGCCTCGTCCATAGACTTGACCCGGGCCAGAGACTCCACCCGTACGCCCATGGAGCGAATCAGGTCGCCGCCGGGCTGGAAGGCCTTCTCCACGCAGATGCCGGCGCCCACCAGGGTGGCGCCCGCGTCCCGCACCAGGTTGATCAGACCCTGGAGCGCGCTGCCGTTGGCCAGGAAGTCATCGATGAGGAGCACACGGTCCTCAGGGCCCAAAAACTCCTTGGACACGATGATATCGTACACCTTTCCGTGGGTGAAGGACTCCACCTTGGAGGTGTACACATCGCCGGCGATGTTCTTGGTCTTGTTCTTCTTGGCAAAGATCACGGGCACGTTAAAAAACTGCGCGGTGATGCACGCAATGCCGATGCCCGAGGCCTCGATGGTGAGGATTTTGTTCACGCCGCAGTCCCCGTACAGGCGCTTGAACTCCTTGCCGATCTCATTGATGAGGCCGATATCCATCTGATGATTGAGGAAACGGTCTACCTTGAGCACCTCGGTGCCCCGGATGGTGCCATCCTTGCGAATGCGCTCTTCCAACAGTTTCATAGCTCTTCTCCCATTCTCGTCATTCATTGGTCCCGCGAGGGACTTTCTCTTTGTTTTATCATAGCAAAAAAAAGCACCTCCGTCACCCCCTTTTCATCGAAAAATGGTTTTCTTAGAAACAAAATATTTTGTTGTTCTACCACAGTTCGACCCCTTCCGTCCGGGTATCCATTGCGTTTACTTCCTTCGCCTGCTACAATGAAAGCGGCATCTGTCCGGGTTCTCCTCCCGGACAGGAGTCTCACCCGATCGAGTTATCCATCCGCTGATTCATAAGGAGGTTTTTTCATGCGACGCAGACTTCTCTCCCTGGCGCTTTCCGCCGGATTGATGCTCTCTCTGTCCGCCCCCGCTCTGGCTTACAGCGATACCGCCGGCCACTGGGCCGAGTCGGTCATCCAGCGGGCCACCAATTACGGCCTGATGGTGGGCTATGAGGACGGCCGCTTCGGCGTGGCCGACAACCTCAACCGCGCTTCCTTTGTGACCATCCTCTGCCAGATGTTCTCCTGGGAGGCGGTCCGGCCCGATCACGCCAGCTTCATCGACTGTCCCTCCTCCCACTGGGCCTACGGCTATGTGGAGGCGGCCCGGGCCCACGGCGTCATGGACGCGGGCGGTAGCTTCCGCCCCGACGACTACATCAGCCGGGAGGAAATGGCCGTCATGCTGGTCAAGGCCCTGGGCTATGACACGCTGGCAAAGAGCGCCGCGGCCGATCTGCCCTTCTCCGACGTGACCGAGAACCAGGGCTATATCTCCCTGGCCTACCACATCGGCATGGTCTCGGGTATCGAGGAGGACGGCAAGCTTCTCTTCAAGCCCACCAGCTCGGCCACACGGGCCGAGGCCGCCACCATGTTGGTGCAGGTCTATGAGCGCTATACCTCCACCATTGAGTGGCTCCATGGGTTCTATGCCCTCTCCTCGTACAGCCAGATCGACCTGACCCGGCAGATGGACGCCGTCTCGGTGGGCTGGGCCCGGATGGAGTACGATCCCCAGCGTGGAGCGGTCCTCAACACCACCAGCGCGGGGGGCAACGACTGGAAAATCCCCGCTCAGAGCGAGGCGGCCACCGGCTATTTTGAAAGCAATGGCATCCCCTATAACCTGTGTGTCTTTGGAAGCGCTTCCGACTCCATCACTCTCCCGGACGGCACCACCACCTCCACCGTGGCGGCCGTGACCGCCTCTTCTGCCAGCCGGGCCCAGGCCGTGGCCGCGCTGGCCGCCGCCGCGTCCGACTATGCTGGCATCACCATTGACTTTGAGGGGCTCAAGGACAAGGACGGCCTGAAGGAGCACTTTGCCTCCTTTATGTCCGAACTGCGTGCCGCCCTTCCGGCGGACAAGCGTCTCTACGTGTGCGTCCAGCCCGGGCCCTATAACAATGGCTTTGACTTTAAATCCCTGGGGGGAGAGCTGTGACAAGGTCATCCTCATGGCCCACGACTACCGCCCGCCGGTCTCCGGCCTGAAGGTGGGCTCCATCCCCTCGGAGAGCTTTGCCCTCACCCCCTTCTCCAAGATCTATGCCGCCCTGGTGGAGATCACCGACCCCCTCACCGGCGTGCAGGACAAGAGCAAGCTGGCCCTGGCCTTCTCCATGGATACCACCGGCTTCCGGATCGACGAGAACGGGCGTGTGCTGGAGAGCAAGTATTACCGTCCCACCATGGAGACTCTCTCCCAGCGCCTGGCCCAGAGCGACACCACTGTTACTTACAGCCAGACCGCCCGCAATCCCTACGCCATCTACACCGACGAGAGCGGGGCGCGCTATCAGGTCTGGTTTGAGGATGCCCAGAGCATTGCGGACAAGATCGATCTGGCCCAGATGTTCGGCATCACCGGCTTCTCCTTCTGGCGTCTGGGGAACATCCCAACCTATAGCAACTACAACCTGTGGACCGCCGTCCAGGCCGAACGTCCATAGCCCATCACTGGATCGGAGAGATCCATCAACAGGAGGATGACCTGACATGAAGGCATCATGGAACGCACGGCTCCGGGACGTTTTCCTCATGACACTGGGGATTGTTCTGGTCTCCATCGGCGTGTATTTCTTCAAATTTCCCAACAACTTCTCCATGGGCGGCGTATCCGGCCTGGCCGTGATTTTGGCCCCTCTCTCGCCCTGGCCCTGGCTGAGCGCCTCGGCCATCAACGGCGTGATCAATATTCTCTTTCTCTTCCTGGGCTTTGCCATGCTCAACCGTGGGTTCGGCCTGCGCACGGTCTACTGCTCCATCCTCTACTCTCTGGTCATCCAGGCCTTTGAGTGGATCTGTCCCCTGGACGCCCCCCTCACCCACGAGAAGATGCTGGAGCTCTTCTTTGCCGTCATCTTCCCCGCCCTGGGCTCGGCCATCCTCTTCAACATCAACGCCTCCTCCGGCGGCACCGACATCGTGGCCATGATTCTGAAAAAGTACACAGGCCTGGATGTGGGCAAGGCCCTGCTTCTGTCCGACGTGGTCATTGCCGCCTCCACCTTCCTGATCTTCGATGTGGAGACCGGTCTCTTCTCCATGCTGGGCCTGGTGCTCAAATCGGTGCTGGTGGACAGCGTCATCGAATCCCTCAACCGCCGGAAAAACTTCTTTATCATCACCTCCGACCCCCGTATGGCCTGCGACTATATCACCCTCCGCCTCCACCGGGGCGCCACGGTGTGGGAGGGCGAGGGCGCCTATACCCACGAAAAGCACTGGGTGGTCCTCACCGCGCTCTCCCGGGGCCAGGCGGTGGCCCTGCGCCGCTACCTCAAGGAGAACGATCCCCAGGCCTTCTTTATCATCGCCAATTCCAGCGAGATCTTCGGCAAAGGCTTCCTGCGGGCTTAACACACAAAAGTTAACACACAAAATCGGCCCCGGGGAGGAACACAGTTATGTTCCTCCCCGGGGCCGATTTACAGATCAGGGTGCTTTCTCTCCCGTTCGCTCCAGCAGGGTGCAGATAAGATATACCCCTGCTGCCGCCAGAAGAAGCAGATAGAGGAAGGCCCCCACTCCCAGACAGACCAGGGTACGCAGCATGGGCGCAATGGTCCCCTCCGCCATACATCCCGCCTGCCACTTTGCCCGACAGAGCAGGACATGAAGCAGTAGCCCAGCGGTGCCAGGCAGAAGCCACCGCAAGGTCCTGCCTCTCCCCAGCCCCGCTATGGCATACCCGCAGAACAGCGCCAGGCAGCCCAGTGTCACAAACGGCCCATACGCAACGCACAACGTCTGGATTTCTGCCATTTGCTATCCCTTCCTTCCGATATCGGAGCGCTTGTCTCCCAACTTTACTTTAAAAGCTGGATGCCTCCCACAATGGGCAGGGGCTTCTCCACATCCTGAGCCGCGTTGATGATGCCTACAATGGTCAACACCAGCAGCACCAGATAGAGGATCTGTACCACGATCAGCAGCAGCCAGCCCAGCACCGGGATGACCGCTAAAATCTGCGAGACCACCGAGAGCACCAGACTGCACACACACAGGGTCAGCGCCTGGTTCAGGTGAAAGCGGCAGGCTGCCCGGTCCCCCAGCAAAAGCGCAATAATCAGTCCAATCAGCGTCAAATATGCCACAACATTGGTTGCTTTCCGACTCATAGCCGTTGGCTCCTTTCCTCTCTTTCCACCAGGGCATGCCGCCCCGGGCCCGCGTGATTTGGGTTCTTTCAGTATAACACAGCGCTCCGGCCGGCTTCAAGGGCGACCGGAGCTTTAGGAAATATTTCCCACTCGACCCCCTTCCCCTCCCTTTGCGCGATTGTATGGTAAAATATGGTTATCAAATCTGTTGTGACAAGGAGGGAAGCTCCCATGCTTTTATCTCGAAAAAAGGGACTCTTTGAGAGTACCCGCGTCCTCTTTCTCCCCGCCGACGCCATTGCGCCCAACCCGAACCAGCCCCGCAAGGCCTTTGCCCAGGACGGCTTGGAGGAACTGGCCGCCAGCATCCGGTTATATGGCATCCTTCAGCCCCTTTCAGTGCGCAAGGTGGAGAGCGGCTATGAGCTGGTCTCCGGGGAGCGCCGGCTCCGCGCCTCTCAGATGGCAGGACTGACCCAGGTTCCCTGTATTCTGGTCAATGTGGATGATGAGGCCTCCTCTCTGCTGGCCCTCATTGAAAATCTCCAGCGGCGGGATCTGGATTTTGTAGAAGAGGCAGCTGCTCTGGCCAAGCTGATTCGCACCTTCCACCTCTCCCAGGAGGAGGCCGCCCAGAAGATTGGAAAATCCCAGTCTGCGGTGGCCAACAAGCTCCGGCTCCTCCGCCTCCCCCCCGATGTACTGGCCCTGCTGCGGGAGAAGCACTACTCCGAGCGGCACGCCCGCGCCCTCCTCCGTCTGCCCACCGCTGAGGAGCAGCGCTCCGCCGCCCACTATGTGGTGGAGCACTCCCTGACCGTGGCCCGCACTGAGGAGTACATCGACTCCCTCCTGGCTCCTCCTCCGGCCGCTCCCCGGCGCAAGCCGGTCTTTATCCTCAAGGATGTCCGGCTCTTTCTCAATTCCATTACCAAGGGGCTGAGTATGATGCAGAGCGCAGGGGTGGATGCCAACTGTGACCGGGAGGATACTGAGGACTCCATCCTGCTCACCATTCGCATCCCAAAGCGCGGTCGAAGCTGATGTTTCACGTGAAACCATCTTCCCCTTCTTTTTTCTCTCTCCGTATGTTTCACGTGAAACATACGGAGTTGTTTTTTTATTTTTGCATTTTCGGTTGCGCTCCATCCAGGATGGCATTATAATAAGGTCTGCTGAATCTATGTTCCGGTGGTTTTTGCTTTTATCCCACTCAGGGCTGTATTATGGAAACCACTTGGCAAAATTCAACTTACTTATTCTACCGTGCAGGTAAAAGGCAGGTGCATTATGGCAAAAACCATCGCAATCGTCAACCAGAAAGGCGGCGTCGGCAAAACTACCACCTGCGTCAATCTGGCCGCCGCCCTGAAGGCCTTGGGCTCCCGGGTGCTGGTGTGCGATTTTGATCCCCAGGCCAACACCACGTCCGGCTTTGGGGTGGACAAGGTGACCGCCTCTCCCAACATCTATGATGTGTTGGTCAACGACGCGGATATCACCAAGGCCATCGTTCACACCGACTATGCCGACGTGCTCCCCACCAACAAGGCGCTCACCGGCGCCACGGTGGAGATGATCGCCATGGACCGGCGGGAATACCGGCTCAAGGACGCGCTCTCCAAAGTGGCGGGAGACTATGACTACATCTTCATTGACTGTCCTCCCTCTCTGGAGCTGCTCACCCTCAACGCCCTGTGTGCGGCCGACAGCATCCTGGTGCCGGTCCAGTGCGAATACTATGCCCTGGAGGGACTGTCCGATCTCCTCTCCACCGTGCGGATCGTCAAGCGGGCCCTCAACCCGGACATCAGCATGGAGGGCGTGGTCCTCACCATGTACGACGGGCGCACCAACCTCTCGCTCCAGGTGGCCGAGGAGGTCAAGCGCCATTTCCCCGGGCAGGTCTATGCCACCGTCATCCCCCGCAATGTACGGCTCTCCGAGGCCCCCAGCCACGGGCTTCCCGTGTCGGCCTACGACAGCTTTTCCCGGGGTGCAGAGGCCTATGCCGCCCTGGCCCAGGAGGTCCTGGACCAGAACCGCACCTGAAGCTCACATCACTTAGGAAAGGACTGAGTATATGGCATCCTCAAAGGACCGCGGACTGGGCAAGGGCCTGGGCGCCCTGCTGGGCGACAACGCCCTTCAGCTCCAGGAGGGCGGTTCCCTCTCCCTCCCCATCTCCGAGGTGCAGCCGGGCCTCAAGCAGCCCCGCAAGCGCTTTGACGATGAGACGCTGGCCGATCTGGCCGACTCCATCCGCACCCACGGCATCATCCAGCCCCTCACCGTCCGCCGCCTCTCCTCCGGCTATTATCAGATCATCGCCGGGGAGCGCCGCTGGCGGGCCGCCAAGCTGGCGGGTCTCCATGAAGTCCCCGCCGTCATCATTGAGGCCGACGACCGCACCGTGATGGAGCTGGGCCTCATCGAAAACCTCCAGCGGGAGGACCTGAACCCCATCGAAGAAGCGGCCGGCTATCAGACCCTCATCGACGAGTACGGCCTTACCCAGGAGGAGGTCTCCAAGCGGGTGGGCAAGTCCCGCTCGGCCGTGACCAACGCCCTGCGCCTCCTCTCCCTGCCCGACGCGGTACACCTCCTGTTGGAGGAGGGGCGTCTCTCGGCAGGCCACGCCCGGGCCATCCTCTCCTGCCCCGTGAAGGAGCTCCAGAAGAAGCTGGCTCAGAAGGTGGTCAATGACGGACTCTCCGTCCGCCAGACCGAGGCGCTGGCCAAGCGGCTGGCCAAGTCGGAGGAGGCCCTGGATGAGGCCCCCGCCGCACCGGCTGCCGCCGACTTCTCCCTCTACCTGCGGGACGCGGAAAAGGATCTCTCCAGCCGCTTCGGCCGGAAGGTGCATATTATAAATGGTAAGAAGAAGGGTAAAATCGAATTGGAGTATTACAATACCGATGACCTGAATCTTCTCCTGGAGGTGCTGGAGCAGCTCCCCTCCTCCGGAAAGGAGGTCGAATAAGCCGTGCACGATGACAACCACGAGCAGCCTCTTCAGCACGAGGCGGAGCACGCCAAGCCGGGTAAGAAGAACGCGGTGCTCCTCTATCTGGTGATCCTCTTTGCCGCGGCCTTCCTCCTGTTGCTCCTCTCCTATTTTATGCAGCAGCGCACCAATCAGGAGCGCTATAACGACCTGCAGCAGACCTCCAATTCCACCGTGCAGACCCTGGATAACATGCTCCAGGAGAATGAGGATCTGAAAAACCGGGTGGCCGAACTGGAGGAGGCCAACGAGGCTCTCCACGAGCAGCTCCAGGACAGCCGGGTGGAGCTGGCGGAGGAAAAGGAGTCCTCTCAGCAGGCCCTCACCGCCATGGACTGGTTCTGGCGCATCCAGCGGCAGTACTCCCGGGGCTACTACACGAAGGCCCGGGAACTCATCGCCGCCTTTGAGGCTACCGGCTTTCCCCAGTATCTCCCCACCGAGAACCTGACCGGCCAGGAGGGTCTCTCCCCTGCCGAGCAGTACCGGGATATCCTGGACCTGCTAGATGTGGAGACGACCTCCGCGCCCTCCCCTTCCCCCTCTGCCCAGCCCTGAGCGGCAGAGCTCCCCCGCGCGATTTTGAATGACGAGGTGTAACACAATGTTGGATATTCGTTTTGTCCGGGAAAACCCCGAACTGGTCAAGGAAAATATCAAGAAGAAGTTCCAGGAGGAGAAGCTCGCCCTGGTGGACAAGGTGCTGGAGCTGGACGCTGAGAACCGCGCCACCATCCAGGAGGCCCAGGACCTGCGCACCGCCCGCAACTCCAAGTCCAAGCAGGTGGGCGTGCTGATGGGCCAGTCCAAGAAGGACCCCTCCAAACTGGCCGAGGCCGAGGCCCTCAAGGCTGAGGTCAAGGCGGACGCCGACCGTCTGGCCTATCTGGAGGGTCGCGAGACCGAGCTGGCCGAGGAGATCCGCAAGATCATGCTAGTCATCCCCCAGATCATCGATCCCTCCGTGCCCATCGGTCCCGACGACTCCGCCAATGTAGAAGTTGAGCGCTTCGGCGAGCCCGTGGTGCCCGACTACCCCATTCCCTACCACACCGAGATCATGGAGTCCTTTGACGGCATCGACATGGACGCCGCCGGCCGGGTGTCCGGCTCCGGCTTCTACTACTTGCTGGGCGACATCGCCCGCCTCCACGAGGCCGTGCTGGCCTATGGCCGTGACTTTATGATCGACAAGGGCTTCACCTACTGCATCCCCCCCTTCATGATCCACGGCAACGTGGTGGAGGGCGTCATGTCCTTCGCCGACATGGAGTCCATGATGTACAAGATCGAGGGCGAGGACCTCTACCTCATCGGCACCAGCGAGCACTCTATGATCGGCCGCTTCATCGACCAGATCATCCCCGCTGAGAAGATGCCCCAGACCCTCACCTCCTACTCCCCCTGCTTCCGGAAGGAGAAGGGCTCTCACGGCATTGAGGAGCGCGGCGTCTACCGCATCCACCAGTTCGAGAAGCAGGAGATGATCGTGGTCTGTAAGCCCGAGGAGTCCATGGACTGGTACGAGAAGATGTGGCGCTACTCCGTGGAGCTCTTCCGCAACTTCGACATTCCCGTGCGCCAGCTGGAGTGCTGCTCCGGCGACCTGGCCGACCTGAAGGTCAAGTCCTGCGACATCGAAGCCTGGAGCCCCCGTCAGCAGAAGTACTTCGAGGTCTGCTCCTGCTCCAACCTGGGCGACGCCCAGGCCCGCCGCCTGAAGATCCGCTACCGGGACGACGAGGGCAAGGTCTGCCTGGCTCACACCCTCAACAACACCTGCGTGGCTCCTCCCCGCATGCTCATCGCCCTGCTGGAGAACAACCTCCAGGCCGACGGCAGCGTGAAGATCCCCAAGGTCCTCCAGCCCTACATGGGCGGCAAGGAAGTCCTGCTGCCCAAGAAATAAGAGCGCACATCCAAACACAAGACCCGGGGCGGCGGAATTCCGCCGCCCCTTCCCTTCTTTTTTTATTTACGATCGTGAGGTTTATCATGTCAGTCAATCAAAAGGCCACCGGCTTTCTGGCCGAGTTCCGCAAGTTCATTGCCCGGGGCAATGTCATGGACCTGGCGGTGGGCGTCATCATCGGCGGCGCCTTCAAGTCCATTGCCGACTCCCTGTCCAACGACCTGCTCATGCCGCTGCTGGGTCTGCTGACCCCCAGCGGACTCTCCCTCTCCGGCTGGACCATCGGTCCGGTGGCCGTGGGACATTTTCTGGACACGGTGCTCAGCTTTCTCATCACCGCCTTTGCGCTGTTCTGCCTGATCAAGGCCCTGAATGTGTTCCACCGGAAAAAGGAGGAGGCCCCTGCCGCTCCCCCCGCTCCCCCCGCTCCCTCCAAAGAGGAAATCCTGCTCACCGAGATCCGTGATTTGCTGAAGGAGAGATCGTAATGCCGGACGACAAGATCCCCGGGGAGAACAAGCCCACCTATACCCCCGCCTCCCCCATTAAGCGTGCCCTGGCCTGGATGGGCATTGTCTATATGGTCATCCTGGTCCTTCTCACCACCTATAATCTGGCCACGGGGGAGCCGCTCCACGGTATCCCTGGCATCCTGCTCTTCCCCGCCTGCGGCGGACTCTCCGCCATCTCTTTTCTGAAATACCGCGCCGAGAAGCGTCTGCCCATGCTCCTCCTGGCCGGGCTAGCCGCCGTGGCCTGCCTGGTCAATCTGGTGCTGGGTGTGACCGCTCTCCTGGGCGCACTGGGAGGTTGAGCCCATGAAAGAACAAATTCAAGCGGGGCTGTCCGCCCTGGATCTTCTGGACCGGGTGCCCGCCCAGGCTCCGGACCAGCTGGCCGAATACGGTCGGCTCCTGCTGGAAAAGAATCAGGTCATGAACCTAACCGCCATCACCGACCCCGACCAGGTGGTCAAGCTCCACATGCTGGACTGTGCCGCTCTCCTCACCTGCGCCGACTTTGCGGACAAGCGCCTCGTCGACGTGGGCACCGGAGCCGGTTTTCCCGGCATGGTGCTCAAGATCCTGGTCCCATCTCTGGATGTGGTGCTGCTGGACAGCCTGAATAAGCGACTGGACTGGCTGGGAGAGGTGGCCCAGACCCTGGGGCTCTCCGGCATCCAGACCCTCCACGCCCGGGCCGAGGAGCAGGCCCTCCAGCCCGGCTGGCGGGACAGCTTTGACCTGGTGACCTCCCGGGCGGTGGCATCCCTGGAGCTGCTCAGCGAGCTGTGCCTTCCCTATGTGAAGGTGGGCGGACAGTTCCTGGCCATGAAGGCCGTGGACTGTGAAGAGGAGCTCTCCCGCGCCGCGGCGGGGATTGCCAAGCTGGGCGGGACCCTGCGCCCCAGCCAGGACTATTCCATCCCCGGCACGGAAGTCACCCACCGTCTGGTGCGTGTGGACAAGACTTCCCCCACCCCAAAGGGGTATCCCAGAAGATGGGCCAAAATACAGAAATCGCCAATAAGATAAAGAAATTCTAAAAAATGGTTTCATTTTTTCTGATTTGCACAAATTCAGAGGGAAAGACCATTGTATTTTCCGCCATTTTATGATACATTAGACTAGCGAAAAGGGAGGCAACCCCATGTCAACTGCAATCGCGATCACCTCCGGCAAGGGTGGGACGGGCAAGACCTCACTCACCGGCGGCGTGGCCTCCTGCCTGGCCGCCCTGGGACACAAGGTTTTGTGCATCGATATGGACATCGGACTGCGCAATCTGGACCTTTCCCTGGGGATGAGCGACCGCGCCCTGATGGACTTTACCGATGTGGTATCCGGCCGCACGACGCTGGAAAAGGCAGCGGTGGCCCACCCGGTCATCCAGGGCCTCTATCTTCTCACCGCGCCGCTGACCCAGCCCCGGGATGTGATCACTGAGGAAAAACTGCGCGCCTTCCTGGCGCAGGCCAAGGCTTCCTACGACTATGTGCTGATGGACGCCCCCGCCGGTCTGGGCGGCGGGTTCCGTATGTCGGTCTGCGGCGCGGACCGGGCGCTGGTGGTCTCCACCACCGACGCCTCCGCCCTGCGGGACGCCCAGCGCACCGTGGGAGAGCTGAGCCGTTCCATCCGTTCCCTGCATCTGGTGGTCAACCGGGTGCAGCCCAAGCTGCTCCGGCAGCTGCGCACGACCATTGACGACGCCATGGACGCCGCCGGTCTGCCCCTTTTGGGCGTCGTGCCCGAGGACCCTCAGGTCATGCTGGCCGCCAACCGGGGCCAGCCCCTCATCCTGATGGCCCGCTACGGCGCCGCCCGGGCCTATCTCAACATTGCCCGCCGCCTGACCGGCGAGCGCGTCCCGCTGATGCGGATCCGGTAAGCCGGTCCGCCCCTGTATTTCTCAACACGAGAGGAGTCCTGTTATGAATATCGCCCTGATGAGCCATGACCGCAAGAAAGAGCTGATGGTGCAGTTCTGCATCGCTTACTGCGGCATCCTGTCCAAGCACACCCTGTGCGCCACCAACACCACCGGACGGCTGGTGGCCGAGGCCACGGGTCTGCCGGTCAATCTCTTCCTGTCCCACACCCACGGCGGCAGCCAGCAGATCGGCGCCCGTATCGCCTACAATGAGATCGACATGGTGCTCTTCTTCTCCGATCCCCAGTCCACCGATCTGGAGGCCGATCTCAACTATATCACCCGCCTGTGCGACCAGTACAACATCCCCTTCGCCACCAACGTGGCCACCGCCGAGATGCTGATCCACGGTCTGGAGCGGGGCGATCTGGACTGGAGAGATATCATCAACCCCAAGACCAAACCTTTTACCGCCTAAGTGCAGCCGGGCCGTCTCTCGCGGCCCGGTTTTCCACATTATGCGCTCTTTTTGTGGAAAACATTTCGCTTTTCAGAGAGGAGGCACCCCTATGGACCCCAAAAAGCGATACCGTCTCTCCGCCCTGGGCGTGGGGATTGGGTTTCTGGCCCTGGGCTGGATGAACCTCTCCCTCCACAGCGAGGTGGAAAACCTCTCCCGCCGGGTCAGTGACTATCAGGAGAATGTGACCCACTGGAACCAGGAATTCAGCCGCTCCCTCTCCAACCAGGAGACCACCATCCGGGACGCCCTGGCGTCCGAGGCCAGCCTCTTTACCGGCGTGGAGACCGTGCTGGACGACCAGGACGGCGGCCTGGTCCTGACGGTCTCTCTCATCCCCAAGGAGTTTTCCCCCGGAGATACCGCCCTCCTCGCCTTGGACACCGGGGAGAGCATCTCTCTGACCTACCAGGAGAACGGGCGGCTCACCGGCGCCCTCCCCTGCTCTCTGCGGCGGGAGCTCAAGCCGTCGGTGACCCTCCTGCGGGGGGAGACACGCTATTCCGAGGCACTTCCCACCCTCTCCAGCGATACGCTCTACCTCAGCGGGGATTGCAGCATGGGGCCGGAGGACACCACCCTTCCCACCCGGATGGACCTGAACCTCTACCCCGCTGATTCCACCCTCACCCTCTCCACCCTGGAGGTGGAGGTCCGCGCTGTCCATCCCACGGACGAAACTCTGCCCGGTGAGCTGCTGTCCTCCTTCCCCGCGTCCAGGCAGTCCGACGGGAGCTGGCAGGCTGATCTGAGCTCCTTTTCCGGGGACGGGCAGGAGGAGCCTCTCCTCTACTGGATCGCCGGGCGCAGCGACGGCGGTCTGGAGCTGCGCAGCTCCTACTCCGCCAGTGAGGTGGTCTTCTCTTCGGACAACAGCTTCTCCTATGCCTACGGTTCCTTTAATCTTGTCCCGGTTTTTCCGGAGGATAGTTGACTTTTTCCCCGGTTTGGGATACTATTGAGGGGCATGACCGCTATGACGGGGCAAGTACCGCGGACACCGCCGGACAGAGAGGCGCGCCTTTGGGCTGCAAGCGCGCCACGGCAAGGAACACGGGAGACGGCCCTACCAGCGGGCCCGGAGACGGGCGCGGTCCCCTTCCCGCACCAGTGAAGGCCAGAGGGCGGAGGTTTCTCTCTCCGCTGAACATGGGTGGCACCACGGAAGCAGACGCTTTCGTCCCATAGGAGATGGGACGAAAGCGTTTTTTTATCCTCCCGCTCCCAATACGGATATCCCGTCACATCCACTATCCTTCTATAAAGGAGAAATCACTATGGCTCAAATCAAACCCCGCACCCTTTCCGGTTTTATGGAGCTGCTGCCCGCCCGGCAGGTCCAGTTTGACCGGATGGTGGAGACCCTGCGCAAGACCTATTCCCTCTACGGCTTCACCCCCCTGGACACTCCCGCCATCGAGGCCAGCGAGGTGCTGCTGGCCAAGGGCGGCGGCGAGACCGAGAAGCAGATCTACCGCTTCACCAAGGGAGACAGCGACCTCTCCCTGCGCTTTGACCTGACCGTCCCCCTGGCCAAGTATGTGGCCCTCCACACCGGGGACCTGACCTTCCCCTTCCGCCGCTTCCAGATCGGCAAGGTTTACCGGGGCGAGCGTGCCCAGCGGGGCCGCTTCCGGGAGTTCTATCAGGCCGACATCGACGTCATCGGCGACGGCTCCCTGGACATCATCAACGAGGCGGAGATCCCCTCCATCATCTACAAGACCTTTACCGCCCTGGGCCTCAAGCGCTTCCAGATCCGGGTGAACAACCGCAAGGTCCTGAACGGTCTCTTTGAGATCCTGGGCCTGAAGGAGCAGGCCGGGGACGTGATGCGCACCATCGACAAGCTGGAGAAGATCGGCCCCGAGAAGGTCAAGGAGCTGCTGGTGAACGAGTTCTCCGTCCCCGCCGCCACCGCCGATCAGCTGCTGGAGCTCCTCTCCACCGCCGATCCCATGGCCGCCCTCAACGCCCTCAAGGGGCAGAACGAGCTCTTTGACCGGGGCGTGGAGGAGCTCTCCACCGTGGTGAATTATATGTCTGCCTTCGGCGTCCCCGCGGAAAACTATCAGGTGGACCTGACCATCGCCCGCGGCCTGGACTACTACACCGGCACCGTCTACGAGACCGCCATGCTGGACCACCCGGAGATCGGCTCCATCTGCTCCGGCGGCCGGTATGATAACCTGGCGGAATATTACACCAACAAACAACTCCCCGGCGTGGGCATCTCCATCGGCCTGACCCGGCTCTTCTTCGTGCTGGAGGACCAGAAGTACCTGAACGACGACCTGCTCACTGCCCCCGCCGACGTGCTGGTGCTGCCCATGACGCAGGACCTCTCCCCCGCCATTGCCCTGGCCACCCAGCTGCGGGAGGCGGGCATCCGCACCCAGCTCTACACCGAGAACAAGAAGTTCAAGCAGAAGATCGGCTACGCCGACAAGCTGGGCATTCCCTATGTCATCTTCCTGGGCGAGGATGAGGTGAAGGAGGGCAAGGCCGCCGTCAAGGACATGGCCACCGGCGAGCAGCTCACCCAGAGCGTGGAGGAGGCCATCGACCGCATCCGTGCGGGTCTGGCCCAGCGGGCTGAGGGCACCCCCATCCGGGATCCCCACAACTGATGTTTGGGGTCTATCCCTCAAATTTTCAAGCCAGTTAGTTATATTTCTTTTCTATATTACGATTTGGAGTTGATTTTATGACACAGAACCGCACGCATACCTGCGGCGAGCTCCGCATGGAGCATGTGGGCCAGACCGTTACCCTGGCCGGTTTCCTGGAGAATGTCCGTGAGGTGGGCCAGAACTTCGCCTTCCTGGTCCTGCGGGATTTCTACGGCACCACCCAGGTGGTCATCGAGACCGAGGACATGATGAACGTGGTCAAGCCCCTCAACAAGGAGTCCACCATCCGGGTCACCGGCGTGGTGCGGGAGCGTGACTCCAAGAACCCCAAGCTCCCCACCGGCGACATCGAGGTGGTCCCCACCGAGATCAAGGTGCTGGGCCGCTGCCGCCACAACGAGCTCCCCTTCCAGATCAACCGCAGCCGGGAGGCCGATGAGACCGCCCGCCTGAAGTACCGCTACCTGGACCTGCGCAACCCCGCCGTGAAGCAGAACATCATCCTGCGCTCCAACGTGGTGGCCGCCCTCCGCGCCTCCATGATCGACCACGGCTTCATGGAGATCACCACCCCCATCCTCACCGCTTCTTCGCCGGAAGGAGCCAGAGACTATCTGGTGCCCAGCCGGAAGCACCCTGGCAAGTTCTACGCTCTCCCCCAGGCTCCTCAGCAGTTCAAGCAGCTGCTGATGGCCTCCGGCTTCGATAAGTATTTCCAGATCGCTCCCTGCTTCCGGGATGAGGATGCCCGCGGCGACCGCTCCCCCGGCGAGTTCTACCAGCTGGATATGGAGATGGCCTTCGCCGATCAGGAGGACGTGTTCGCCGTGCTGGAGGACGTGCTTCCCCCCATCTTCGCCAAGTACGGCACCTACAACGTGGCCTCCTCCGCTCCCTTCCAGCGCATCCCCTACCTGGAGGCCATGGAGAAGTACGGCACCGACAAGCCCGACCTGCGCATCGACCTGACCGTTCAGGATGCCACCGAGGTCCTGGCCGGCTGCGGCTTCGGTCCCTTTGAGGGCAACACCGTCAAGGCCGTGCCCGTCACCAACTTCACCGCCACCCGCAAGCAGATCGACAAGCTCTGCGCCGACGTGGAGGTCCAGTCCGGTCAGAAGGCCTACTGGTTCCGCCTGGACGAGAAGGGCGAGATCGTGGGCGGCATCGCCAAGTTCGTCCAGCCCATCAAGGACGCCGTCATTGCCGCGCTGAACCTTCAGCCCAACACCTTCGTGGGCCTGACCGCCGGCAAGAAGCTCACCGCCCAGAAGACCGCCGGCGTCCTGCTCAAGCAGGTGGCCGCCCTGGCCCCCGAGCACTTCGACAAGGAGCGCTATGAGTTCTGCTGGATCGTGGACTTCCCCATGTACGAGATGGGCGAGGAGTCCGGCGAGCTGGAGTTCTGCCACAACCCCTTCTCCATGCCCAACGGCGGACTGGAGATCCTGAAGCAGGCCGCCGCCGGTGAAGTGGACCCCCTTACCATCACCGCCTTCCAGTACGACCTGGTGTGCAACGGCGTGGAGCTCTCCTCCGGCGCCGTGCGGAACCACGATCCTGAGATCATGATCGAGGCCTTCCAGCTGGTCCGTCTGGGCGAGGACGACGTGAAGGCCAAGTTCCCCGCCATGTACAACGCCTTCACCTACGGTGCGCCCCCCCATGCGGGCATCGCCCCCGGCGTGGACCGCATGGTCATGCTGCTGGCCGGTGAGGACTCCATCCGGGAGATTATCCCCTTCCCCATGAACAAGAACGCCCAGGACCTGATGATGGGCGCCCCCTCCTTCGTGGAGCCCAAGCAGCTGGATGAGCTGAACATCGTCTGCACCAAGAAGGAAGAAGAGACCGCTGAATAAAACAACACTGGCGCCTGCGGATTACTCCGCGGGCGCCGGTTTTTTGTATGGGCCAACTCTCGGAACGCGCCTGCCCGGCGAGGGCACCGCTTTCTTTTCCGCAAGAAAGCGGTGGGAAAGAACGGGCCGGGGGCTTCCGCAAATGCCAGACCAAACCCTTTCCGCAGGGGTAAAAACCACCCCGGAAGGGGGTACACGCCTCGTGGACGCTGGTCTGCCGTCACCGCCGGGGGTGCACTGAGGGGGAGGTCCGGAGGGGGAAGCGCCCTCGTTCCCCCTCCGGCGTTTTCTTTCCCTCCTCTTTCTTTTCGAAAAGAAAGAGGAGTTCCCGCCGAACAGGCGCGCTCCCCCGCCGGGCAGGCGCGCCGCCTCATTTTGCATATCTCTGAACAAAATTTTTTAGATTCCAGACAAACTCCCCCATCTTGTGACCTGATTCGCACAAAAACACAAGAATAAGGGGTTGACGGGAAGGACAAAACAGTGTAAACTACTCTTTGTAACCAATTTGTAATCTTTTGATACCAGTTTGTGTCCTGCACAACGACGATAAAAGGGAGGTCCTTCCCATGGACGAGTTATTACAGCAGCCCCGCGCCCCGCGGCGCGAGGGCTTTTCTGCGGCCGATGCGGCCGCCCTTCCCCGCCGCCTGCGGGATTCCGCCTTTGCGCGGGCAGAGCGTTTCCTGCAGGAGAACTCCGCCGCGGTGCGCCGGGTAGATCAGGCCCTGGCCTGGATGCGCTCCTTCAACCCGCTGATCTTCCTGGCTGCCGCCACTCTGATGGGCGTGGCCGGCGTGCTCGCCACCGTCTATGTTCCCAGCTATCAGGTGCTGGTGGACGGTCAGGCCATCGGCGTGGTCGCCACCAAGAGCGACTTTGAGGGCGCGGTGGATCGGGTGGAGGCCCGGGCCACTGAGATCTTGGGTCATACATATGTGATGGACGGCGAGGTGGAGTATCGCTTCGCTCTCTCCGAGCGGGACAGCATCCCCCCCGCCACCACCCTGGAGCCCTATCTGCTGGACCGGATCGGCGACGTGATGAAGAGCTACGTCCTCTCGGTCAACGGCCAGGTGGTGGGCGCGGCCGAGGATCAGTCCACTCTTACCGCTCTCCTGGATTCCATCCAGGCTACCTATGAGGACGAGAATACCATCTCCTCCAAGTTTGTGGATCAGGTCAACATCACCCGGGAGTACATCTCCGCCGATGTGGAGCAGGATGTGGCCGACATCCAGGCCACCCTCACCTCCAACACCAACGGCGAGACCACCTATGAGGTGCAGGCCGGAGATACCTTCATGGCGCTGGCCTTTGACAACGGCATGACCATGAAGGAGCTGGAGGCCCTCAACCCCGGCATTGATGTCAACAAGCTCATGATCGGTCAGGTCCTCAACATCAAGGAGGAGATCCCCTTCCTCTCGGTGGAGACGGTGGATGCGGTGACCTATACCGAGTCCATTGCCGCCCCCGTGCGCGAGGTGGAGGACAGCTCTATGTATGAGGGAGACACCAAGGTCCTCTCCGCCGGTTCGGCCGGCACCCAGCAGGTCTCCGCCAACGTTACCTATATCAACGGCAAGGAGACCGCCCGGGAGGTCACCAACACCACTGTTCTCACCCAGCCCACCGAGAAGGTCGTGGCGGTGGGCACCAAGGAGCGTCCCTCCTGGCTGCCCAAGGGCTATTTCATCTGGCCCACTTACGGCAACGTCACTTCCGGCTACGGCTACCGCTCCATCTTTGGTTCTTACAGCTTCCACCGGGGCATTGACATCGCTGTCCCCTACGGCACCTCCATTGCTGCCGCCGACGGCGGAACGGTCATCTACTCCGGCTGGCAGGGCACTTACGGCAAATTGGTCATCATTGACCACGGCGACGGCCGCCAGTCCTACTACGGCCACAACTCCAGCCTTCTGGTCAATGTGGGCGACAAGGTCTATCAGGGTCAGACCATCGCCAAGGCCGGCTCCACCGGACGCTCTACCGGCAATCACTGCCACTTCGAGGTCCATGTGAACGGCAGCCTGGTCAACCCCTATAACTATCTCCCCTGATGAAGCAAACAGCGCCCCCGCTCCGATCGGAGCGGGGGCGCTGTCTATTTTAACGTCCGTTCTCCTCCCGCTTGAGGCGCTGGAGGTAACGCTTTTTTTTATGGGTATACCACACGCAGTTGACCACATTCCCCAGGATCAGGATGTTTCCGCACAGGTAGAGCCACACCAGCAGAATGATCACCGAGGCCAGGGACCCGTAGACCAGGGAGTAGCGGGAGGACATGCCGATAAACCAGGAAAAGAGCGCCGATGCTCCCACCAGTGCCACAGCCGCTAGAAAGGCCCCCCGCAGCACCGGTGGGCGGGGTTTTCCGATGGGGGCGGACATCCGGTAGACCAGGGAGATGAATACCATCACCAGACAGAAGAGCAGCAGGAACCGCAGCCACTGCCAGGTCCAGGGCAGACACAATTCCTCCAGACGCAGCAGCCGGGCAATGAGCTGGAAAAGCCACTCCCCGGTGAGGACCACCACGATGGAGAGGTAGATGGTAATGAGCATCAGCACGGAAAAGACCACGCTGGCCACGATCTGCCGAATCCCCTGGTAGCTGCGCCGGTCATAGATGTCATCCATAATGTTCATCAGGGACCGGAAGGCGGCCGAAGCGGCAAACAGGGTGGTCATGATCCCCGCCACCAGCAGGCCCCTGGACTGATTGATGCTGATATAGGCGAGATAGTCGGCCAGGATACTCAGGCTCTCCCGGGGCAGCAGTTCGTCCGCCGCCTGGAGCACCGCTCCGATATCCAGATGGAGCAGGCCGATAAAGGCGTTGACACAGATCAGAATGGGAAAAAAGGTCAGGATCAGAAAATAGGCCAGCTCAGCCGCAGACCGGGAGATCCGCTTGCTGAAGTAGATGTCCACGATCTCATGCAGAAAGCGCACCAGCGGCCAGTTGAGCACTTGCTTCACACACATACCCCCTTTTCGTCCGCACCACTCCACCTATCTTTCCCCGCTCTTGGGCGGGATAGAACGTATTGCGCCCTGTTCGACGGAATTTGACAAAAAAACCGCCTGCAATGCAGACGGTTTTTTCAGACCACAAATCAATTAGGCCAGCTTGTTCAGCTTGATGGTCATAGCGCTCTTCTTGCGGGCGCCGTTGTTCTTATGCAGCAGACCATGCAGCACGGCCTTGTCGACGGCCTTGACAGCCACCTTGTAAGCGCTATCGGCCTCGCTGCGGTTGCCTTCGGCCACCGCGGCCTCAAACTTCTTGATGTCGGTCTTCAGCGCGGACTTAGCGGTCTTGTTCTGCATGGCCTTGGTCTTGTTCACCAGGACACGCTTCTTGGCAGACTTGATATTCGGCAAACCAAACACCTCCTCCGATGACGATTCGCACAGTTCACCCGTGCAGATTTATATTTTAGCAGGCAATTGGGAAAAATGCAACTAGTAAATTGAATTTTTTTCGGAAAATTTTAGGCCGTAGTCCCCTTTCCGGTTTTATTGGGAACGGAATAGGGATAAAACACCAGATATAGGGGGAAGGCATATGTTACAGCGACGGACCGACCTAGCCGTGGAGGCCCACGACCTCTGGAAAGAGAGCGCCGCCCGGGAGACTGCGCTTCCGGGCGTGCGGGCCCGGGACGACACCCGGGAGGGCTACCCGGTCACCCGGGTGGAGATCCTGGACCATCAAGGGGCCCGGGCCCTGGGCAAGCCCGAGGGGCAATATGTGACTCTGGAGCTCTCCGGCCTGGAGCGGCGGGAACCGGAGGCCCTCCCCCGGGCGGTGCGGGCCATCGCGGCGGAACTGACCGCCCTGCTGGGCTCCCTGCCCGCTCAGGCGCCGGTGCTGGTGGTGGGACTGGGCAACCGGGCCATCACCCCCGACGCCATCGGCCCCAAAACAGTGGAGCACACCCTGGTCACCCGCCATCTGGTCTCGGGTGCGCCGGAGCACTTTGCCGCTTTCCGCCCGGTGGCCGCCCTGGCGGCCGGCGTGCTGGGCACCACTGGCGTGGAGAGCGGCGAGCTGGCCCGGGCAGTGGCCGAGCGCATCCGCCCCTCCTGCATCATCGCGGTGGACGCGCTGGCCTCCCGGAGCCTAAAGCGAGTGTGCCGGACCGTCCAGCTCTCCGACACCGGTATCTCCCCCGGCTCCGGGGTAGGCAATCACCGGCACGCCCTGGACCGCTCCACGCTGGGGGTGCCTGTGCTGGCGGTGGGCGTGCCCACCGTGGTAGATGCCGCCACCCTGGCCGCCGACGTGCTCTCCGAGGCCGGGGGCGCCAATCTGGATCCGGAGGCCCTTATGGGCGCCGGGGATGGGCTCATCGTCACCCCCAAGGACATCGACGCCCAGATGGCCGATCTCTCCAAGGTACTGGGATATGCCATCACCCTAGCTCTCCAGCCCCATCTCACCCTGGAGGATGCCGAGCTCTTGCTCAGTTAATCCCCATTTCTCCAAAAACAGCCCCGTTTTCCGGCTTGACGGCCTGAAAAAAAGGTGGTAGAATGTCCCCAACATCGAGCAAGGCATTGACCGGGAAGAGTACGCATGGTCCCGGCCCAAGAGAGAAGCCGTCTGGTGCGAGGCTTCCGAAGGGCTGTGCGGAAGGCGCCCGCGAGCCGCGGCCCCAACGGGAGAGTTCCCAAGTAGGCGCCGCCGGTCCCCCGCCGTTATTGGGTTTGAGTGCGGAGCGGTTTGCCGCTTCGAATTCAGGTGGAAACACGGACTTTGTTCGCCCTGAGCCGAAATCGGCTCAGGGCGTTTTTTCATCCGCCGCTTCCCCTCAAACCGTGCCGTCGGGGTCCCCCTTTCTTTCCCCAGAAACAACAAGCGAAGGAGTTTGATCTGTATGAAGAACACCGAAAAGACCATGGAAAAAATCGTCGCCCTGTGTAAGGGCCGCGGCTTTGTCTTTGCCGGCAGTGAGATCTACGGCGGCCTGGCCAACACCTGGGACTACGGCCCTCTGGGCGTGGAGCTCAAGAACAACGTGAAGAAGGCCTGGTGGAAGAAGTTTGTCCAGGAAAACCACTACAACGTGGGCCTGGACGCCGCCATCCTGATGAATCCCCAGGTGTGGGTGGCCTCCGGCCATGTGGGCGGCTTCTCCGATCCTCTGATGGACTGTAAGGAGTGCAAGGAGCGCTTCCGCGCCGACAAGGTCATCGAGGACTGGTGCGCCGAGCACGACTTTACCCTGCCCAAGCCGGTGGACGCCCTCTCCCAGGCCGAGATGAAGGCCTTCGTGGATGAGCACCAGATCCCCTGCCCCTCCTGCGGCAAGCACAACTGGACCGACATCCGCCAGTTCAACCTGATGTTCAAGACCTTCCAGGGCGTCACCGAGGATGCCAAGAACACCGTCTATCTCCGTCCCGAGACCGCCCAGGGCATCTTTGTCAACTTCCAGAACGTCCAGCGCACCACCCGTAAGAAGCTGCCCTTCGGCGTGTGCCAGGTGGGCAAGTCCTTCCGCAACGAGATCACCCCTGGCAACTTCACCTTCCGCACCCGTGAGTTCGAGCAGATGGAGCTGGAGTTCTTCTGCCAGCCCGGCACCGAGCTGGAGTGGTTCAACTACTGGAAGCAGTTCTGCCACCAGTGGCTGCTGGATCTGGGCATGAAGGACGAGAACCTGCGCCTGCGCGACCATGACCCGGAGGAGCTCTCCCACTACTCCAACGCCACCACCGACTTCGAGTTCGTCTTCCCCTTCGGCTGGGGCGAGCTGTGGGGCGTGGCCAGCCGCACCAACTTCGACCTGACCCAGCATCAGAACACCTCCGGCAAGGATATGACCTACTTCGACCAGGAGAAGAACGAGCACTATATCCCCTACGTCATCGAGCCCTCCCTGGGCGCCGACCGCGTGACTCTGGCCTTCCTCATCGACGCCTACGACGAGGAAGTGGTGGACGCCGCAAAGAACGATGTGCGCACCGTCCTGCGTCTCCATCCCGCTCTGGCCCCCTTCAAGTGCGCGGTGCTCCCCCTGTCCAAGAAGCTGGGCGACAAGGCCATGGAGATCCGCGATATGCTGGCCAAGGACTTTATGGTGGACTACGACGAGGCCGGCTCTATCGGCAAGCGCTACCGCCGTCAGGACGAGATCGGCACTCCCTTCTGTGTCACCGTGGACTTCCAGACCGTGGGCACCGAAACCGAGGAGGCCGACCACTGCGTCACCGTCCGCGACCGCGACACCATGGAGCAGGTGCGTATGCCCATCTCCGAGCTGAAGGCCTATCTGGCTGAGAAGATGGCGTTTTAAAAAGCTTTGAGCGGCCCCCCGCAGATCTCTGCGGGGGGCTTATTTTGCTTTTGAAATTCGGTCGCCTGCCCGGCGGGTGCGCTTTTGTTACCCTTTTGTTCTGGTTCTCTCCTCCAATCCATGATATGATGCACCTGTAAGGATCCATCTCAGGAAAGGAGGCTCTTATGAAACGACTGCTCTCTTGCGCTCTGCTTGTGCCGGTTCTGCTCCTGCCGGCCCAGGCCAACTCGGCTCCCACCCGCTGGGAGGGCTCCCCCGGCTCAGAGGTGCTCTCTGTGGAGGAAAACTGCCCCATTTCGGTCACCCATGAGGATCTCGCCTTTCAGATCGACCAGGGGGACTCCTACTCACTGGAGGCCCAGGTCACCGCCCGCTATCAGATGGAGAATCCCACGGAGGAGGGCCGGGCAGTCCAGATGGCCTTTTCCCTGGAGGAGTCCCTGTGGGACTTTGACCCCGCCAGCGTGTCCATCACCGCTGACGGACGCGCCCTCCCCTTTCAGCTGATCTGGGACGGCGTATCCCCCGACTATCAGCCTCAGACCTTTGACCCGGACCAGACCGGTACGCTTTGCACCTTTATCCTCACGCCCACCCAGGACGGGAGCGACAACACCCTCACTCTCCCTGCCTCCGGCGGGCGTATGTGGGTGACCTATGACGGCATCCACTCCTATTCCGGGGAGGAGGACGGCTCCGTGACCCTGGGTACCAGTGAGAAGGCCACTGTCCTGGTCTACGGTCTGAATGGAGCGCCGGACTATACCGTCTCGGGCAATTATACCGTGACCACGGAGGAGCTGCCCTTCCGCACCGTTTTTCAGTCCTATCTGGAGGAACGGTATGGGACCCGCTTTGCCGGGCATATGGATTCCATCCAGGCCCTCAAATACCGCCAGCTGGAGGAGCTGTGGGAATCCTGGGAACACAATCCCATCCTTCTGGCCGAATGGATCGAAAATTCCGATCCCTCCGCCCTGCCCCTTCAGTTCCTCTACACGGTAGACTTTCCTCCAGAGAGCACCGTGGAGGTGGCCGTGACCTACACCACCCGGAGCGACGGCGTGCGGAAGGGCACCGCCGACTGGCAGCACACCTTTACCTATCTTCTCTCGCCCGCCCGGCACTGGGCGGACTTCGGTACCCTGGATCTCACGGTGGATGCCGGGGAGAGCGACTATCCCTATGTAATCGACTCCTCCCTTCCTCTGGAGGAGCAGCCAGATGGCTCCTACACCGCCCATACCCAGGGCCTGCCCGAAGAGGACCTCTCCTTTACCCTCTACTCCGCGCCCCAGCTCTCCCTCTCCGACCGGGTAACCGCCTCCCTGGGGATCACCACCTATACCCTGGCCTTCTTCCGTCTCCTCCTGGTACCCCTGGTCCTCCTGCTGGCCCTGATCGTCTTTTTGGTCTGGCGGCGGCGCAGACGCCACAAATAATTTACCAATTCCTTCTTCGGAGGTCGTCCCATGAAACTCTTGCCCCCATCCCTCCCGCAAACCCTCTCTCCCGCCCCCGATTTCTCCATACAGGCTGCCCACAGCGCGGAAACTCAGGAGCCCCTCTCCGGTCTTCTGGTGGAGCACGCCCTCCTCACCGGGGCCGACCTCTCCGGTCTGACTCTGGAGGGGGTGCGCTTTCAGGGCTGCCGGTTTCTGGAGTGCGACTGTTCCCATTGGGAGATGACCGACGTGGTCTTTCAGGACTGCGACCTCTCGGGCAGCACCTTTGCCGACGGGATCTGGTGCCGGGTGGCACTGGAGGACTGCCGGGCCCTGGGGACCGCCTTCCAGCAATGCGGGCTCCAGCATGTGTCCTTCCGGGGCTGCAAGCTCTCCTATGCCAACTTTACCGCCCAGCGGGTGAAGGGGGGACTGTGGAGCGGTTGTGACCTCTCTCAGGCCTCCATGGCCTCGTGTGTGTGGAAGGGCGTGGCATACTCGGAATGCAACCTCACCGGGGTGCGCTTCTTTCACACTCCGCTGGCAGGAGTGGATTTCACCACCTGCCGCCTGGAGGGGCTGATCCTCTCGGATGCCGGGGAGGAGCTCCGGGGCGTCATCGTGGACCGCTGGCAGGCCGGAGAGCTGGCCCGGCGGCTGGGCATTGTCATCCGGGAATAAAGAACGTCCCCCGGGCAGACGGAAAACGGTCTGTCCGGGGGAGATTTTTTTGGGGTCATTCTCCCTGCGCGAGGGGGAAGGTCAGATCGGCCACCGTGATACTCTCGATCTCCTCCAGCGAAAGGACGGAGGAGAAAATATCGCTCTTCTGGCACACCGTCTTACCTCCCTGGGGGGAGATGCTCCCGCCGCTGGAGGTGAGGTCTATGGTGGTGCCGTCCCGCTTGGTCAGTACCACGGGGAGGGACTCCAGATAGCGCAGGGACTCCTCCCGGTCGTGGGCGCTCTGTTGGCCATTCCCTCCGGCGTTGTCCCACTGTACCTCCTGCTGCACGGTGTAGCTCACCTGGAAGGAGAGCGGAGAGAGGACCACCGAGTCCAGCGTAGCCTCCATTCCATTGAGCAGGAAGGACTGCCCAGCCGGGAGACTTACCGAGGTATCCTCAAACTGGAAGGCAAAGCGCATCTTCCACTTCCCCTGGGCCACCGGGGTACTCTTGGTATAGTCATTGTCAGTATAGACCGACAGGTTCCGGAAGGAGGCCCGGGCCGTTCCCGGCGTGAGCGGGGTATCCCCGGTACGCAGGTCCACATACTGCACCGCATTGTCCTCCGGGTCGGCGTCAAAGAAATAGGAGGCGCCGTGGCTCCCGCCCTGCTGTCCCACGTCCACATCGGCGCTTTCAAACCGGAGGGGGAGATAGCCGAAGGCATTGGGGGTCAAATCCTCGGCCAGAGGCTTCCCGTCTTCCCGGGCAATGGTATAGACGATGGCGTAGCTGTACCTGTCGCCCACAATGGCGTCGGCCGTAATGACCACGCCGTCCGCCGTGTCGCTGGCGCCCACGGGACGGCCGATCCGGTCGATGATCTCCGTCTGTGCGGGAGCGCCGCCGAAGACCTCGGGAAAGGCCTCGCCCGCGCTTTTGAGCACGCCGGTGGCCGCGGCTCCCACCCCAACAGTCAGCACCAGCGCGGCAGCCACACCTACCGCAGCCATCCGCCGAAGCGGGCGCACCCGATGTACCGGTGCCTGGGACGCCTTCAGGAGACGCTCTGTCATGGCCTCTTTTTCCTCGGGGGTAAAATGCAGTTCATCCATGGACTGATGATAGGTTTTCATGCCAAACCCTCCTGTTCCAGCAGTGTGCGCAGCCGGGAGCGGCCCCGGCTGAGCTGGGTGGATACGGTCGCCGGGTGTTCCCCCAGCATCTGTGCGATCTCCTTGGCGGTATAGCCCTCGTAGTAATAGAGATAAATGACGGCCCGGTATTTGGGCGGAAGGAGCTCCACCGCCGCCAAAAGGCTTCCCTCCTCGGCCTGGGGACAGGCCATCCCGTCGGCCTCCTGGAGATCGGCCCTGGTCCTGTGCCAGTGACTCTTCAGCATATCCTTACAGGCATTTGCCGCCGTGCGGATGATCCATGCCTTCTCATGCTCCGGCGAGTCAAAGGCCCGTGGCTTCTCCAGCAGCTTGAGAAAGACCGTCTGACAGATGTCTTTCGCGTCCTCCCGGCTCTTGAGATAGGTATAGCTCAGCCGCAAGACCAGATCGGAATAGGTCTCCACCAGCCGCTCCGCCTCCTGGCGGCTCAACGTCGGTCTCGTATGCCTCACATCCTTTTCTTCCGTTTCAAAAGCGCTTTCACCTGGAATACGATTCAGGACCGGGAAATCTTTCACGAGGGGGAATCTTTTCTTTTTATTGCCGCGCGGGCCGCCTGTTCGGCGGGAACCCCTCTTTCTTTTCGAAAAGAAAGAGGGGAGAACGAAAACGCCGGAGGGGGACCGAGGACGATTCCCCCTCCGTATCCGGGAAAGCCTTTTGCCGCTGACGGAAGGTTTTGGTCTGGCATTTTAGGTAACACTCAACTTCGACCCCCGTCGGGATAGATCTGCTCAAAACACCACCAGGCTCACCAGGTACCTCATAGGCAACCGCCATTGCCTTTGGCCCACCGGACTTTTGCAATCGCAGAGACTTGAGCCCAGCCCGTTGGGGCGTACTTGGAGAGGGTGCCGGGGGATACCTCCCCCGGCCCGTTCTTTCCCACCGCCGGGAAGGCGGCCCGCGCGGAAAGTGCAAAATACACCCCCACAGGGGATGGCATGAAAAAAGAGAGCCGCCCTGATGGGCGGCTCCCAATCTTCTTATTCCTCGTCCAGCTTGAGCACAGCCATAAAGGCCTCGGTGGGCAGCTGCACCGACCCCAGAGAGCGCATCTTCTTCTTGCCCTCTTTCTGCTTTTCCAGCAGCTTTTTCTTTCGGGTGATGTCGCCGCCGTAGCACTTGGCCAGCACGTCCTTGCGCATGGCCCGGACAGTCTCACGGGCGATGACCTTGCCGCCGATGGCAGCCTGGACCGGCACCTCAAAGAGCTGACGGGGGATGTTGTCCTTGAGCTTCTCGCAGATGCGGCGGGCACGCTTGTAGGCCTTCTCCTTATGCGCGATAAAGGAGAGGGCGTCCACCTGCTCGCCATTGAGGAGCATATCCACCTTGACCAGCTCGCTGGGCCGGTAGCCCTCTACCTCATAGTCCAGAGAGGCATAGCCCTTGGTGTTGGCCTTCAGGGCGTCAAAGAAATCATAGATGATCTCGTTGAGGGGCATGGAGTAGTGGAGCTCCACCAGATTGGTGTCCAGATACTGCATGTCCTTGAACTCCGCCCGGCGCTCCTGGCACATGGGCATGATATTTCCCACGTAGTCGGGGGGCGCGATGATGGAAACCTTGGCAAAGGGCTCCCGCGCCTCCTCAATGTGGGCGGGGTCCGGGTAGTTGTGGGGATTGTCCACCTGTACCACGGTGCCGTCGGTCTTAGTGATCTCGTAGATGACCGAGGGCAGGGTGGTCACCAGATCCAGGTCGAACTCCCGCTCCAGCCGCTCCTGGATGATCTCCATATGGAGCATGCCCAAAAAGCCGCAGCGGAAACCGAAGCCCAGGGCGGCGGAGGATTCCGGCTCAAAGGAGAGGGATGCGTCGTTGAGCTGGAGCTTTTCCAGCGCGTCCCGCAGATCGGGGTACTTGGAGCCGTCCTCGGTATACACGCCGCAGTACACCATGGCCTGGGCGGGCCGGTAGCCGGGCAGGGGCTCGGCGGCGGGATGCTCCACGCCGGTGATGGTGTCGCCCACCCGGGTGTCCTTCACGTTCTTGATGGAGGCGGTGAAATAGCCCACTTCGCCGGCCGACAGGCTGTCGGTGGGCTCCAGCCCCAGGGGACGCAGGCAGCCGCACTCGATGACCTCGTAGGAGGCACCAGAGGCCATCATCTTGACCTTCATCCCGGTGCGGATGGTGCCCTCCATGACCCGGAAATAGACGATGACTCCCCGATAGGCGTCATACTGGCTGTCAAAGATCAGGGCCTTGAGGGGGGCATCCGGATCGCCCTTGGGGGCGGGGATGTTGTGGACGATGTCCTCCAGCACTGCGTCAATGTTGAGTCCCACCTTGGCCGAGATCTCGGGTGCGTCCATGGCGGGCAGGCCGATGACGTCCTCGATCTCGTGCTTGACCTTCTGAGGGTCGGCGGCGGGCAGATCGATCTTGTTCACCACCGGGCGGATCTCCAGGTCGTGCTCCAGGGCCAGATAGGTGTTGGCCAGGGTCTGGGCCTCGATGCCCTGGGCGGCGTCCACCACCAGGATGGCGCCCTCACAGGCCGCCAGCGAGCGGGAGACCTCATAGTTGAAGTCCACGTGGCCGGGGGTATCGATGAGATTGAGCTCATACTCCTCCCCGTCCTGGGCCTTGTAATTGAGCTTGACCGCCCGGGCCTTGATGGTGATGCCACGCTCCCGCTCCAGATCCATGTTATCCAGCAGCTGGCTCTCCATCTCCCGCTGGGAGACGGCGTCACACTTCTCGATGAGCCGGTCGGAGAGGGTGGATTTCCCGTGGTCGATATGGGCGATGATACTGAAATTGCGGATCTTGCTCTGGTCGCGCATATACAGAAACCTCCGTCTAAATGTCCGCGCGGGGCCTGTGGGCTCCGGCGGCGTGTATCCCGCCACGGCCGGATATTCCGCCGTTTTGGAGAGAAAACACCGGCCTTCCGGACACGTTCCGGAGGCCGATGCGGTATTTTATGCCCCTTATTTTATCGTTTTCCGCTCCTGGACGCAAGCGGTAATCCGCCCGCCCGTATTGTGGATGATCTGGAGCAGAGACTGGTAGGTGCCCGGATAGTTCTCCATCAGGGCGTCGTGGTTCATGCTGGGGAACTCGCCCTTCTCCCTGCGGTGCTCCTCCAGGGACTCCACATAGGCACACTGGGCGTAGATGAGATCGCTCTGGGCCACGCCCGCGGTAAAGGACAGCGGAGGCACGGCAAAAAAGTCCTCATTCTGGGTGCCGGGGGCCCGGTAGAGATGGCGGAAGAGGGTATAAATGGCGGTGGAGAGATACTCCGCCGCGGCCTTGACCGCCCCCTTGCAGCCCGTCTTACCCAGCAGGTCAAAGAGGACGCTGATGGAGTTGACCAGTAGCTTCTTGTTCAGGGTGGCCACGATGCTCCCGTGGAGCACATTGTCCTTCTCGGTAGAATAGTCATACAGCTCGTCGGGCGAGACGATGGTGGCACCGTTTTTGGTCAGGGTGCGGCCCAGCAGAAAATCCGCCGACACGTTGTAGTAGTCACAGGCCCGCGTTACAAAGGCAAGTCCCGGCTCCCGCACGCCGTTCTCATAGTGGGACAGCAGGGCCTGGCTGATCCCCAGATCCTTGGCCGCGGCGCGCTGGGAGATCCCCTTCTCCTGACGCAGCAGGGAAAGGCAGCGGGAAAAATCCGAATGCATAGTCGATACCCCTCTCAAAATCGCAAAAAAGTAACCAAAAAAGAGGATCTTCCACTCCTGCACAGCAGGTTTTACCGGAGAAATCCAAAAAACAGCGTGTATAGTATAGCGTAGTAAATACAAAAAGTAAAGGGGTATTTTCTTGGATTTTTTCGTTTTTGTCCATTGTGAAGATTCCTGAAAATGGTGTATAATAGGTAACACCATATTTAAACCCCTATGAACCAACTTTATGGAGGCGTTACGACAATGTTTGGCAAGCTAATCGCAAAGCTGAAAGCAAACCCCAAGAAGATCGTCTTTACCGAGGGTACCGATCCCCGCATCCTGGAGGCCAGCGCCCGTCTGCTGGCCGGTACCTGGCTGACCCCCGTGCTGGTGGGCAACCCCGATGAGGTCCGCGCCGCCGCCGAGGAGGCCGGCTTCAACATCCGCGGCGCCGAGATCGTGGATCCCGAGACCTATCCCCGCATGGAGGAGATGGTCCAGAAGATGGTGGAGCTGCGCAAGGGCAAGATGACCGAGGAGCAGGTCCGCGGCTACCTGAAGAAGGGCAACTACTTCGGCACCATGCTGGTGAAGATGGGCGAGGCCGACGCTCTGCTGGGCGGCGCCACCTACTCCACCGCCGACACTGTGCGTCCCGCCCTGCAGCTCATCAAGACCAAGCCGGGCAACAAGATCGTCTCCTCCTGCTTCATCATGGTCCGTCCCTCCGCTACCGGCGGCAACGAGGTCCTGGTGATGGGCGACTGCGCCATCAACATCAAGCCCACCGAGGATGATCTGGTGGAGATCGCCCTGGAGGCCGCTCAGTGCGGCAAGATCTTCGGCGTGGATCCTCAGGTCGCCATGCTGTCCTACTCCACCCTGGGCTCCGGCGCCGGCGAGGACGTGGACAAGGTCCGCAACGCCACTGCCAAGATCCGCGCTGCCGCTCCCGATCTGCCCGTGGAAGGCGAGATCCAGTTCGACGCCGCCGTGTCCCCCAACGTGGCCCGCACCAAGTGCAAGGACTCCAAGGTGGCCGGTCACGCCAACACCTTCATCTTCCCCGACATCAACGCCGGCAACATCGGCTACAAGATTGCCCAGCGTCTGGGCAGCTTCGACGCCTACGGCCCCATCCTGCTGGGCCTGAATGCCCCCATCAACGACCTCTCCCGCGGCTGCAACGCCCAGGAGGTCTACTCCATGGCCATCATCACCGCCGCTCTGGCCGACTAATTTTTACCCTTTGGGAGCACTCCGTTTGGAGTGCTCCCTTTTTCTCTTTTCAATGGAACATTAGTTTTACACTTTTCCCCCAAGTTTTCCACATGCAAATGTGGAAAACTTTCTTTTCTTTTGGGAAGGGCTGTGCTATAACCATATCAAATGCCATTTTTCTCACAGGAGGTCCCCCCATGAACCAGACGCCCCTCTGCGATGCCCTGCGCCGCTTTGCCGGACAGCGCCCCCTGCGAATGCACATGCCCGGCCACAAGGGCCACTTTCTCCCCCTGCCGGAGCTCTCCCCCGCCGCGGCCCTGGATGTGACTGAGCTACCCCCCACCGGCAACCTCTTTGAGTCCGGCGGTCCCATCGAGGCCGCCGAGGACCTCTGGGCCCGCGCCTTTGGCAGCGCCCACTGTCTCTTTCTCACCGGCGGCTCCACACAGGGCGTCCTCTCCGCCTTTACCCTGGCCTGCCGCCCGGGGGACCAGGTCCTGGTGGACCGGGGCTGTCACCGCTCGGCCTTCAACGCCATGGCCCTGCTGGATCTCCACCCCCACTATCTCTTCCGCCCCTGGCTCCGGGAGGGCGAGGTCACCGGCCCCATCTCCCCCCGGGACCTGGAGGAGGCTCTGGAGGCCCACCCCGCTGTCCGGGCCGTGTGCGTCACCTCTCCCACCTACTACGGGGTGTGCTCCGATCTGCCCGCCCTGGCCCGGGTCTGCCATGCCCACGGTGCGCTGCTCCTGGTAGACGGGGCCCACGGGGCCCATCTGCCCTTTCTGGAGGACCGGAGCCTGGCCGCGGCCGACGTGGCGGTGGTCTCGGCCCATAAGACCCTGCCCGCCCCCGGGCAGTCCGCCCTTCTCTTCTCTTCCCGCTTCTCCCTGGACGAGCTGCGCCGGGCGGCCTCCCTCTACGGCAGCTCCTCCCCCTCCTACCCCATGATGGCCGCCCTGGACGCCGCCCGGGCCTGGATGGAGGAGGAGGGCCGCACCGCTCTCCGGCGCACCGCCGAGCAGGTAGCCCGCCTGCGCCGCCGCTTCCCCGCCCTCACCCCGGAGCAGGCCCCCTTGGACCCCACCCGGCTGGTCCTCCGCTGCGCCGACGGCTTTGCCGCCGAGAAGGCCCTGCAAGACCTGGGGGTCTACCCTGAGATGGCCGATGCCCGTCATGTGGTCTTCATCTGTACCGCCGCCGACACGGAGGCGGATTTTGCCCGGCTGGAGGAGGCCCTCTCCGCCGTGTGGGCCCATCAGCCTCCCCTCTCTGAACTCCCGCCCCTGCCCCCGGCCCCGGCGCCGGAGCAGGCCCTCTCCCCCCGGCAGGCCCGCTTCTCCTCCACCCGGTCCCTCCCGGTCGGCGCGGCCCTGGGTGAGATCGCCGCCTCCCAGGTGGCACCCTATCCCCCGGGCGTCCCCGTTCTCGCCCCGGGAGAGCGTGTAACGAAAAAAACTATCGCATATTTATCGCAAATAGGTTATAATATGGAGAAAGACATGGAAGTGGTTCTCCCCTGACGGTGTGTGGCCCGGGGCCCCCTGTCTTTTATTCCGAGGAGGGATTACTTATGAAACTGATCCTTGCAATCATCAACCATGACGACGCCAATGCGGTCACCCAGTCTCTGACCAAGCACGGGTTCTCTTCCACCAAGCTGGCCACCACCGGCGGCTTCCTGATGGCAGGCAACGTGACCATCCTGGTGGGCGTGGACGAGGAGAAGGTCCAGTCCGTCATTGACATCATCAAGGAGCAGTCCCATAGCCGCAAGCAGATGATCCCCACCACCTCTGAGATGAGCTACGGCTACTATCCCAGCATGCCGGTGGAGGTCGTGGTGGGCGGCGCCACCATCTTCGTGGTGGACATCGAGCGGTTCGAGCGCGTGTAAGGATGGATCTCCACGCGCTGGCGGGCAACGGTCCCCTCAAGCGGCAGCTGGACCTCCAGACTGCCCGGCGGGGCCTCTCCCACGCCTACATTCTCAGCGGTCCGGCGGGTTCGGGCAAGCGCACCCTGGCCGCTCTGCTCTCGGCCGCGCTGGTGTGCTCCGGTCCCGCGGAGCAGGCCCCCTGCCTGCACTGCTCGGGCTGCCGCAAGGCCATGGGCGGCATCCATCCGGACATTGTGCGCGCCGGGGCCGATGGCGACATCAACGTGGCCCAGATCCGCGCCCTGCGCACCGACGCCTATATCCGGCCCAATGAGGCCGCGCGCAAGGTCTATCTGCTGGAGCGCGCCCATACCATGAATCCCAGCGCCCAGAACGCCATGCTCAAGCTGCTGGAGGAGGGACCGCCCTACGCGGCTTTTCTGCTGCTCACCGAAAACGCGGCCGCCCTGCTCCCCACCGTGCGCTCCCGGTGTGAGACCCTGACCCTCTCCCCCGTCTCTCTGCCAGAGGCGGAGGCCTTTTTATATGCCCGCTATCCCCAGCGCAGCCGGGAGGAGCTCTCGGCCGCCGCCCGGCGGTGTGAGGGCCTGCTGGGACGGGCTGTGGCCGAGCTGGAGGGAACGGCCGCCGTGGACTCCCGCCTGCGGGACACTGCCCTGCTGCTGGCCCAGCGTCTCTCCGCCGGGGACGAGCTGGCCCTGGCCGAGCTGTGCATTTCCCTGGAAAAGTGGGAACGGGACGATCTGGCCGCCCTCATGGGGGAGACTGTGCTCCTCCTGCGGGACGCGCTGGTCCAGCGTGCCGGGGCCGGACAGGAGGAAGACCCCCAGCGCCGCGCCGCCGCGGCCTCCCTGGCGTCTGCCCTCTCCCCCCGGGCTATGCTGGAGGCCATTCGGGTCCTGGAGGAGCTGCGCACCGCCTGCGGCTTTTACGTCGGCGCAGGTCATCTGGCCGGGTGGCTCTGCGCCCGCCTGGCCTCCATCCAAACGGCGCAAATTACCAGATAGATGAGGTTCCAACTATGACGGAAATCATTGGCGTCCGCTTTAAAAGCGGGGGCAAACAATACTATTTCGATCCAAAGGGCACCCAGGTCCAGGCCGGACAGGGGGTCATCATCGAGACCTCCCGGGGCGTGGAATACGGCGAGTGCGTTCAGGCCAACACCATGGTGGAGGACTCCGCCGTGGTGCAGCCTCTGCGTCCCCTGGTCCGCATCGCCACCCCCAAGGATCTGGAGACTGTACGGCGCAACCATGAAAAGGAGGAGCGGGCCTTCCGCATCTGCCAGGAGAAGATTGCCGACCACGGGCTGGACATGAAGCTGGTGGACGTGGAATACAACTTTGACGGCAACAAGATCCTCTTTTTCTTCACCAGCGAGTGCCGGGTGGACTTCCGGGCCCTGGTAAAGGATCTGGCCAGCGTGTTCCACACCCGCATCGAGCTGCGCCAGATCGGCGTGCGGGACGAGGCCAAGATGCTGGGCGGTCTGGGCATCTGCGGGCGGCCCTTCTGCTGCTGCGGCTTCCTGGACGATTTTCAGCCCGTCTCCATCAAGATGGCCAAGACTCAGAGCCTCTCCCTCAACCCCACCAAGATCTCGGGCACCTGCGGCCGGCTCATGTGCTGCCTGAAGTACGAGCAGGACGCCTATGAGGACGCCGTCAAGCGCATGCCCAAGAACGAGTCCTTTGTGGAGACCCCCGACGGCGTGGGTACGGTCTCGCAGGTCAACCTCCTGCGGGAGACCGTGAAGGTCCGCCTAGATGACGAGCCGGAAAATCCCCGCTGCTATCACAACTGTGAGATCTGCGTGGTCCGCAACGGTAAGGGCAAGCGGCCCGAGGGCTATGTGGCCCCGCCCCCCGAGGAGTTGGCCAAGCTCCGCAAGGTGACCGCTCCCCCCGAGAGTGAGGAGGACCGTCTCTCTGCCGCCCTGGCCAATCTGACCCTGGCAGAGGAGCCCAAGCCCGCTGCCCCGGCTCCGGAAGAGGGCAGTGAGGGCGAGAAGCGTTCCCGCCGCCGCCGCTCCCGGAGCAAAAAGCCCGCACAGGCGGCCAAGCCCCAGGGCGAAGAAGCGCCTGCCAAGGAGGCCCGCGGGGACAAGCCCCGAACGGAGCGGCCCGCCCGGCCCCCCAAGCCAAAGAGTGAGCGGCCCGCACCGGCCAAGGAGGCCAAGGAGCACGCCGAGTCTGTACCCGCTCAGGAGGGCGGTGAGGGACAGGAGAGCATCAAGAAGCCCCGCCGCCGGTACCGCCGTCCCCGTGGAAACCGCCCCAAGGGTGAGGGCGGCGCCCCCAAAGCCGAATGATCCTTCCCGCTGCGCTCCGCCCTCCCGGTGGAGCGCAGCGTTTCTCTTAACTTCAACGGAGGAGGAACTCCCATGACGGAACAGGAAAAAATGGCCTCCGGCCTGCTCTACGATGCTACAGACCCCGCTCTCGAAGCACAGCGCAGCCGCTGTAAGGAGCTGTGCCACCAGGCAAACCAGATCCCCCCGCTCCAGCAGCAGGCCAGAAATGCCCTCCTGCGCACCATTCTGGGCCGCACCGGCACACACTTTACCATCGAACCCTCCTTCTGGTGTGACTACGGCTATCACATCACCCTGGGGGAGCACTTCTATGCCAACCACAATCTGGTCATTCTGGACTGCGCCCCGGTGACCTTTGGGGATAACGTCTTCATCGCCCCCAACTGCGGCTTCTATACCGCCGGACATCCCATGGACCCCGCCACCCGAAACGCCGGCCTGGAGTGGGCCAAGCCCATCACCGTGGGCGATAACGTGTGGATCGGCGGTGGAGTCACCGTGCTCCCCGGCGTCACCATCGGCAGCAACAGCGTCATCGGCGCTGGAAGCGTGGTGGTCCATGACATCCCGGAGGGTGTCGTGGCCGTGGGCAACCCCTGCCGCCCTATCAAACCGGTGGAAGGGTAAGATACCAAGAAAAAGAGAGAGGATCGTCCAAAAAGACGATCCTCTCTCTTTTTCTTCACTTTGGAGAGCGCACCCTCCCGGCGGGAGCACCGCTTTCTTTTCCGTAAGAAAGCGGCGGGAAGAACGGGCCGGGGGATAGTTCCCCCGGCGCCCCCTCAAAGTACGCCCCAACGGGCTGGGCTCAAGTCTCTGCGATTGCACAAGTCCGGTGAGCCAAAGGCAGAACCTTTCCGCCTGTCAGGTACTTGGTGAGCCTGGTGGTAACCTGACTGCTCTCTCCCGACGACAGTCGAAGTTGAGCGTTACCTAAAGTGCCAGACCAAAACCTCTCTTCAGCGGCGGAAAGCTTCCCCCGATATGGGTACGCACCTCTGCTGACGCTGGTCTCCCTTTTCCGCCGGGGATGCACTGAAGGGGAGGTCCGGAGGGGGGATCATTCCTGTTCCCCCTCCGGCGTTTTCTTTCCCCCCTCTTTCTTTTCGAAAAGAAAGAGGGGTTCCCGCCGAATAGGCGCGCCTCCTACCGGAACTTCCGGCTCTCGGCCACCGCCAGCTCATCGCAGCGGTTGTTGAAGGGATTTTCGGCATGGCCCTTCACCCAGTGGAGATGGACTGTATGATAGTCGCACAGGTCCAGCAGCACCGCCCACAGGTCGGAATTGAGGGCGGGCTTCTTGTCGGACTTTACCCATCCCCGGGCACGCCAGCCCTTGGCCCAGCCCTTTTCCAGGGCGTCCAGCACATATTTCGAGTCGGAATAGAGATCCACCTCACAGGGCTCTTTCAGCGCCTGGAGGGCCGTGATGACTCCGGTGAGCTCCATGCGGTTGTTGGTGGTCTGGGCCTCACCGCCGGAGAGCTCCTTCCTGTGGGGGCCATACTGGAGGATGGCCCCCCACCCGCCCGGTCCGGGATTTCCGGAACAGGCTCCGTCCGTATAGATGGTCACTCGCTTCATGAAAACTCCTCTTACAGATCCCGGAGGACCTCCTGCCGCTTCTGCTCATACTCCTCCGGGGTGATGAGCCCCTCGTCCCGGAGGGACTGGAGCTTGCGCAGGCGCTCCTCCGCCTGCTCCGGCTGTTCCGGGGCGGGCGGAGCGGAAGGCTCCACGGGGGCGGCCTGAGGTGCGGCGGGCTTTGCAGCGGCCGGAGCAGTGGGCGCATTCCGTCCCACCCGGCGGCTCTTGATGAGGGCCCGGTAGAGGTCCACCAGGGCAATGGCCCCGGCGGCCACCACCCACACCACGCCGAACATTCCCAGCTTAGGCACGCCGTAGATGGCGCCCAGTACGGCCAGCACCGCCATGATGAGCCCTTCCACCAGGGCCTGCTTGGCCCCCCGGCTCATGGTCTTCTTTTCACGCATATCCGATTACTCCTCCGTCTCCTGGGGAGCGGCCTCCGGAGCGCTCTCGCCCTCCTCACCGGCAGGCGGGAGAACGGTCTCCTCCTCCTCTTCCCGCTCGGTACGGGCGATGGAGATGACCTTCACGCCCTCGCTCAGATTCATGACCTTCACGCCCTGGGCGGTACGGGAATAGACGTTGATGCCCACGGCATGGGTGCGGATGATGGTGCCGTCGTCCGAGATGATGAGGATGTCGTCATTCTCGTTGACCACCTTCATGGCGGCGATGGGGCCGGTCTTGTCGGTGACCTGATAGCCCTTCAGGCCGTAGCCGCCGCGGTTCTGGGGTCCGTCGGCGCGGATATACTCGTCCATCTCGGTGCGCTTGCCGAAGCCGTTCTCGGTGATCATGAGCACCTGGTGATCCCGCTTGGCCCGGGCAGCCGCCACCACATAGTCTCCGTCCCGCAGCTTGATGCCGCGCACGCCGTAGGCGTCCCGGCCCATGCAGCGCACGTCGGTCTCCTTGAAGCAGATGGCCATACCCTCGTGGGTGACAATGAGCACTGCCTGCTCCCCGTCGGTCTCCCGCACGGCGATGAGCTCGTCTCCCTCGTCCAGGGTGATGCAGCGGATGCCCGCCTTGCGGGCGGTGTTGATGGAGGAGAGCTGAAGCCGCTTGACCGTACCGTTGCGGGTCACCATGACCAGATAGCGGTCCTCCGGGAACTCCCGCAGGTGAATCATGGCGGTGACCTTCTCGTCGCTCTCCACGGGCAGGACATTGACGATGTTGGTGCCCTTGGCGGTGCGGCCCGCCTCCGGGATCTGATAGCCCTTCTTCCGGTGGACCCGGCCCTTGTTGGTGAAGAAGAGGATGAAATCGTGGGTGGAGGCGGTGAACACGGTCTCCACCATGTCCTCCTCCTTGAGGGTCTGGGCCGAGATGCCCTTGCCCCCCCGGCGCTGCGCCCGGTAGGTGGAGGCGGGCAGACGCTTGATGTAACCGGCGGAGGTGAGGGTGAAGACGCACTCCTCCTCCTCGATCAGGTCCTCGATGTCGATGTCGTCCTCCACGAAGCCGATCTCGGTCTTGCGCTCGTCGCCATACTTGTTGCGGATCTCAGTGAGCTCCTCCTTGAGGACGCCCCGGAGCATCTGCTCGTTGGAGAGCAGGTCGTTGTAGTAGGCGATTTTCTTCATGAGCTCGGCGTACTCGTTCTCCAGCTTCTCCTTCTCCAGGCCCTGGAGCCGCTTGAGCTGCATGTCCAGGATGGCCTGGGACTGGACCTCATCCAGGCCAAAGCGCTCCATCAGGCGCTCTTTTGCGTTGTCATAGCTCTCCCGGATGATGCGGATGACCTCGTCGATGTTGTCCTGGGCAATGAGCAGACCCTTGAGGAGATGGGCCCGCTCCTCCGCCTTGCGGCGGTCAAAGATGGTGCGCCGGGTGATGACCTCCTCCTGGAAGGCGATGTACTCGTCCAGGATCTGGCGCAGGGTGAGGATCTTGGGCTGCTTCTGGTTGTTGACCAGAGCCAGCATGACGATGGCAAAGGTGGTCTGCATCTGGGTCTGGGCAAAGAGCCGGTTGAGCACCACCTGGGGATTGGCGTCCTTCTTGAGCTCGATGACGATGCGCATGCCCTTTTTGCCGTCCGACTCATCCCGCAGGCCGGAGATTCCCTCCAGGCGCTTGTCGTGGACCTGGTCGGCGATATTCTCCACCAGGCGGGATTTGTTCACCTGATAGGGCAGCTCAGTCACGATGATGCGGGTGCGGTTGTTGCCGAACTCCTCCATCTCGGTGCGGGCGCGCACCCGGATGTGACCCTTACCGGTGGCGTAGGCCGCCCGGATGCCGCTGCGGCCCATGATGATGCCCTTGGTGGGGAAGTCGGGGCCCTTGATGTGCTCCATAAGGTCGTCCAGCTCGGCTTCAGGGTTGTCCAGTACGCAGATAGTGGCGTCGATGACCTCACGCAGGTTGTGGGGCGGGATGTTGGTGGTCATGCCCACGGCGATGCCGGAGGAACCGTTCACCAGAAGGTTGGGGAAGCGGGAGGGGATGACCCGGGGCTCCTTCAGGGACTCATCAAAGTTGGGGTCCCAGTCCACGGTCTCCTTCTCGATGTCCCGCAGCATCTCATTTGCGATCTTTGCCATGCGGGCCTCGGTATAACGGTAGGCGGCCGGGGGATCGCCGTCCACCGAGCCGAAGTTTCCGTGGCCGTCCACCAGCGGATAGCGCATGGAGAAGTCCTGGGCCAGACGGACCAGGGCGTCATAGACGCTCTGGTCGCCGTGGGGGTGGTACTTACCCAGCACGTCACCCACGCAGGTGGCCGACTTCTTGAAGGCCTTGTCGCTGGTCAGGCCGCTCTCATACATGGAGTAGAGAATGCGCCGGTGGACGGGCTTGAGGCCGTCCCGCACGTCGGGCAGGGCCCGGCCCACGATGACCGACATGGCGTACTCGATGTACGCCTCCTGCATCTCATGCTCCAGATTGATCTCCACGATCTTCTGATCGGGAAAGGTGATATCTTTGGTCTGATAATCGTTATTGCTCGCCAAAAAGCTCAACTCCGTTCAAGAGATAGATGGTTCCGGCGGGGCTTTCCACCCCCCGCCGGGCTGGGCATCAGTAGTCCAGGTTCATGGCCTTGCTGGCATTGCGCTCGATATACTCCCGGCGGGGCTCCACCTTCTCGCCCATGAGGAGGGTGAAGATCTCGTCGGCCTTGACGGCGTCTGCCATAGTGATGCGCTTGAGGGTACGGGTCTGGGGGTTCATCGTGGTCTCCCACAGCTCATGGGGGTCCATCTCGCCCAGGCCCTTGAAGCGGCTGATCTCCACCTTCACGTTGGGATTGCCGCCCCGCATCTCAGCGGAGATGGCATCTCGCTCCTCATCGGAGAAGGCCACGCGGGTGGTCTTGCCCCGCACCAGCTTGTACAGGGGGGGCACAGCGGCGTACACATAGCCCTTGTCGATGAGGGGGCGCATGAAGCGGAAAAAGAAGGTCAGCAGCAGCGTGCGGATGTGGGCGCCGTCCACGTCGGCATCGGCCATGATGACCACCTTGTGGTAGCGGAGCTTCTCAGCGTCAAAGTCCTCCCCGATGCCGGCGCCCAGGGCGGTGATGACGGGGGTGAGCTTGTCGTTTCCGTAGACCTTGTCGGCCCGGGCCTTCTCCACGTTGAGCATCTTGCCCCACAGGGGAAGGATGGCCTGGAAGCGGGAGTCCCGGCCCTGCTTGGCGCTGCCGCCGGCCGAGTCACCCTCGACGATGTAGATCTCAGTGAGAGAGGCGTCCCGCTCATAGCAGTCGGCCAGCTTGCCGGGGAGGGTAGCCCCGTCCAGCGCGTTCTTCCGGCGGATGTTCTCCCGGGCGCGGCGGGCCGCCTCCCGGGCCCGGTTGGCGGTCATGGCCTTCTCCAGGATGATCTTGCCCACGGCGGGGTTCTCCTCCAGGTACTCGGCCAGACGGTCGGAGACGATGGAGTCCACCAGGGTACGGATCTCGCTGTTGCCCAGCTTAGCCTTGGTCTGGCCCTCAAACTGGGCGTTGGTGAGCTTGACCGAGATGACGCAGGTGATGCCCTCGCGGCAGTCCTCGCCGGAGACCTTGTCGTCGTTTTTCAGGATGCCTTTCTGCAGGCCATAGTTGTTGAGCACCCGGGTCAGAGCGGTCTTGAAGCCGGTCTCGTGCATGCCGCCCTCCGGGGTGTGGACGTTGTTGGCGAAGGAGACGATGTTCTCGTTGTAGCCGTCGTTGTACTGGAAGGCCACCTCGGCCATGGCGTCGTCCTTCTGGCCGGCAATGTAGATCACATCGCCGTGGAGGGGGGTCTTGTTCCGGTTGATGTAGGTTACAAACTCCCGGATACCGCCGGCGTAGTGCATGGTGTCTTCCTGCTCCTGCCCGGGACGCTCGTCCGCGGTGCGGATGCGCACGCCGGCGTTGAGGAAGGCCTCCTCCCGCATGCGGGTGTGGAGGATATCGTAGTCGTACACCGTGTCCTCGAACATCTCAGGGTCGGGCTTGAAGGTGACCACTGTGCCGTGGCGGTCGGTCTCCCCCACTACGGTCATGTCCTGGGTCACATGGCCCCGGGAGAACTTCATCTCATAGATCTTGCCGTCCTTGTGGACCTGGACCTCCAACCACTCCGAGAGGGCGTTGACCACGCTGGCACCCACGCCGTGCAGGCCGCCCGAGACCTTGTAGCCGCCGCCGCCGAACTTGCCGCCGGCGTGCAGGATGGTGAACACCACCTCCAGGGCGGGCTTGCCGGTCTGGGGCTGGACATCCACGGGGATACCGCGGCCGTTGTCGGTGACGCGGATCACGTCCCCCTCCTGGATGGTGACCGAGATATCGTCACAGTAGCCGGCCAGGGCCTCGTCGATGGCGTTGTCCACGATCTCGTACACCAGATGGTGCAGGCCGGAGGAGGAGGTGGAGCCGATATACATGCCCGGGCGCTTGCGCACCGCCTCCAGACCCTCCAGGACCTGGATCTCGGAGCCGGTGTACTCGTGGTCCACCTGGGTCGAATTCAGTTCCAGTTCTTCAGACATAATGTAAAACCTCCAGTTTGGGATGGGAAATAACAAAACACGGGAAGCGCTTCCGGGAGAGCTCCCCGGAATCGCGCTTCCGGATAAAAGGGGCGCGCCGCCCCGTTGGGGGCAGAACGGACCTCAGGTATCAAAGGTATTGCTCTCGGCCCGGCGCAGCAGTGTGGCCGGCGAGAGCTGGGAGATGTAGACGGTCCGCCTGCCGTCCCGTCCCACGCAGAGCACGAAGGACTTGGGCAGATCCTCGGACACGTTGACCACCCGTCCCTCCTTCTCGGCCCGGGTGAGGAAACTGCGGGTGCGGTGAGAAGCGGTGGTGTTGTCCAGATCAAAGATCCCCACCACGTCCCGGAAGGGGACCACCACGGACTGGCCCAGATGCAGATACACGGCGCTATTCCTCCTCTACAATTCGGGGACTCCAGCGGCGGCGGAAGATCCGCCAGCCCAGCGCCATGCCCAGCAGGGCAAAGAGGGCGGGCACGCCGGGAAACAGAATGATCTGGGTCAGAGGGGAGACCTGCTGGCTCTGCCAGAGGCGCCAGCGCCCTGCCCCGATGGCCCAGGCGATCCCCAGCAGCCCCAGGGGCGGAAGGAGGCGTAAGAGCCGCAGCAGACGCCATCCCCGTCCCGTCTCCCGCATGGTGAGGCGGCAGACGGTATATTCCAGCGCCGCCCCCAGCAGCAGGGGCAGCAGCGTAAAGAGCACTAGGATCATATTGCGTTCCTCTCTCCCGGCGGGGGCTAGTCGGCCAGCGCGCCGGCGCGGATGTGGAAGGTCCTCCCCTCCCCCAGGCCGTCCAGAGCCTCCTCCTCACAGCAGGTGATGAAGACCTGTCCGCCCCGGATGCGCCGGAGCACGAAGTCCCGCCGGCGCTGGTCCAGCTCGGAGAGCACATCGTCCAGCAGCAGCACTGGCCACTCCCCCATGTCCTCCTGGTGGAGCTCCCGCTCGGCCAGCTTGAGGGAGAGGGCCGCAGTGCGGGTCTGCCCCTGGGAGGCAAACTGCTTGGCACTGCGCCCGTCGATGGAGACCAGCAAGTCGTCCTTGTGGGGCCCGGAGAGACAGGTGCGGCTCTCCAGCTCGGCCCGGCGGTGGCTCTCCTGGTGCTCCAGCAGTCTGGGATAGATCTCCCGGGTGGGGATCAGGGGATCTTCCACCGTCTTGACCGTCTCATAGGAGAGGGTCATCTTCTCCCGCTCCCCCGAGAATTCCGCGTGGATGGGGGCGGCAAACTGGGCCAGCTTGCGGATAAAGTGGGCCCGGTAATGGATCAGGATCGCCCCGCAGCGGGCCATGCGGTCATTGAACTCGGGCAGCAGGTCCAGGAGGGAGGGCTTCTCCTCCCAGTCCCGGAGGATGCGCCGCTTGTGCTCGTGGAGACGGTTATACTCGGCCAGGGCGGCGGCATACCGGGGGCGCAGCTGGCAGAGAGACTGGTCCAGAAAACGCCTGCGCTCGGCGCTTCCGGCCCGGATGAGCATCAGGTCCTCCGGACAGAAGAGCACGGTGTGCAGCCGCTCGGATAGTTCCCCCGCCGTCTTGAGCCGCACGCCGTTGGAGGTCATCCGCCGGCGCCGGCCCCGGGTCAGCTGTACCTCCACCTTGAAGTCCCGCCCCCGGCTCTCCAGCTGGGCGCAGATGCGGGCGGAGGGAACGTCGAAGCCGATGAGCTCCCCCTCGCTCCTGGCCCGGTGAGAGGGCGCCCCGGAGAGGTAGCGCACCGCCTCCAGCAGATTGGTCTTGCCCTGGGCGTTCTCCCCGTAGATCACGTTGACGCCCGGGGCGAAGTCGGCGGAAAAGGAGCGGTAATTGCGAAACCCCTCCAGCTCCAGGGTGCGGACCATCATCGCACGGTCAGCCGGTCGTTCCGCAGCTCCACGGTGTCACCGGGGCGCAGCTTCTTGCCCCGCATGGTGCAGACCTCGCCGTTGACCCGCACCAGGCTGTCCTGGATCAGGTTCTTGGCCTCTCCCCCGGTGGACACGGCCCCGGCAAACTTGAGAAAGGCCTCCAGTTTGATGAATTCAGTGGTAATGGCTACTTCCTTTTCTTGCATGTGTGCTTCCTTTCTCCTGCACGGGACTGCATAATTATGCGCCCCGTGCGGCTCTCCCTTATTCCCCGGCCTTCAGGCGGACGGGCAGGACCATATACAGAAAGTTTTCTTCTCCCTCGGCGGGCAGGATCACGCAGGGGGACACGCTGGTGGTCAGCTCCAGCCGGACCCGGTCGGCGGGGGCCGCTTTCAGTGCGTCCATGAGATAGCGGTTGTTGAAGCCGATCTCCAGACCGCCGCCGTCCCCGTCGATGGGGCACTGGTCGGCTGCGTCTCCAATGGCCGTTTTTGTGCTGATTTTCAGCATATTTTGCTCAAAAACGCAGCGAAGCGGGCTTTTTAGTTTATCACTGATGATGAGGGAGACACGGTCGATGGAGGAGAGGAGGGCACGGGTGTCTCCCTCTACCTTGATGGAATTGTTGCGGGGGATGGCCTGGCGGTAGGCCAGGAATTCGCCCTCCAACCGGCGGGAGACCAGCATGGTCTCCCCCACTTTGAACATCACATGGCGGGCACCCTGGGTAATCGAGGCAGTTTCTTCCACATCGGAGCAGATTTTTTCCACCTCGGAGAGGGCGGCACCGGGCACAACAAAGGAAAATTCTTCCGCTCCTTCCTTTTTTTTGATACTCTCGTGCCGCAGGGCTAACCGGTAGCCGTCCACCGATACGATCGTGAGGCCGTCTTGGCTCACTTCAAAGAGGGAGCCGGTGTGGATGGGGCGGCTCTCGTTGTCGCTGACGGCGAAGAGGGTCTGGGAAATCATGGATTTTAGCTTATTTTGCCCAATTTCTAGGGAGTTTTGGTACTCAACAGTGGGAAGTTCTGGAAATTCCTCCGGGTCGGTGCCCAGAATGTTGAATTCGCTCATGCCGCATTTGATGTTGACCATATAGTGTTCGGCGGTAAATTCCACGATGTCGTCGGGGAGCTTACGAATGATCTCTCCAAAAAGACGCGCCCCCAGGACGAGGGTACCCTTGGCGCGGATTTCGGCGGGTACGGTGGTGCGGATACCGGTTTCCAGATTGTAGCCGGTGAGTCTGAGTTCCTGATCGGCTTCTAACAGGATACCTTCCAGAGCTGGAATGGAGCTCTTTGGAGACACAGCACGTGACGTTGTGCTGATGGCTGCCTGAAGAAGGGCTTTTTCGCAGGAGAATTTCATTGAGATGGGACCTCCGTTTCGGTGCTCCTGGCCTCCGATGGGGAGAAAAGGAGAGGGTAATAAGTTCGTAGTAATAGCAGTAGGGGAAAATTATGTGGAAAAGTGGATGTTTTGCTTGCGGCGCTAAGATTTGCCCGTCCACAGGGGGTGTGGATAAAAAAGGGTGCTTTCCACACCCTTTTCGGGCGGCCGCAGGTTTTCCACAGGGAATTGTCCACAAGCCCACAATTTGCGGTGGAGATGTGGAAAAGTGGAAAATTACCGCGGCGGCGGGCCGCCGCTCCCTCCACACAGTGGGTCTGCGGGGTGGAAAAGGCGGCTTTAATTGTCGTAGCGGGCGTTGATATTGGAGTTGAGATCTTTGATGATCTCGGCCACTTCGGGGTTGGTCTTCATGAGTTTTTCCACCCGGTCGATGGAGTGCATGACGGTGGTGTGGTCCCGGCCCTCAAATTCCTTACCGATCTCCTTGAGGGAGAGATTGGTCATGCGGCGGATCTGGTACATGGCGATCTGCCGGGCGAGAGCGGTATCCTTGGTGCGGCCCTGTCCCCGGAGGGCGTCGTTTTCGATGTTATAGAACTTACACACCTCTTCGATGATGACATCGGGAGAGGGGAGAAAATCGGCCTTGTCCTTGCACATGTCCCGGACGGCGCGGATGACGGTGTCCACGTCCACGCTCTCCCCCATCAGTTCCTGGAAGGCCAGGATCTTGTTGACGGTGCCCTCGATCTGGCGTACATTGGAGGTGATGTTGTCCGCGATATACTGAAGGACGGGCTCGGGCAGGTTCATGCCCCGGCGGATGGCCTTGTTTTTGATGATGGCCACCCGGGTCTCGTAGTCGGGGGGCTGGATGTCCACGGGCAGGCCCCACTCGAACCGGGTGCGCAGCCGGTCGTCCAGGCGCAGCATCTCCTTAGGGGGACGGTCTGCGGTAAAGACGATCTGGCGTCCGGCCTCATAGAGGGTGTTGAAGGTGTGGAACATCTCCTCCTGGGTGGACTCTCGTCCGGCGATGAACTGTACGTCGTCCATGAGGAAGACGTCGGCAGAGCGGTATTTCTCCCGGAATTCCTCGTTGCGGCCTTCCCGGATGGCCTGGACCAGCTCGTTGGTGAAGGTGTCCCCCTTCAGGTAGATGACCCGGAAGTCCGGGTGGTTCTGGTGGATCCGGTGGGCGATGGCGTAGAGCAGGTGGGTCTTGCCCAGGCCGGATTCCCCGTAGATGAAGAGGGGGTTATAGCTGTGGGCGGGGTTTTCGGCCACGGCCAGGGCAGCGGCGTGGGCGAATTTGTTGGAAGAGCCCACGACAAAGCGCTCAAAGGTATAGTCCTCGGTGCCGGGCATGAAGGAGCCGTCGTCCACCGGCTTGGCGGTCTCAGTGAACTCCTGCAGTTCCCCCTCGCCCAGGACCACCACGTCAAATTCGGAGGAAAAGAGCTCGTGGAGGGCCTTTTTGATGGAGGGAAGATAGCGGGAGAGGATGATGTCCCGCTTGAAATTGGAGGGTGTGTGGAGGACGAAGCGGTTGGCGTCCAGGGAGACGGCCTTGGCGTCGTCGAACCAGGTGTTGATGGTGGTGGCGGTCATGTCCGCCTCCATGAGGGAGAGTATTTTAGCCCAGACGTCCGCTGGAGAATTCATGAGTAAGACCACCCCTTGGGGGAGAAATGGGAGGGCCCGGAGGCCGGAAGGGTCCATTTCCCCAATTCTATATGTTGACATTTTATTATACCAGACAAACCGCAGCAAGGCAACGAGTTTTCCACATATACCTTTAAAATAATAAATAGGGTTGTGGAAAACTGGATCAGCGGGTACAAGATATAGCGTGGATGTGGAAAAGTGGAAAAAATGAAGCCCAAAAAGACAGAAAAATGGTGTTGACAGGGCATTTCTTCATACGCTATAATACAGATTGCACCATGTCCTTATCTGGTGTAAAGCATTTTTCCTTTTGACGACCGCGGCCGGAATCCGGCCGTTGTGGCGGGCAGGTGGAAAACCTGCCAGAATAAGTACAGGAGGTGTACCGGAAATGGTTCGTACCTATCAGCCCAAGAAGCGCCAGCGCTCCAAAGTGCACGGCTTCCGTAAGCGCATGGCCACCGCGAATGGCCGCAAGGTGCTGGCTCGTCGCCGCGCCAAGGGCCGCGCCCGTCTGTCCCACTAAGCTGGAACAGCTCGCGCTCCGGGAAACAAACGGCATAGCGTCATAACAAGGGGCGGGGGAGTTTCATCCCACCGCCCCTGCGTAGCATCATGGGGAAAAGAGGCTGGTCCTCCCTTCCCCGGGAAAGAAAAAAGGGGAAGCGCCGTGAAAGATACCGTCTCGCTCAAATTGAACCACGAATTCCGCCGGCTCTACAGTAAGGGAAAGTCGGCGGTCTCGCCCTGTGTGGCGGTATACTGCCGCCGGAACAAGCTGGGGAAGAACCGGCTGGGCCTGACCGTGGGGACCAAGGTGGGCAAGGCGGTGGTCCGCAACCGGACCCGCCGCCGCATCCGGGAGGCCTACCGGCTCCATGAGGGGCAGTTCCAGGTGGGCTATGACATCGTGGTGGTGGCGCGGGTGCGTGCCTCCTTCGCCCGTTATCGGGAGATCGAGCGGCAGCTTCTCAAGACCATGGACAAGCTGGGACTGGTCCGGAGGGAGAGCGTATGAAGGGTCTCCTTTTGGCCCTGATCCGCTTTTACCGCGCCAACATCTCCCCGCTGCGTCCCCCCTGCTGCCGGTTTATCCCCACCTGCTCGGCCTATGCCCTGGAGGCGGTGGAGAAGTATGGCGCGTGCAGGGGGGGCTGGCTTGCCCTGCGCCGGATTTTGAAATGTCATCCCTTTCACCGGCAGAAGAGCATCCAGTATGACCCCGTTCCCTGAGCCGTTTGTCTTCCAAATGTATCCCAGCGCCCCCATCCCGCGCGTGACTATCACTTTGGAGGCTGACACATGAAAATTCTCCTCTCCCCCTTTGTATGGGTGCTTAACACGTTTTATCAGATGACGGGCAGCTACGGCCTGGCCCTCATCCTCTTTGCGCTGGTGGTGAAGATCATCCTTTTCCCCTTCCAGCTCAAGGGCAAGAAGAGCATGATCCAGATGAACATGCTCTCCGGTCAGATGCAGAAGCTGCAAAAGCAGTACGGCAAGGACCGGGAACGCTACAACGCAGAGGTACAAAAGCTCTATGAGCGGGAAAAGGTCAACCCCATGGGCGGCTGCCTGTGGTCCTTTATCCCCCTGTTCATCCTGCTGCCCCTCTACTCCATCATCCGCGAGCCTCTGGTTTACCTGATGAACGTGGATGTGAACAACCTGAGCGCTATCGCCGATGTGCTCAACTGGGGCCAGGTGGCCTTTGACCAGAACTGGATCAAGACCGCCGGCGAGGCCTTCAATAACGGCGGTTATCATCAGCTGTACCTGTCCTCCCTCATTACCCCGGAAAACATGGCGGCGGTCCAGGCCGTGGCCGGGGAGGGCGCCAATATCTTCCCCATCAACTTTGACTTCCTGGGCATCTTCAACCTGGCTCTGGTGCCCCAGCTCAAGTTCTGGACCATCAGCGGGGGCTTTGCCCTGTTCCTGCTGCCCGTGATCTCCGCGGTGTCGGGCTTCATCTTCTCCCTGATCTCCCAGAAGACCAACGCGGTGAACAAGCAGTCGGCCGACGCCCAGAACAACCCCACCATGAAGACCATGCTCATCACCATGCCTCTGATCTCCCTGTGGATCGGCTTCTCCATGCCCGCGGCCCTGTGTCTCTACTGGATCATCCAGAACCTGCTCTCCATGGTGCAGGAGTTCATTTGCGGCAAGATGCTCAAGAAGGACTACGAGGAGGCCGCCGCCAAGGCAGCCGAGCGGGAGCGCCTGGAGAAGGAAGAGGAAAAGGAGCGCAAGCGCCTGGCCGCGGAGGAGCGGGCCCGCCGCATCGAGGAGGCCAAGCACGCCAAGGGCAAGAAGAAGAAGGAAATCCTGGAGTCCATGGAAAAGGACAACAAGGATACCGCCGTCATCTCGGTCAGCGGCATCGGACTGCGCTCCTATGCCCGTGGCCGGGCCTATGACCCCAACCGCTTCAGCCCCGACGGCCCCACCCCCTACCACGATCCCGACCGGGACTGGGACAACGCCAAGCAGGCCCAGGACACCCAGGAGGAGAAGAAGTCCCTCTTCGGCCGCAAAAAGAAGGCCGAGGAGCCGGTACAGACTCCCGTGGTGGAAGAAGAGAAACCTGTGACGCCTGTGGAGGAGCCCAAGATTTCCACACCGGAGACTCCCGCGGTGGAAAATGAGTCCGCAGACGATGTGGCCGAGGCGCCCTATGCCCCGGAGTCCGAGGAGGAGACTTCCCCGGAAGACGACAGCAAGGAGGGATAAGCCGTGCTGAAATGGATTGAGAGCACCGGCAAGACGGAGGAGGCCGCCGTAGAGGCGGCTCTGGCCAAGCTGGGCCTGGACCGGGACGATGTCTCGGTGGAGGTCCTGGAGCGGGCTAAGTCCGGTTTTCTGGGCATCGGCAGCTGCCCTGCCAAGGTGAAAGTGACCTATGAGGCCCCGGACGAGGTAGAGGAGGCCCCCGTGGTTTCCGCTCCTCCCGTGGAAGAGGTGGTCCCGGCCGCTGCCCCGGTACAGCCTGAGTCTGTGGTTGAGCCTGTCCCCGCTGCGGAGCCTGCTGCCGACCTGAGCGGCGATGAGGCGGCCGAGCGGATCCACAGCTTCCTCACCGGCCTGCTGGCCCATATGGGTGCGGAGGCCACGCCCCGCATCGAGCTGGACGAGCGCGGCAACTACCAGGTAGAGCTGGTGGGCCACAACCTGGGGGCCCTCATCGGCCGCCGGGGTGAGACCCTGGACGCCATCCAGCAGCTCACCGTCTATGCCGTCAACCGCGGCCTGAACAAGCGGGTGCGTATCCATCTGGATGCCGAGCACTATCGTGCCAAGCGGGAGGAATCTCTGGAGCGTCTGGCCAACAAGGTGGCCGGTAAGGTGGTCAAGTACCGCCGCAACGTCACGCTGGAGCCCATGAACGCCTATGAGCGCCATGTGATCCACACTGCGCTTCAGGACTACCCCGACATCACCACCTACTCGGTGGGCACTGAGCCCAACCGCCGTACCGTGGTGGCTTACAGCCGGGGCGAGCACCGGTAAGTAAATTTGCAGCAAGAGGCGGGACCCGTTTCGGGTCCCGCCTTTTCCACAGGTAAGCAGAAAAAAGTGGACAATACCTGGAAAATCCCTCTTGCAAGAATCGAACGTATGTTGTATAATCTTGTCGAACAAAAGTTCTTTTTACCAAAGGGGAACAAAGTGCCCCGCTGCCGCGTCCAAAAGGAAAAGGCCCCCGCCCGGGACAGACGGAGGACCGGGGCAGCGCGCAAGGGCCACGCAGGAGGGATCGGTATGGAGACAACCTATCTGAGTATGGATGCCCGCTATGTGACGGTCTTTCGCGGGGTAGAGGAGCAGGCCAGCGGCGGGGATCGGGTATGCTTTACCCGGCGGTCCCGCACCTCCTCCTGCGCCCCGTCTCCTGCCGGGAAGGTGGTGGACCTGGCGGCCTACCGCCGTCAGCTGGAGTGCGCATCAGAGCCCGAGGAGGCCCCTTCCCTGCCCACCCCCATGCGGGAGGAAATACCGGCCCGCAGCCGCCCGTGGAGTGAGCGGGTAGGCCTGGTGCTGGATCTGTGCGCCACCGGGGCCATCCTGTGTCTGACGGTGGGCGTGCTGCTGTGCTGCCTGTAAAAGAGAAGACCATACGGAATAAGAGAACGCCGCCGGCAGATGCCGGCGGCGTTCTTTCTGGTGTTCATACTTGGTGGGCGTGGCGGTACTTCTCCCGGGTGGCAATTCCTCCCCGGATGTGCCGCTGGGCCTTGTTCTCGTCCAGCACGCGCTTGACCTGGTGGTAGAGCGGCCGGTTAAACCCGGGCAGACGTTCGCTCAGGTCCTTGTGTACCGTGGATTTGCTGATGCCAAACTTCTGGGCGGCGGCACGGACAGTGGCCTTATGCTCGATGATGTACAAGGCCAGCTGTACGGCCCGCTCTTCCATGTTTCCCTTCACATAGCAACAACTCCTCTGCGCTTGCAGATGCACAGCTAACTATATGTGAAAGGAGCGGGGAGTATGTGGAAAACCAGGAAGCGTTTTTGGAAACGTGCGGAGAGATCAGGGCAGGATCTCGCCCTGAGTGGAGATGGTCACCACCTGCCAGGGGAGGAATTTGCCGCTGCGCTGGAGGGCCTGCTTGACCGCCAGCTCGATCCCGCCGCAGCAGGGGACCTCCATGCGCACCACGGTGACGCTCTGGATATCGTTGTTGGCCAGAATTTCGGTGAGCTTTTCGCTGTAATCCACGCTGTCCAGCTTGGGACAGCCCACCAGGGTGATTTTTCCACGGATGAAGTCCCGGTGGAAATTGGCGTAGGCGTAGGCAGTGCAGTCGGCGGCTACCAGGAGCTTGGCCCCGTCCAGCCAGGGGGCCCGGGTGGGGACCAGCTTGATCTGGACCGGCCACTGCATGAGCTCACTCTCCTGCTGGGCGGGAGCAGGCGCGGCCGTCCGAGCCGGACGGGAGAGGGACCGGGCGGCGCTGCCGGGACAGCCGCAGGGCAGGGGTGCAGACTGGGCGGCCTTGGCGGCCGCCTGCCGGGCCAGAACAGCGGCCTGGTCGTAGGGGGCGGCTTCCCGCTCCACAAAGGTGATGGCGTTGACGGGACAGGCGGGCAGGCAGTCCCCCAGACCGTCGCAGTAGTCGTCCCGCAGCAGGCGGGCCTTGCCGTTTACCATGCCGATGGCCCCCTCGTGGCAGGCCTTGGCGCAGGCTCCGCAGCCGTTGCAGGCCTCTTCGTCGATGTGAATGATCTTGCGGACCATAGTGATTTCCTCCCTCAGCAATGGGCGGCTTCGCCGCCTTTTTCTTGACTTTGTGCTCTGAGTATACTATGGTAAGAGAAAAAAAGCGGTTGGAAATCCAACGGAGGTAATCATGGAATCATTGGCAGCATCCCTTCTCCCCTGTCCCCTCTTCCGGGGCGTGTCCGCCGGGGAGCTCTCGGCTATGTGGAACTGTCTCCAGGCCCGGTCGGCACACTATGAAAAGGGGTGTATGATCTGGGAGGAGGGCCGCGCCGTACGGGAGGTGGGCGTGGTGCGCTCCGGAGCGGTACACATCCTGCGGGACGACTTCTGGGGCAACCGAAGCATCCAGGGCCAGGCCGGGCCCGGCGACCTTTTCGGAGAGGCTTACGCCTGCGGGGAGGAGCCCCTGGGGGTCAGCGTCCAGGCGGTGGAGGAGAGCGAGATCGTCTTCCTGGATGTGGAGCGGATTCTGACGGTGTGTCCTTCCTCCTGTCCCTTCCACGCCCGGCTGATTCACAATCTGGTGGGCGTGCTGGCCCAGAAAAACCGTCTGCTCAGCAGCAAGATCGATCAGGTCTCCCAGCGCACCACCCGCAGCAAGGTCCTCGCCTATTTGTCCTGGCAGGCCCAGCGGGCGGGAACGGCCCGCTTTGCCATTCCCTTTGACCGGCAGGGGCTGGCCGACTACCTGGCCGTGGACCGCAGTGCCCTCTCCGCTGAGCTGGGGAAAATGCGTCGGGAGGGGATCCTGGACTTTCACAAGAACCTCTTTGAGTTGAAGGAAGAGCCGTAATTACGCCTGCCCGGCAGGGGAAGCGCGCCTGTTCGGCGGGAACCCCTCTTTCTTTTCCAAAAGAAAGAGGGGGGAAAGAAAACGCGGAGGGGGAACGAGGACGCTTCCCCCTCCGGACCTCCCCCTCAGTGCACCCGCGACTTCGACTGCCGTCGGGAAAGAGCACCCAGTTTACTACGAGGCTCACCAGGTACCTCATAGGCAAACACTATTGCCTTTGACCCTCCGCACTTATGCAATTGCTGAGACTTGAGCCCAGCCCATCGGGGCGTACTTGAGGGGGGCCGGGGGAACCATCCCCCGGCCCGTTCTTTTCCACCGCTTTCTTACGGAAAAGAAAGTGGTGCCCCCGCCGGGCAGGCGATGCCCGCCGAACAGGCGGACTTCCCATTATAAAAACCCCCGGGGCACGGAAAATCTCCGTACCCCGGGGGTTACTTGTTTTTACACTTACACGTTGAAGCGGAAGAGAACGATGTCGCCGTCGTGCATGACATACTCCTTGCCCTCGGAGCGGACCAGGCCCTTCTCCTTAGCGGCGTTCATGGAGCCGTTGGCCTTCAGGTCCTCAAAGGCCACCACCTCGGCGCGGATGAAGCCACGTTCGAAATCGGTGTGGATCTTACCGGCGGCCTGGGGGGCCTTGGTGCCGTTGGTGATGGTCCAGGCGCGGCACTCGTCCTCACCGGCGGTGAGGAAGGAGATGAGGCCCAGCAGGGTGTAGCTGGCCTTGATGAGGCGGTCCAGACCGGACTCCTGGATGCCCAGATCCTCCAGGAACATGGCCTTCTCTTCCCCGTCCAGCTCGGCGATCTCGGCCTCCAGCTTGGCGCACACGGGGATAACCTGGGCCCCCTCCTTAGCGGCGATCTCCTCCACCTGCTTGTAGTAGGAGACGTTCTGGTAGTCGGCAAAGCCATCCTCATCCAGGTTGGCGGCGTAGATGATGGGCTTGAGAGAGAGCAGCTCGCTAGTGGCGATGATGGCCCGGTCCTCCTCGTCACACTGGAAGGAGCGGGCAGAGTTGCCGTCGTTCATCCAGTCCCGCAGGGCGGTGAAGAGCTCCACCTCGTGGAGGAACTTCTTATCGCTCTTGGCGGCCTTCTGGGCCTTGTCGATGCGCCGCTCCACCATCTCCACGTCGGCCATGATGAGCTCGATGTCGATGATGCCGATGTCGCGGACGGGATCGGTGGAACCCTCCACGTGGATGACGTTCTCGTCGTCAAAGCAGCGCACCACATGGACAATGGCGTTGGTCTCCCGGATGTTGGCCAGGAACTTGTTGCCCAGGCCCTCGCCCCGGGAGGCGCCCTTCACGAGGCCAGCGATGTCCACGAACTCGATGACGGCGGGGGTAGTCTTTTTGGGCTTGTAGAAGTCCGAGAGCCAGTCCAGCCGCGCGTCGGGCACGGCCACCACGCCCACGTTGGGGTCGATGGTGCAGAAGGGGTAGTTGGCGCTCTCCGCGCCGGCGTTGGTGATGGCGTTGAAGAGGGTCGATTTGCCCACGTTGGGGAGACCCACGATGCCGAGCTTCATATCAAAGACGTCCTTTCGGTGTGAAAATACGAAATTAGCCTATCTATTATACTGGATACCGGGGCAAAACACAAGGCTGCGTGCAAAAAAGCCCCCGGCTCTCTCAGAGAGCCGGGGGCCGCCAAACCCCTTACAGCAGGCACCACACCACCGTGTAAATCACAAAATACAGGATGGGCGGCAGGAGGATTAACAGAGAGGAGACAAAGGGCAGACTGGAAATATCCCGTTTAGGGGGTGGGGCTTCGGAAGCGACGGTGGGACTTCTGGTGTAATAGCTCAGGTTGCTCATGGTGCCATCCGTACCCACACAGCATAGGATCTCCACCAGCAGGATGATGGCCACAAAGATCTGCATGGGCCAGTGCTTCACGGTGCCGTAAATGGCGAAGAGTGCAAAGAGGACATAGTAGACGATATATCCGATGGTCCGCTTACTCACAGGGGCCACCTCCTTCAACCGACCTATACATACCACATAAATGGATGATATCTGCGGTGAAACATACCATCAATGCATGGGAAGCCCCTCCTTTTGTCAAATTTTATCATGGAGGCTTGCTCCTGTAAATAAAAATCCGGCCCCCGTACCGGGGGCCGGAAAAAAGATCGGCTCAGGAGAGCTGGAACTGTCCAGTGTAGAGCTGGTAGTAGCGTCCCTTCTGCTCCAGAAGCTCCTCGTGAGAGCCCTTCTCCTCGATCTCGCCGTGCTCGATGACCACGATGCAGTCGGAATTGCGCACGGTGGAGAGGCGGTGGGCAATGACGAAGACGGTGCGGCCCTCCATCAGGGCGTCCATACCCTGGGCGATGAGGGCCTCGGTCCGGGTATCGATGGAGGAGGTGGCCTCGTCCAGGATCATGACCGGGGGATCGGCCACCGCCGCCCGGGCAATGGCCAGCAGCTGCCGCTGGCCCTGGCTCAGGTTGCCGCCGTCGCCGGTGACGAAAGTGTTGTACCCGTCGGGCAGGCGGCGGATGAAGGAGTGGGCATTGGCAATCTTGGCGGCCTCAATGCACTCCTCATCGGTGGCGTCCAGCCGGCCATAGCGGATGTTGTCCATGATGGTGCCGGTGAAGAGGTGGGTATCCTGGAGCACCGCGCCCAGGGCGTGGCGGAGATCGTCCTTCCGGATGGACTGGACGTTGATGCCGTCAAAGGTGATCATGCCGCCCTCGATCTCATAGAAGCGGTTGATGAGGTTGGTGATGGTAGTCTTGCCCGCGCCGGTGGAGCCCACGAAGGCGATCTTCTGGCCCGGATTGGCGTAGACATTGATCTTTTTCAGGATGCGCTTTCCGGGCACATAGGAGAAATCCACATCGGTGAAGCGGACCGCGCCCTTGAGCTCGGTGAGGTAGTAGTCCTCGCCGGGCACATTGCGCACCGTGCCCCGGATGAGGTGGAGGGTGGTCTTACCGTTGGGATCGGCGTATTTCCAGGCCCAGCCGTGTGCAGAGAGCAGGGACAGGTCGGCGATGGGAGTCAGGGCCCCGTCGGCCTCCACCCGCACCCAGAGGCTCTCCTCCGAATCCTGATGGGGGGGCAGGAGCTTGAGCCCCTCCCCTGCCCGGACGGCCTGCCCCAGCTCGATGAGGTTCCCCTCTTCCCGGAGGACGGGAACCAGGGACATGGCGGCGGTGCGGGGCGTCTTCCAGGCCCAGGTGTGGGGACGGCCGGAGCCGGTGTGAGCAGAGAGAGTGCCGTTGGCGTCCTTCTCGGCCGGGACCAGGGTGACCACGCCCTGGTCCTCCTCGGGCTGGGCGTCCATGGCGTCAAAGATGCGCTCGGCGCCCGCCAGGGCGGAGAGAATGGTGGTCAGCTGCTGGGAGATCTGGCTCAGAGGCTGGCCCACCTGACGGCAGTAGCCCAGATACAGGGTAAAGGAGCCCAGCTTGAACCCGGCCAGCAGGGAGAGCACGCCGCCGAAAGCGGCGGTCAGGGCATAGCCCACGTTCATAATGTTCATGGAGATGGGCATGACTGCGGTGGAATAGAAGCTGGCGTTGGTAGCCGCATCCCGGTAGGTCTCATTGAGGCCCTGGAACTGCTCCTTGGCCTGCTCCTCATGGGTAAAGGCCTTGACCACCTTGAGGCCCTCGATCATCTCCTGGATGTTGCCGTTGACATCACCCAGGGCATCCTGCTGCTTCTTGTAATACCGGCGGCTGCGTCCGCCGAAGACCTTGAAGACCAGGAAGGTGGAGCCCAGAGTCAGAACAGATACCAGGAAGAGCAGAGGGCTCACCACCAGCATGACCACCACGATGCCCACGAACATGATAGCGCTGGAGACCAGGGAGACCAGGCTCTGCTCCAGAGCCATCTGGACATAGTCGGCGTCGTTGGTGAAGCGGCTCATGAGCTCGCCGTGGGTGTGCTTGTCGAAGTAGGACAGCGGAAGGGTCTGGAGGTGGTCAAAGAGGTCTTTGCGCAGGCGGTTGGTGCCCCGCTGGGCCAGCTGGACCATGATGGCCGACTGGGCGTAGACCGCCACCACGCCCACCAGATAGATGCCAACCAGCTTGAGGATATCCACAAGGAGGTCCATGGGGCCGGTATAGCCGCCGTAGGCGATGTTGTTGATGATGATGAGGTTGATGAAGGTGGAGCCGCCAATGTTGGTGCCTACCGAGAGCAGCAGGCACACCAGCACCAGAAAAAGAGGCCACTTCCGCTTGGTAAGGTAGCCCAGCAGGCGGGAGACCGTCCGCTTCAGGTCCTTGGGCTTTTCAAAGCCGCCGTGGGCTCCCGGGCCCCGCCGGGGCGCGCCGTGTGTATTGGCCATTACTCCTTCACTCCTTCCTGCTGAGACTGATAGATCTCCTGATAGATCTGGTTCGTGGCCATGAGCTCCTCATGGGTGCCGATGCCGTTGATCCGGCCGTCATCCAGGACCAGGATCCGGTCGGCATACTGCACCGAGGAGATGCGCTGGGCAATGATGATCACGGTGGTGCCCGCCAGGTTTTCCTTAAAGGAGGCACGGATGAGACCCTCGGTGGCCGAGTCCACGGCGGAGGTGGAGTCGTCCAGGATCAGGATGGAGGGATGGCGCAGCATGGCCCGGGCAATACACAGCCGCTGCTTCTGACCGCCCGAGACGTTGGTGCCGCCCTGGTCCAGCATGGTGTCAAAGCCGTCGGGCAGGTTCATGACAAAGTCGTAGGCCTGGGCGTTCTTGGCGGCCTGGATCATCTCCTCCTCGGTGGCGTCGGGACGGCCCCACAGGAGGTTCTCCCGGATGGTACCCGAGAAGAGCACGTTTTTCTGGAGCACCATGCCGATGCGGGCGCGCAGCTCATCCAGGGGATATTCACGTACATCCACGCCGTCCACCAGCACCGCGCCCTCGGTCACATCGTAGAACCGGGGGATCAGGTTGACCAGAGAGGACTTGCCGGTACCGGTGCCGCCCACGATGGCCAGGAACTCACCCGGCTTTACCTGGAAGTTCAGGTCCTCCAGTACGTCGTCGCCCGAGCCCTGAGCCTGATACTTGAAGGAGACGTTGCGGAACTCCACCTCGCCCCGGGGAGCCTCCAGATAGAGGTCCCGCTCTTCCGCCTTGGGCACATAGCCCGCAGGCAGAGGCCGCCGGGCGCCGTCCCGGATGGAGGGGCGGGTCTCCAGCACCTCGTCGATGCGCCGGGCGCAGGCGATGGCGCGGGAGAGCTGGAGCAGACTCATGGAGAGCATCATGACGCTCATCAGGATCTGGAAGATGTAGGTGATAAAGGAGCTCAGATCGCCGATGAGCATGGTGCCGCCCATGACCTGGCCGCCGCCGATGTAGAGCACGGCGGTGGTGGCCGCGTTCATGCTCAGAGTCATGATGGGCAGGATGAGGACCACGGTCATATCCACTTTCATGGTGGCGGCCGTCAGCTCGTCATTGGATTTCTTGAACTTGGCCTTCTCATGGACCTGCCGCACGAAGGCCTTCACCACCCGGATGGCCACCAGGTTCTCCTGGGTGGTGTTGTTGAGGGCGTCGATGCGCCGCTGCATGCGGTCAAAGAGCTTGCTGCACGTGCGCATGAGCAGGCCGATGGCCAGCGCCATCAGCGGAATGATGACCGCCATGACCAGGGTAAGCTGGGCATTGATGGTGATAGCCACCGCGAGAGCGGCCACCAGCATCACCACGGCCCGCACCAGCATCCGCAGGGCCATAGCCACCATCATCTGAATGGCGTTGACGTCGTTGGTGGTGCGGGTGATGAGGGAGGCCGAGGAGAAGCGGTCAATGTCGGCAAAGGAAAATTCCTGGATCTGATTGAAGAGGCCACGGCGCAGATTGGCGCCAAAACCCTGGGCGCTGATTGCGGCGAATTTGGCGCAGAACATGCCGCAGGTCATGCTGAACATGGCCAGGATCAGCATACCCAGGCCGGTCTGAAGAATGTAGGCCAGATCCTGATTGACAATGCCTACATCCACGATGGCGGCCATGAGCCGGGGGAGAGCCAGTTCGCAGGCCACCTCCAGGATCGCCATCAGCGGGGTGAGTATGGCGTATTTCTTGTACTCACCCAGGTATGGAAGCAGTTTTCGAAACATACCTTCTTGTTCCATCCTTTCCTAACAGAAGTCATCCGGGCCTTGAAAATCACTGCCGCGGAGGTTGCGGAGCATCCGGCGGTGGTAGCTGTTGAGCTGCTCCTGTTCTTCGGGGGAGAACCCGTCGAACATCTGCTCATCCACCTGCCCCAGGATCGTAAAGCACTGCTCAACGGCCCGGCTCCCCTTTGGGGTGATCGCGATCCGCTTGCACCGCTGGTCGGAGGGGTCTCCCCTCTTTTCCACATATCCGCTCCGCTCCAGGGATTTGAGGGACATGGCCACGGTGGCCGGCGTGACGTGCAGGGCATCGGCCAATTCTTTCTGAGAGGCCAGCTTCCCCTGCTCGCTCCAGTGGCGGATCAGAAAGAGCATGGGAGGAGAACCCAGATCCTCCAGACCGCCGGCGTTGAGCTGTGCCTGAGCCCGTTTCTGATGGGCCCGGTGCAGGGCGTGAAACAGGATACCAGGCATTTTACAGTTGGGTTTCAATCGAGATCACCTCCCGTCCGGTGAAAGAGTCCCAGATCATCAGCATACTAATGATTAGGGGGCTTACTTATTTTACGGAGGCAAAATCGATTTGTCAACCAAAAAATTGTAAAAATTTTATGACAACCAAAGGGCTGCCAAAACCGAGACGCTTAGAACGCACGTTTGCGTTTTGGGTGGGGGTATGATAAAATAGCACCAGATAAGGATTTAGGTTCTCCCCGCATCGGTGCGGGGAGCAGTCGAATAGAACAGGAGGGACCTGCCATGAAGGCGCTTTCCCCCAAGCAACAGCAGATTTATGAATTTATCATCGCCTTCCAGGCCGAGCACGGGTATCCCCCATCGGTGCGGGAGATCGGCGAAGAAGTGGGACTCAAGTCCCCCTCCACCGTCCACTTCCACCTGAAGGGACTGGAAGGGGCGGGACTCATCACGAAGGCCGAGGGCAAGACCCGGGCCATCACCGTGGTAGGTGCGCCCGCCCATCCGGTCCTGGAGGAGCTGGATCCCCGGCCCGACCGGGTGCCCGTGGTGGGCAATGTGGCGGCCGGCGCGCCCATTCTGGCCGAGGAGTGCGTGGAGGACTATCTCACCTTTGATACCGGCGGCCGCGCCGGGGAGTATTTTGCCCTGCGGGTGCGGGGAGAATCCATGCTCCGTGCGGGCATCCTCCCCGGGGACCTGGTGGTGGTCCACCGGCAGCAGGAGTGCCGCAGCGGCGAGATCGTAGTGGCCCTCTTTGAGGATGAGGCCACGGTCAAGACCCTCCGCCGGAAGGATGGAAAGACCTGGCTCATGCCGGAGAACCCGGACTACGAGCCCATTGATGGCACCTTTGCCCAGATCCTGGGGAAAGTAGTGGCCGTGGTGCGGCGGTATTAAGCCATGGAATTCCTGGTGTTTGATACGCCGTTGGGGCAGATGGCCCTGGCGGAGGAGGAAGGCGCGCTGACTCGCCTCTTCCTCCCCGGAGAGGGGATCCCACGCCTGGTCAGCCGGGAGACGCCCCTGCTCTCGAAGGGCCGTGACGAGATTCTGGCCTATCTGTGGGGGGAGCGGCACTCCTTTGACCTGCCCCTGGACCCCATGGGAACCCCCTTTCAGCAGGCCGTCTGGGCCGAGCTGAGGCGCATCCCCTACGGCGAGACCCGCTCCTATGCCCAGGTGGCCGCCGGGATCGGAAAGCCCAAGGCGGTGCGGGCCGTTGGGCAGGCCAATCACCGCAATCCCCTGCCCATTTTTATCCCCTGCCACCGAGTAATCGGTGCATCGGGGAAGCTCACCGGCTACGGCGGGGGGCTGGACCTGAAAGAAAAACTACTGGAACTGGAGGGAGCACGATGAAACGTCTGCTGGAAGCCGGAAATGCCTGTATTGCCGAGATGGACTGGAGAGACATGGCCCTGGTCAAGTTCTGCCTGTGCGCCATGGGAATGCTGCTGGGCCTGGCCGTTCCCAAGCGGGGGCGCAAGTGGGCCGCGCTGGGGGCGGCGGTCCTCTTTGTGGCCACCTATATTCCCCTGGTGCTGCGTTTTCTGCCCCACCTGGGCCGTGCCCTGAGCGGGCGGGAGGACTGATCTTTGAAACTGATTTCCTGGAACGTCAACGGACTGCGCGCCTGCCTGGGCAAGGGCTTTCTGGACTTTTTCCACCAGGCGGACGCGGATGTGGTCTGCCTGCAGGAGACCAAGCTCCAGCCCCATCAGATCGAGCTGGAGCTGCCCGGCTACCATCAGTACTGGAACTCGGCGGAGAAAAAGGGCTATTCCGGTACCGCCGTGTTTACCCGGAAGGAGCCGCTTTCTGTCACCTACGGCATCGGCATGCCGGAGCACGACACGGAGGGGCGGGTCATCACCGCCGAGTATGAGGACTTCTTCCTGGTGTGCTGCTATACCCCCAACGCCCAGCGGGAGCTGACCCGCCTTGCCTACCGCATGGAGTGGGAGGACGCCTTCCGCGCCTATCTGAAGGGATTGGACGGGCAAAAGCCGGTCATCCTCTGCGGGGACCTGAATGTGGCCCATCAGGACATCGACCTGAAAAACTTCAAATCCAACCGGGGCAACGCCGGTTTTACCGATGAGGAGCGGGGTAAGATGACCGAGCTGCTCTCCGCCGGCTTCACCGATACCTTCCGCTGGCTCTATCCCGAGGTGACGGGGGCCTACTCCTGGTGGTCCTATATGTACCACGCCCGGGAAAAGAACGCGGGTTGGAGAATCGACTATTTTATCGTCTCCGACCGCCTGCGGGAGCGGATCGCCGACAGCCGCATCCTGCCCGAGGTGATGGGCAGCGACCACTGCCCCGTGGAGCTGGAGCTGAGAGAGCCATGACCAAAACCGAACAACTGGACAAGCTGGCCCGGGACGGGGAGGAGCGGCTCCTCCTGGCCCGGGCCCTGGACAAGCTGGAGACCGCCCGGCGCAAGAACATCCCGGCGGCCACCGGCTTTTTATCCCCAGCGGAGCGGGTCAGTGTGGAAAACCTGATCGCGGCCAACGGCCATCCCCCTCACCTGTTCTTCGGCGGGTACCCGGGGGCGGAGCGGACCATCTGTCTCTTCCTCCCCGACTGGCAGGAGCCGGAGGATGCCCTGACCCTGGCCATGGCGGATGAGGGGCCGGTGAAGGCCTTGCGCTGTACCTATAACGCCGACGGAGGGATTACCCACCGGGACATCCTGGGGGCCATCCTGGGCCAGGGGATCACCCGGGAGAAGGTGGGCGACCTGTTGGTGGGACCGGAGAGCTGTGATGTGCTGGTGCTGGAAGAGCTGGCGGACTACCTGCTCCTCCATCTGGACAGCGCCGGACGGACCCGCCTCAAGACGGGACCCATTTCCCTCTCCCAGATTTCTCCGCCGGAGGTGCGCATCAAGACCATCCGGGACACGGTGGCCACCCCCCGGCTGGACGCCCTGGTGGCCTGCGCCTTTTCCACCTCCCGGAGCAAGGCGGCGGACTTTATCTCCGCGGGGCGGGTACAGCTCAACCACCGGGAGTGCACCAAGGCCGACAAGGCGGTGGAAGAAGGGGACGTGCTCTCCTGCCGGGGACTGGGCAAGGCCGCCGTCCGGGAGCTGGGCGGCCGTTCCAAAAAAGGCCGGATCATGGTGGTGCTGGAGCGCTATCTGTAATCCCCTCCCCCCAACCCAACGAAGAAAGGAACATCCCTTATGATTACACAAGCGCAGATCGACCGGATCAATGAGCTGGCCCGTAAGGCGAAGACGCCGGAGGGCCTCACCCCCGCGGAGGTGGAGGAGCGGGACATCCTCCGCCGGGCCTATATCGCCTCGGTGCGGGCCAACCTGGTGGGCCAGCTGGAGAATACCTATATCGTAGAGCCCGATGGCACCAAGCACCGGGTCACACACAAGGACGACTGAGAGGAGCACCCCATGGTATTGACAACGGAAAATAACCTGGAACAGCGCATCGCCCGGGTGGATGCGGCCGTCGCCCTGCGGGAGGGCGACCGGGTCCCCATGGCCCCTAAGATTGGCATGGCCTACGCCCAGACCGCCGGCATTGACCGGTATGAGGCGCTCAACGACGCCCGTCTTCTCCGGCCTGGTGTGGAGAAATTTTTGCAGACCTATCCCTGCGACCTGTTCTGGGCCGGCTCGGGCTACCCCATCCCCATGATGGAGACCCTAGGGACTACCGCCATCCGCTGGCCGGGCGCCACCTGCGGCGTGCCCCTGAACCAGGGTTTCCAGATCGTAGACGGCACCTATATGGAGGAGGACGAGTACGACGAGTTCCTCCGGGACCCCTCTCACTTCTGCATGACCAAGGTCTTTCCCCGCAAGCACAAGAAGCTGGCGGGGCTGGCCAAGCTGAACTTCCACGAGGTGGTGGAGTTCGGTCACTATGCATCCATGGCGGCCTTTGCCGATCCGGAGGTCCGGCAGGCCCTTCTGACCCTCATGTTCGCCGGAGAGCAGGCGGTGGAGTGGCAGCGGAACTCCGCCCTCCTGCGGGAGACCGCCCTGGCCTGTCAGACCCCTCTGGGTGCGCTGGCGGGGCAGAACGCCCCCTATGACATGCTGGCCGACAACATCCGGGGCTTTTTGAATGTGCCCATGGACCTCTATGAGATCCCGGAGAAGGTGACGGCGGCCATCGACATCATGACGGAGTACGCCCTGCAGAACGTGCGCCGCCTGAAGAACACCGGCTCCAAGTACTGCTTTATGCCCCTCCACGGCGGCACGGACGACTTCATGAGTTTGGAGGATTACCGCACCTTCTACTGGCCCTCCCTGCGGCGGGTGATGGAGGAGATCATCGACTGCGGCATGATCCCCTATGTGTTCTGCGAGGGCAAGTATGACACCCGCCTGGAAGTCCTGCGGGAGGTCCCCCGGGGCAAGGTCATCTACATGTTCGAGCAGGTGGACATCGCCCGGGCCAAGGCAGTGCTGGGCGACACCGCCTGCATCTGCGGCAACCTCCCCACCTCCCTCCTGCTCTACGGCAAGCCCCACGAGGTGGTGGACGAGACCCGGCGCCTGCTGGACACCTGCGCCTCCGGCGGCGGCTTCCTGATGGACTGCTCCATCGTGCTGGACCACTACAAAGAGGAGAATCTGGAGGCGTGGTTTGATACCACCCTCCAGTATGGGCGCTATTGAGCCCGGAACAAAAAAGCCCCGCTCTCGTTTTCGAGAGCGGGGCTTTCTGCATGTGCGGCGGATCAGGAGGCGCTGGCCAGCACCTCGCGGATATAGGACGGGACCTCTTCCCGTTCCAAATCCAGGGCGACGCACAGCTCACCGTAGAGCTGATCTTCAGCCAGACGGAGATAGCGCTCATCCAGCTTGCCGGGCTTACGCCCGTTGTCGGTGGCCGAGCGGTTTTTCTCATGAATGCTCTTGATGAGGCGGAGGAGCTCCACACAGTCGGAGGTCTGATAGGCATCCTGATAATAGCGGGACAGAGCGGGGAGACTGGTGATGCGGATGGCCTCAGTCTCGATGGAGGGAATGCTGCGCACCAGTTCCTCGGCCTGTCCCCGGGTCAGCACAGGGCGCAGCGCGACCTTGGTGTCCACAGGGATGATGATGGTCTCGGTGGTATAGAGCGGCTTGAGCGTGTAATAGAGCCGCTCAGGGGCCTCTCCATTGCCGGGCCTTGTGGCGATCTCCCGGACACGGCAGACGCCGTTCCGGCCGTACACAAGCAACGATCCAACGGGATACATGAGTTGGCCTCCTCTTCTATTAATATCATATAGTATACCACAGAATGGAGATACTTTTCTATATTAAATGAAGAAAAAATAAAAATATAAAAACTTTTTATTTTTATAATGACGGAAAATAAGTCATATACAGCATAATATACACAAAAATAAGATAGAAATAAAAATAGAACAGATCATAAAAAAGAAAACTTTTTCTGCGGAAAAGCATGCGGCACAGGGGACACCGCAGAATAGAACAGGCGGCCCGGTCTGCTGCTTTGACCGGACCGCCTGACTTGAGAAAGAGGGGAAATATCCAGTTGGATCAATAGCCGAAACCGAAGGGCCAATTGTAGTAGCCGTTGTTCTGCTGGGACTGCTGTTGCTGCTGAGAGGCCTCCAGCTTCTCCTGGCTGAGCTCTTCCTGCAGGTCGCTCAGGGCGTTCTGCCGCTCCTGGTTGTCCTCATCCAGGACCACGGAGAGGTCCTGCTTCTCCCCGTCGCGGTAAATGGTGAAGGTGACGGTATCGCCGGCCTTTTTATCCCGCACGGCGTCCTTCAGCGCGGTGCTGGAATCCACCTCCGTGCCGTCCACAGCGCAGATGATGTCACCCTTCTGGATGCCGGCCTTCTCAGCGCAGGAGCCCTCGAGGACGGCCTCCACCGAAGCACCGGCGGGCACGCCGTACTTGGTGGCGTAGTCGGGCACATCGGTCATCAGGATGCCCACATTGGGCTTTCCGGTGACATAGCCGTGCTCAATGATGTCGGTGATCATGCTGCGCACGTCATTGATGGGGATCGCAAAGCCCAGACCCTCGATGCTGGCCTCCGAGGAGTCGCCGTTGCTGGAGAGCTTAGCGGAGGTGATGCCCACCACTTCTCCGTAGGCGTTGAAGAGGGGGCCGCCGGAGTTACCGGAGTTGATGGCGGTGTTGGTCTGGAGCATATTCATGGTCTGCCCCTCGCTGGTGGTGACCGAGCGGTCCTTGGCCGAGACCAGGCCGTCGGTGAGGGACCAGGTCAGCTCACCCAGGGGGTTGCCGATGGTGTAGACCGGCTCACCCACCACCAGGGAGTCGGAATCGCCCAGGGTGAGCGCGTGGAGGCCGGTGGCCTCGATCTTGAGCACGGCCACATCGTTCTCGGCCTCGCCGCCCACCAGCTTGGCGTCATAGGTCTGGCCGTCCACAAAGGCGACCTTGATGGAGGTGGCGTCCTTGATGACGTGGTAGTTGGTGACGATATAGCCGTCCGAGGAGATCACGAAGCCGGAACCGGCGGCGGCGCCCTGCACCACATAGCCGTAGACATTGGTGTTGACCTCAGTGGTGATACCCACACAGGCATCCACATTGGCGGCATAGAGCTGGGCGGGGGTCATGGCCTCGCCCGACTTGACGCTGGTGGTATCTACATTGACGGTGGGGTGATTCCCGCCCTCATAGAGGACGGTATTGTTGGAAGAGCGGGAGATGTACCAGGCGCTTCCGCCGCCCACCAGACCGCCGACCAGGGCGCAGCACAGGCCGAGGGCCACGACTTTGCCGGCCATGCCGCCTTTCTTGCGGGGCGGCTTGGGGGGCTGGGAGCCGGTATCCCAGGGGTCGCTGTGTACGTGGAACTGGGTGGTCTCTATGGGATTGGTATCCGGTCCATCGGACTGGGGACGAAATTCCTGATTGTCAAACATAACACTCGCTCCTTTTGAGGGTTCTCTCTTGAACTGCTCTTAGGATACCCACAAAATATGTCCAAAGCGTGAAGAAACTTTACACGTTTTTTGAATTCGTATCCCCGCCTGGACGGTGCTTCAAAAAGGCGGAGAGATCAGCGGCTGCCAGGCGGATGTCCTCCAGCACGGGGTTAAAAATCCCCAGCCGGCAGATGTTGAGTACCACCATACAGACCACCGGGCCCAGGATCATCCCCAGCACGCCGGCCAGCTGCATGCCCACATAGATGCTGATCAGGGAGACCACGGGGGGAAGCCCGGTCTGATCGCCCACCACCTTGGGCTCTCCTACCCGGCGGAAGAGCGCGATCAGGCCCCAGATTACCATGAGCTCAATGGACTCCCGGAGATTCCCCAGGGCCAGGTCCACCACCGCCCAGGGCACCATGACGGTGCCCGCGCCGATGATGGGGATAAAGTCCATAATGGCCAGAAGAAAGGCCAGCAGCAGCGTATAGGGCTGTCCAATGATGGTAAAGCCCGCCAGCAGGATGAAAAAGACCCCCACCGAGAGGATGAACTCGGCCTTCACATAGCCGCCGAAGGCGGAGAGGGCGGCCTGCCGCACCTCCTGCAAAAAGTGGCGGGAACGGCCGGTAAAGCGCTTGGAGACCAGATAGCGGATGTGGGGATAGTCGGCCGTCAGGTAATAGGAGCCCATCAAAAAGACCACGGTGCCCACTGCAAAGGAGGGGACCTGCTTGGCGATCCGGGTGGCATAGGCCGCCGAGCTGCCCAGGGCGGTGGTCACAGCTCCCTGGAGCCAGGTAAAGAGGCTCTCCAGATAGGCATCGCTGGCGGTACGGATATCGGCCGGAATCAGGGACATAAAGCGGGAGAAGGCGTGATCCAGAGAGGAGAGCGCCTCCTGAAGCGCGGTGGAGATGGAGCTCCAGTCCTCATAGAGGGAGATAATCTCCTGGGCGATGTTCCAGATAAAGGCCACCAGTACTCCCCCCGCCACCGCCAGGATCAGAAGAATGAGTACCAGGGAGAGAAATTTACGGGAGATCCCCAGCCGCCGCTGGATTCCCCGCACCAGGGGATTGAGGAGCCAGGCCACCACAAAGGCCAGTACAAAGGGCATAAAGAGGGACAGCAGGGCCGGCCCTGCCAGGGCCAGCGCGGCCAGTACAAGCAGGGTGAGCAATAGCCGGATGCCAAGGCGCATCCAGAGCCGGCCCCGCTCCCGCCAGGAGAGTTCCTGATCTTCCATGGAAAGACCTCCCATTTCTGTTGGTGTATATGAGAGCAGTATAGCATGGATTCGGCGAAGAAAGGGGAGGAATCTGTAAATTTTTTTGCGTCAGCTGCCGGAGGGAGTGAGATTCAGAAAGACCTGGCCTGCGGCCCGGGCAAAGCAGCGGGCGCCATTGAGGGCCTCTTGCAAGGTATTGCCATGGGTACCCACCTCCACCAACAGGGAGCCGGGAGTCAGATTTTGGTTGTAGACCGAGCTGCGCAGGGTCATGGGACGGGCCAGCGTGGGATAGAGGGTGTCCATGCTCCGCTGGATGCGGGCGGCAAGGGCCAGATTTTCCATCCAGTTGGGGTGAGTGGAGCCGCTGCCCAGCACCAGCATGACCTGAGCGGTCTTGACGCCGTCCACCTTGGTCACGGCCTTGTACACCGTGTTGTCGCTTCCCACCAGAGCGTCCCGGTGGACGTCCAGCACCAGCTGGATGGAGGGATACTGGGCGAGATAGTTCTGGATGGCGGCCCCCGAGCGGGAATAGGCCCCATTGTAGGCGGGATAGTCATAGACGCCCTTGTCGTGGAGCACGGAAAGGCCCATTTCGGTAAAGACCCGCTCCATCTCATTTCCCACCCGGATCATATTGTAGTTTTCGTCCAGGGTACGGGAATTCTGGTCACTGGGGGTGTAGACGTCGCTGCCGTCCGGAGTGTAGGCCTCGGTGGCATGGGTATGTATGATGAGGATTTGGGGACCCTCCTGGGGAAGCTGGGCTTTGATGGGGGCGGAGGCGGCCGCAGCCAGATCAACGGACAGGTTGGTCCGGTTATAGAGATACAGGCCGTCGGCGTAGGCATATCCGTCGGTGCTGGTGGGGACCAGGGTGCGCTCCACAATGTCCCCGGGTGCGGCGGTGACTGCGGGTGGCTCTTCCTCCTCCAGGGGGGGTGTGGCAGAGGGCGCGGGCGCGGCGGAAGGGGTGGGCTGAGCGGCCAGGGGATCGGTGTCGTCGATCCCCGCGCCCTGGCGCAGCAGCGCCGACTGATCCACCACCAGACGCTGCCAGAAGTCCAGCTCGTCCATCGTGGTTCCAGTCTCCACATTCCCCAGCTCGGCCTGGAGGGCGGCGGAGACAAAGAGCGGACTGGAGGTGAGGGCGTCCAGACTCCCGGCGGCCAGCCCCCAGCCTGTCCCGGCCAGGAGGGCCCATACCGCCAGGGTGGCCAGAAAGAAGGCGGCGCAGCGCCGGAACAGGCGGGACCACAGAATGCGGCTGTGTGTACGCATGAGATATCATCCTTTCTCTTCGGTGGGGGGACGAAATGGTTGGTCAAGCATATGCGCCCGGGCAGAGGGATATGCCTGTCCGGGAAAAAGCTTCCGGATGCCCTGCGCCTTGACATTTGGACGCTTTCCGATATAATAAGGCGGACCAGTTTGCCCCGTTTACCGGCTTACCCGGGCGCGATGGGCAAGAAAACAGGCATTTTTCCAGGGGACAGCCCTCTGCGGAGGGGGATACCCGGTATGGTTCCCCGGCTTTGATCGTGTGTTTGAAAGGAAGTTTGGAAGATGATACGGATTTTGACGGACAGTACCAGCGACCTCTCCCCTGCCCGCGCGGCGGAGCTGGGGGTGGAGATTCTCCCCCTCACGGTCCTCTTTGGCGAAGAGGCCTTCCAGGACGGCGTGGAGATCACAAAAGAGGAATTTTATGCCCGGCTGGAGCAGGTGGACACCCTGCCCACCACCGCCCAGATCCCCCCCGAGACCTTTATCCAGACCTTTGAGCGGCTGACCGAAAACGGGGATCAGGTGCTGGCCATTCTGATCTCCAGCGCCATGTCGGGCACCTACCAGTCTGCCATGATCGCCCGGGGCATCGTGGACGAGAGCAACATCGCCGTGGTGGACGCCCAGACCGTCACCTTCGGCATGGGCCTTCTGGTGGAGGCCGCCTGTCTGCTCCGGGACAAGGGGCTCTCCCTGTCCGAGCTGAAGGGACAGGTGGAGGAGCTGGCCGGACGGGTGCGGCTCCTGGCCGTAGTGGACACCCTCAAGTACCTGAAGATGGGCGGGCGGATCTCGGGCGCCACCGCTGTGGTGGGCGGCCTGCTGGGCATCAGTCCCATCATCACCATTGAGGACGGCCTGGTCATCTCGGTGGGCAAATGCCGGGGCAGAAAGGCGGGCTTCCAGTTCATCCGTAAGTGGATGGAGGAGAAGGAGCCCATTGACACCACGCTGCCGGTGGCCTTCGGCCACTCCAATGCGCCCCAGGCCATGGCCGACTGCATGGCCTATTTTGCCGCGGAGACCCAGGGGATGACTGTGCTCCCCAGTGACATCGGCGCCGTGGTGGGCACCCACGCCGGCCCCGGCGCCACCGGCATTGCCTATTTTGTCCGGAAGTAAGAGAGAAACACAGCGGATGGCCTTCCCGCCCTGGGAAGGCCATCCGCTTTTGTCCGCAAATGACAGATGGGGAAAACTGTGCTATAATATCTTTCATATGGCCGCTTTATGGCCCATCTTTGCGTCCCAAAGGAGGAACCAATATGAGTGCACGGGAGGAATTCATCGAACTCTTCACCACACATATCCACCGGGAGGGCAGCGAGGCCCTGCTGGATTATCTTCAGAATAAGAGCGACTTTTTCACCTCCCCTGCGTCGGCCAAATTCCACGGGGCCTATGTGGGCGGCCTGTGTGACCACAGCGTGAACGTGTATCACTGCCTGCGGGAGTATCTGGAGCGGGAGCGGGTCAAGGAGCTCTACGGTCTGGAGTACGGGGAGGAGAGCATCGCCATCGCCGCCCTGCTCCACGACGTGTGCAAGATCGGCTGCTATAAGACGGGCACCCGAAACGTCAAGGGACCCGACGGCAAGTGGCAGGCGGTCCCCACCTTCTTCTACGAGGATAACCTGCCCTATGGACACGGGGAGAAGTCGGTCTATATTCTCAGCGGCTTTATGCGTCTCACCCGGGAGGAGGCCATGGCCATCCGCTGGCACATGGGATTTTCGGGCGGAGAGGATGCCCGGCTGGTGGGGCAGGCCCTCCAGCAGTACCCCCTGGCCTTTGCCCTGAGCGTGGCCGATATGGAGGCCACGTATTTCCTGGAAAATGAGGAGGCGTAATTCCTGTGGCAAAGCGTGAAAACGATCTGGGCAGAGATCCCATCGGCCCGCTGCTGGTGCGTCTGGCCGTGCCGGCAGTGACGGCCCAGCTGGTCAACGCCCTGTACAACATCGTGGACCGGATGTACATCGGCCACATTGAGGGGGTGGGTGACCTGGCCCTCACAGGACTGGGCATCTGCTTCCCGGTTATCATGTTCGTCTCGGCCATCTCCGCACTGGTGGGTATGGGCGGCGGCTCCCGGGCGGTGGTACGCATGGGAGAGGGCAAGATGGAGGAGGCAAACGCCATCCTGGGCAGCTGTACCGCCCTGCTGGTCCTGCTCTCCATCCTGGTAACGGTGGGCTTCCAGGTGGTGCGGGAACCCATGCTCCTCCTCTTCGGAGCCACGGAGAATACCCTGAGCTACGCCTCGGACTACCTCACCATCTACCTGTGGGGCACCATTTTTGTGGAGATCTCCCTGGGATTGAACTTTTTCATCACCTCCCAGGGATTTTCCACCGTCTCCATGGCCACGGTCCTCATCGGAGCGGTCACCAACATCGTACTGGACCCCATTTTTATCTTTGGATTCGGGATGGGTGTACAGGGCGCGGCCCTGGCCACTATTACCGCCCAGGCCGTCTCGGCGGTGTGGGTGCTGCGCTTCCTCAGCGGAAAGCGGACCCGGCTGCGCTTCCAGCGCCGCTACTTCCGCCTGGATGGCCGGGTGCTGGCCCCGGTGCTGGCGGTGGGGGTCTCCCCTTTCATCATGCAGTCCACCGAGAGTCTGGTGAACATCTCCTTCAACTCCTCCCTCAAGGCCTTCGGCGGGGACCCTGCCGTGGGCGCCATGACCATCTGCTCCAGCATCATGCAGATTTTCAGCATGCTCTTCCAGGGGCTCTCCCAGGGGGCCCAGCCCATTGTGGGCTTTAACTACGGCGCGGGACAGATCGACCGGGTGAAAAAGACCTTCCGCCTGCTCTTCTTCTCCTCGCTGGCCTTCAGCACGGCGGCCTGGGGCGCCATCGAGCTCTTCCCCCAGGTCTTTGTATCCATCTTCAACGACGAGCCAGAGCTGGTGAGCATCGCGGTGTGGACTCTGCGGGTGTATGCCGCCGGTATGTTCATGCTGGGCATCCAGTTCTCCTGCCAGCAGACCTTTGTGGCTCTGGGAGAGGCCAAGGTCTCCCTCTTCCTGGCTCTGCTGCGCAAAATCATCCTGCTCATTCCCCTGATCTTTATCCTGCCCAACTTCTTTACGGATAAGGTGCTGGGCGTCTTTGTGGCGGAACCCGCCGCCGACGTGCTGGCTGCCACCACCACGGGTCTCATCTTCCTGTGGCGCTTCCCCCGCATCCTGCGCCGCCGGGCCCAGGAGACCCACGGACCCAAGACGGTATAAAAAAGGAGGATTTCCTGCCATGAACAACATCACGCTGATCGGTATGCCCGGCTCGGGGAAGAGCACCGTGGGGGTGCTGCTGGCCAAGACCCTGGGCTTTGATTTCCTGGACACCGACCTGCTCATTCAAAAGCGGGAGGGCGCGCTGCTCCAGGAGGTGCTTGACGCCCACGGCACAGAGGAATTTCTGGATCTGGAGGCCGATGCCATCTGCTCGGTGGACTGTGAGCGCACCGTCATCGCCCCGGGTGGGAGTGTCATCTGCCGGGCCCGGGGGATCGAGCACCTGAAGAGCTTAGGCAAGGTGATCTATCTGCGCATCCCCTGCGAGGTGCTGGAGGAGCGCATCCACAACATGGGCTCCCGGGGGATCGCATTCCAGCCGGGGGAGACACTGCGGGACATCTACGAGTACCGCGCCCCGCTGTATGAGAAATACGCCGACATCATTGTGGACGGTGATAAAGGTTCCCTGGAGGAGACCCTGGCCGCGGTGCTTCAGGCCCTGATCGGCTGCGCGTGAGCGAAAGGAGGAGCCATATGGAAGAGCGTACACGGAAGGGACTGCACATTTCGCCGGTGGACAGTGCGGAATTGTCCTATAAGACCAAGTTGGCGCTCATTGACTTCATCCGCAGCTACGAAACAGACCAGCCCTTCAAGCTGCCCAGTGAAGATCAGCTGGCCCAGCGTCTGGGCGTGAGCCGCAATGCGCTGCGGGATGTATTGGCCTCGCTGGAGGAGATGGGGCTGGTCACCCGTCAGCGCAGCAAGGGGACCCTGGCCAATCCCAAAGTGGCCCGGGAGTGCCGGATGGATACCGACCCGGGTCTGATCCGGATGATCACCCGAATGGGGTGTCAGCCCCGGTATGAGGTGACTTCCCTGCGCTTTGTGGAGGACAAGGACTCCGGGCTGGAGCAGAACTCCGACTCCTATCTGGAGGTGGGAAAGCTCTTTTATGCCGACGACACCCCGGTGGCCTTTGCCAATGACCATGTAGAGGGCAAGATCGCCGCCGGACACCGGGAGCAGTTTGAGGTTCTGCGGGAGGAAAACTGCTTTTTCTTCCTCAAGGAGTGCTGCGGTGTGTCGGTGGCATACAGCATGTCCACCTTCGACGTAATGCAGGCGGACGAGGCCCTGCAGGAGCTCTTCCATGTGGGACCGGAAGAGCTCTTCCTGGTGATGGACGACATTGTCTACTCCCGGGATCTGGAGATCGTGTGCCATGCGGTATCCTATTACCGCAAGGGGTATCTGCCCCTCAAGGTGCTGCGCAAGGGCTGGTAAATCAAATTGGAATCAGGAAGACCGCGTTCCCTGGAAGCAGGGGGCGCGGTCCTTTTTTGACATGGAATAGACAAACTATACAAATTCAATTTTAAAATAAGATAATTTGCTATTGATAACAACGGAAAGGTGTGGTACTATCTCGATAGTAGAATAATACTACTAATAGAAGAACCAAAAGGACCCCGGATTAAAAAGGAGGTTTTCATTTGGATTTTTCCATCAATCAACGGGCCCTGGCCATGGTGGAGGAGGGGATCCTTCCCCACCAGGAACAGCTCCAGGTGCGGGCCTACACCCTGGCCAACGGCGCCACGGTCATCGACATGGGCGTGGAGGAAAAGGCGGGCTGGCGTGCGGGCAAGCTCTTTACCGAGAGCTGCCTGGGCGGTCTGGGCCGGCTGGACTTTACCACCATGTGGATCGGGGAGCATCTGGTCCCCGCCGCCACCATTACGGTGGACCGCCCCGCGGTGGCCGAGCTCTCCTGCCACGACGCCATCTATGTGATGAACTACCATGGAGTGCGCACCACTTTCTCCGGCCCCTTCCGGGCCATTGGGGGCATGGACGCCTATGCCCGCGCCACGCCCTACCGGGACCCCTGTACCGCCCGGGCGGTAGCCCATCTCCAGACCACAGAACTGCCTGGAGAGGAGATGACCACCCAGCTGGCCGGGGAGATCGGCATTGATCCCTCGGGCCTCTATCTGCTGGCCGCCCGGACCGGGACCCTGGCTGGAGCGGTACAGGTCTGTGCCCGCAACGTGGAGCAGACCTTCCCCACCCTGCTGGACCGGGGCTTTAATACGGACTGTGTGGTGCAGGCCTCGGGGAGCGCCCCCATCTTCGGCGCGGTGGCCGACGAGTATGTGGCCTACGGCCGGGTCAACGACTGCCTGATCTACGGGCAGGAGACCAATCTCTGGGTGGACTGCACCGATGAGGAGATTGAGCGCATCCTCCCTGATCTGACCTTTGACAAGAACCAGGACATCTACGGCGTCTCCTTTGAGGAGCTCTTTGCCCGCAGCGGGCACAACTGGGCCCATGTCCCCCGGGACTGGGACGCCCCCTGCAAGATCAATTTCCACAATCTCCGCACGGGACATGCCTTCTCCTCCGGCCGTCTGGGTTATGACACGCTGGAGCGGAGCTTTCTCGGAATCTGATGTGAGGTGACGAATATGACCAGCTTGGAGTGTGCCAGCGCCGCCTTTGCCGCGCTGTGTGAGAACAGCCCCGCCAACCACTGCCGCCTGGAGGGCAGCGTTCTGGACGCCGGGAAGGAGGTCCCCGGCGGATGGAGTTCGGCCCGGACTCTGACCGAGGGACTGTATGGCGGGAAAGCCATCGTAAACGTGTCCCAGCAGAGGTTGGGCGAGGAGCAGGTCCCCACCGTGGAGATCCTGTGCGACGACCCGGTGCTGGCCTCGGAGAGCTTTACCTCCCGTGAGGGGCTGGTGGGCCTGCAGGAGGCGGACGGCGCCTGGGCACTGGCCTATGGGGAGAGCGCCGGCGGAGCGCGGGGCAATGTGGTGCTGGCTGCTCCGGCCAGCCTGTGCGCCGTGGTGGTGGAAGCCGCCGCGGCAGTGCCCCGGGCGGTATCCTATCTCCTGGAGCAGGGCGTGCCCCAGGAGGAGATCCTGTGGGGCTGGAGCTGCTGCCCGGTGGTGCTCCCCTCTCTGGACGGGGAGGCGGTCCGTGCCGCCCACCGCGCCGCCATCGCCGCCCACGGGGTGTGCAGCATCTGGGTCCGGAGCGCGCGCGCCGACCTGGAGACACTGGCCCGGAATTGGGGGGATTTCCGCCTGCGCCTGCACTGCCTGGAGGACGGAAAGACCTACGGCGCTTCGTCCGGAACCGGGGCCGTTTAAACGTATATCCAGGGCCCGCATTCGGGGAAATCCACTTGTATTTCCAAAGAAATATGATATACTGAATCATAGACTTTCCACATCTGCGCCCGCTGGTCTTGTCCGGCGGGCGCAGGTGCGTACCGGGGCAGCACAGCGCTCTGGAGAGAATAAATTGCAAAGGATTTCGAGACACATGACATTCCGTGAACTCGGCCTCATCGAGCCCATCCTGGGGGCCCTGGCCGAACTGGGGTATGAGCGCCCCTCCCCCATCCAGGAAAAGGCCATCCCGCCGGCCCTCACCGGGCGGGACGTACTGGGCTGCGCCCAGACCGGCACCGGCAAGACCTGCGCCTTTGCCACCCCTATCCTCCAGCGGCTCAGCGCCCAGCCTGTCCAGGGCCGGCCCATCCGTGCCCTGATCCTCACCCCCACCCGGGAGCTGGCGCTCCAGATCCAGGAGAGCTTTGAGGCCTACGGCAAGCATCTGAAGCTGCGCTCCACCGTGATCTTCGGCGGCGTTGGCCAAGCTCCCCAGGTGGAGCGGCTGCGCAAGGGTGTGGACATCCTGGTGGCCACACCCGGCCGTCTGGCCGATCTCTACCAGCAGAAGCTGCTGGACTTCTCCGGCCTGGAGATCTTTGTCCTAGATGAGGCCGACCGGATGCTGGATATGGGCTTTATCCACGATGTGAAGAAGATCCTCAAGTGGCTTCCCCCGCGCAAACAGACCCTCTTCTTCTCGGCCACCATGCCCGCTGAGATCACCGAGCTGGTGGACTCCCTCCTTCACGACCCGGCCCGGGTAGCGGTGGACCCGGTCTCCTCCCCGGTGGAGGTCATCGACCAGAAGCTCTACTATGTGGACCGGGGCAATAAGACCAAACTCCTCTCCTCCCTGCTCATGGCGGGCAATGTGAAGAACGCCCTGGTCTTTACCCGTACCAAGCATGGGGCCAACAAAGTGGCCGGAGATCTCCAGAAGAGCGGCATCACCGCCGCCGCCATCCACGGCAACAAGAGCCAGACTGCCCGGCAGCAGGCCCTCTCCGACTTCAAGAGCGGCCGGGTCAAGGTGCTGGTGGCCACCGACATCGCTGCCCGGGGCCTGGACATCGAGGAGCTCTCCCACGTGTTCAACTACAACCTCCCCGATGTGCCCGAGACCTATGTCCACCGCATCGGCCGTACCGGCCGGGCCGGTCACGGCGGCACCGCCGTCTCCTTCTGCGACATCAATGAGAAGGATGAGCTCAAGGGCATCGAAAAGCTCATGGGCCGCTCCATCCCGGTAGTGGAGGATCACCCCTGGCCCATGGAGGTCTTTGAGCCTCTGCCCCGGGACAAGAAGGGGCGCCCGGTGAATCCGGAGGATGCCGAGGCCCGGGCGGCCGCCAAGGAGCGCCGCCGTGCCCGGGACGCGGCCAACAAGGCCGCCGCCGAAGAGCGCAAGGCCAAGGCCGCCCAGAAGGCCCAGGCGGCAGAGCCCGCTCCTGCCCCCAAAAAGAAGGGAGAGCGTCCCGCCCCGACGGTTTCGGAGGAGCAGACTCCGGCCCGGAAGAAGCGTGCCCGCGGCTACCGTGCCAGCGCTACTCTGGAGGAGGCGCTCACCGCCACCGCGCCCGCCCGTCCTGTCCGGGAGAGCGGGAATCGCCGGGAGGAGGAGTTCCACCATACCGATCCCCTGGCCGGAGATGTCATTATGGACGCCACCGCCCGTCTGCTGGCCCCCCGGCCCCGGATGTTCCAGAGCAAGGAGCAGCCCCGCAAGGAGCGTCCAGCCCGCCGGAGCAAGTCCCCCCGCCCCGCGGGAGAGGAGAACGGGCAGGAGAAGCGTCCGTCCCACTCTCCCAAGGAGGAGAAGCAGGCCCGCCCCGCCCAGAAGAAGAGCATGCCGGCCAAGGCCCTGGATGTGCTGGGCGGCGGGAAAAAGAAGCGCAATGGCCGCGGCAAGGGCCCCGGCCGTCCCCGTGAGGTGGAGCTGCGCACCGATGGGGTGAAGGACTCCACCGAGCTCTCCTCCAGCCTCATGAAGCCCTACTATCTGAGCGACGACTAAAAAAGGCCTGCCGCAAGGGGATAGCGTTTTCGATCTCTCAATTGAAAATAGGTATATGAAAACCGTTGCCGGGAACTGATATTACACAGTTCCCGGCAACGGTTTTTTAAAACGCTATTTCATAACAAGCCCTAAGCGGACTTTTACAGCGCCAGATCCAGCGTGTAAGCGGTGTGGAGCAGGGCGGGATAGGCGTCCTCCGACCCGGCCGGGGCGGCCAGGGTGAGCTCTACATAGGAATTGGAGTTTTCCACGGAAAACACGGTGTACACAGTCGTTCCCTCCTGATAACGATAGAATACAGCGGGCAGACCCCGGAAGAGGATGACGTCGGGCTGCTCCAGCAGCTCCACACCGCCCAGGGCGTCCCGCAGCGCGGTGAGCCGGGAGACCGAGAAGTCAGCCAGCGTGGCGGCATTCTGGCCGGATTTGGCAAAGGAGAGGGCCTTCAGCGTGCCATTCTGGTCGGTGAAGGTGAGACCGGCAGCTCCGTCCTGCTGGACCTCTTCCCAGTTCCCCGCGCCGAAGGTGAGGCGGAAGGCGCCGTCGGTATTTTCCACGGTGGTCCCGTCGACGGGGGTGTCCAGGGCGGAGGTCACCCGGCTCTCCGGCAGGGCCAGACGGTTGAGGATAGCAGCGGCGCTGGAGCGGTCAATGGGGGCATCCGGGGAGAAGGTGCCATCCCCCGTTCCGGCCAGTACCCCGGCGTTATAGAGGAGATAAATGGCCCCGGCGTGGGCGGTGGAGGAGGTCACATCGGGGATGGAGGCCACCCGGTTGATCCGGGGGAGCTCCTCCACCGGCAAGGCGTAGGCAAAGATACCTGCCATATCCGAGCGTGTGATGGGCGCACTGTAATCGGAGAACTCCTTGCGCAGGATGAGGCCGTTTTCCTCGGCGTAGTCCACCGCATTCTCATACCAGGGAGAGCCGCCGGGGGTAAAGCTCTGCCCGGTGTAGGCGGAATGGACCTGGGCGGCCATGGTGATGGCCTCGGCAGCGGAGAGCTGGCCCTGGGGATCAAAGCGGCCGTCCCCCTTGCCCTTCATCAGGCCCAGTTTCACGGCCTGCTCCACGTCGGCGGCATACCAGGCCCCGGCGGATACGTCGGAAAAGCCCGGATAGGTCCCGTCCGGGACAAAGGCGTCCATCCCGGCGGCCAGCGCGGGGACGGCGAGGGTGAGCGCCAGGCCCAGAGGGGCCAGACGGCGGAACAGGGTGTGAGCCATGATAAAACGCCTCCTAGAGAGTGTGTCAGAATGTGTTCTGCCCCATTAGACGGCGGGGCGGGGAAAAAGTTCCCCCCAATACGGAATTGACCGGGGAGAAAAAAGCGGGTATACTGTCGGCCAAAGGAGGAATGCCTATGTGGCGCGCAGTACTGGCCGCCCTGGTGTTAGTCAATCTGGTGGAATTTGCCCTGATGGGCTGGGATAAACGGCGGGCCCGGCGGGGCGAGTGGCGGGTGCGGGAGCGGACCTTTTTCCTCCTGGCCCTTCTGGGGGGCGCCCTGGGCGGGATCGTGGGGATGCAGGTCTTCCGGCACAAGACCAAGCACTGGTACTTTCGTTACGGACTCCCTGCCATCCTGATACTCCAGGGAGGACTGGCCCTCTGGCTGGCACTGGGACGCCCCCTCCCCGGCGGCGGGTAAAAAAGCGGGTCTGCTGATGCAGACCCGCTTTTTTTATGTGGTTCTGGGGCTGGGCTTTAGAGACCGGCGATCCGCTCCGCCACGACCGCCACGACCGGAAGGGTAATGATGGAGAGGAGGGTGGAGAGGGTGACAATCTGAGCCGCGCTCTCGGTGTCACGGTCAAACTGCTCGGCAAACATGGCCGTGACGCCGGCCGTGGGCACACCGGACAGGATCACCACGGCCACAAAGCTGATGGGGTTGAGGTGGAAGGGCAGCAGGATCAGGGCCGTCAGGACGGGAGCCACCACCAGCTTGATGACGGCGCCCAGGTAGAGCCGGGTGTTGCGGAAGGTGGCGGGCAGGTCGGCGGCCGCCATCTGAGCGCCGATGACCAGCATGGCCAGAGGGGTGTTCAGATCGGCCAGATAGCCGATGGTATTGCCCACCGGGGAGGGCAGGCGGATCTCCGCGAAGAAGAGGGGCAGCGCAATGAGAATGCCCAGAATGGGCGGGCTGAGCAGGACCTTTTTCACCGAGAAGCGGCTGGGGCCGCCCATAAGATAGACGCCGTAGGTCCACACCAGCAGGTTGAAGGCCACAAAGACCGGCATGGAGTACACCAGGCTTCCGTCCCCCAGGATGGCGGACATGAGGGGGAAGCCCATAAAGCCGGTGTTGCCAAAGATGACAGCAAAACGGAGGGTGTCCCGGCGGTCCAAGTCCTGCCGGCGGAAAAAGCACTGGCAGAGCAGCGTCAGGACCAGATAACTGAGGATGACCAGACCAAAGGAAAAGACCATATCGTGCAGCAGCGCCGGGTCATATTCCACCTGGAGGGAGTCAATGATGATACAGGGCGTCACTACATACAGCAAAAGGAATGAGAGCTGGGGCAGCGCCTCGGGGGTAAGCTTTCCCAGTTTGGCCAGCAGATAGCCAACGCTCATCAGCAGAAAAAGCGTCCCCACCTGTCCAATAACGATCAACAGATTTTGAAAAAAGCTGCTCAAGCAGATCTCCTCCTATGAGATACCTAAAAATTCACGCAAATTTTATTATACTGTTTTGGACCAGCATTTGTAAATAAAAAGTCCACTCAAAATTGACAAAATATCCCCCCTTGTCCTATACTGATTTCGATTTAATTGAGAATGAGGAGGAATATCATGTCACCCAAAGCATTCCGGGAACGGGGGTATCTGAGCCTGTTCGCGTCCTATTACAGGCCCCATATGGCCCTCTTCCTGCTGGATATGATCTGTGCCCTGGGCATTGCCGCGGTGGATCTGTCCTTCCCCCAGGTATCCCGCTGGGCCATGCAGACCCTGCTGCCCGACCGGCTGTTCGCCACCTTTTTTGCCGTTATGGCCATCCTCATCCTGGCCTATGTGCTCAAGGCCGGGCTAAGCTTTATCGTCACCTATTGGGGCCACCTGATGGGCGTGCGTATTGAGGCCGACATCCGCCGGGACCTCTTTGCCCATATGCAGACCCTCTCCTTTTCCTTCTATGACAAGAACCGCACCGGCCACCTGATGAGCCGGGTCACCGGCGATCTCTTTGAGATCGCCGAGCTGGCCCACCACGGCCCCGAGGATATGTTCATCTCGGCCGTGACCCTGCTGGGGGCCTTTGTGGTTATGCTGAACATGCAGTGGAAGCTGGCGTTGGCCGTCTTTGTGGTGGTGCCGGTCTTCCTGCTGTTCTCCGTGTTCCAGCGCAAGCGGATGATGCGCTCCTCCACCCAGGTCAAGCAGAAGCTGGCAGGCATCAACGGCGAGGTGGAGTCCTGTATCTCGGGTATGCGCACCGCCAAGGCCTTTGCCAATGAGGACACTGAGCGGGCCAAGTTTGAGGCGGCCAACGACCGCTACCGCAACGCAAAGCGGGGCTATTACCGCACGATGGCCATCTATTTCTCCGGAATGGAGTTTGCCATGGGCATCCTGCCGGTGCTGGTCATCGCCTACGGCGGCATCCTCATCATGCAGGGGGAGATGGATTTCATTACACTGACCACCTTCTCCCTCTATGTGACCACCTTCATCAGCCCCATCCGCAAGCTGTCTGCCTTTATGGAGATGCTCATGCAGGGCACCGCCGGATTCAAGCGCTTTGTGGACCTCATGCGGCTGGAGCCTGAGATCCAGGATGCCCCCGACGCGGTGGAGCTGGGTGCCTCCGCCCCGGTGGCGGGCGACATCCGGGTGGAGGACGTCACCTTCCGCTACGAGAGCACCTCCCCCGCCGTGCTGGAGGGAGTCTCCCTCCACGTCCATCCCGGGGAGACCGTGGCGGTGGTGGGCCCCTCCGGCGGCGGAAAGTCCACCCTGTGCCAGCTCATCCCCCGCTTCTATGACGTGACTGAGGGGCGCATCCTCCTGGACGGCCGGGACGTGCGCGAGCTTCAGCAGCGCTCCCTGCGGGAGAACATCGGCATCGTACAACAGGATGTGTTCCTCTTTGCGGGGACCATCTACGACAATATCCGCTACGGACGGCCCGACGCCACCGAGGAGGAGGTCATCGAGGCCGCCCGCCGGGCTGAAATCTATGAGGACATTCTGGAGATGCCCGACGGCCTCAACACCTATGTGGGTGAGCGTGGCGTCATGCTCTCGGGCGGACAGAAGCAGCGTATCTCCATCGCCCGCATCTTCCTGAAAAATCCCCCCATCTTGATTCTGGATGAGGCCACGTCCGCCCTGGACAGTGTCACGGAGCACCGCATCCAGTCGGCCTTTGACGAGCTGGCCAAGGGGCGCACCACCCTCATCATCGCCCACCGCCTCTCCACCATCCGCAGCGCCAACCGTATTCTGGTCATCGACGGCTGCGGCATCGCCGAGGAGGGCACCCATGAGGAGCTGCTGGCCCGGGGTGGCCGGTATGCCGCCCTCTATGAGGCCCAGCGGGCGGTGGCGGCCGAGTAAACCGGCCGCTTCCCTGGGGTAAAATCCATAGAAAAACGGCCGGAGCCGCACGGATTTTCCGTGCGGCTCCGGCATTTTCTCTGTCATCGGGACGGGTTACAGAGAGTGCGCATACAGAAACATCCGGAGAGAATGGGGGAAGGCGGGGCGGAAGTCCAAAACGCGCTCTGCCTGGCGTACAAAGCCAAAATGCTCATAAAAACCAAAATTGCAGCTGGTATCGGTGAAGAGATAGAGGGCCTTCCCTCCCTGCTTCCGCAGGTAGGAGAGGGCGGCGTTCAGAAGGGCCTTCCCCGTGCCCGTTCCCCGCTGGTCCTGTGCTACGGCAAAGAAGACCAGCTCGCTGTCAAACCGATCCCCCGCGTCCTCCAGGAGGGCGCGGTCGGTCTCCTCTACCCGGGCAAAAATACGTGCCATGGCCCGGCCTTGCGGGGAGGCGAGAAGGGCCAGGCTGTCCCGCAGAACGGCCAGACGGTGGGAGAGGCGCAGCCCCCGTGCCCGGCCGTGCCTGGCCAGGATGATCCCAACCGGGATACCGTCCTGGACGGCCACCTGCGAAAAGGTGTGGCACAGCAGGCAGTTTTGCAGGTAGAGCCGCGCCATCCGCTGGGCGGCAGCGGGATGAGGCGCGAGGCGGTCATAGTTCCAGGTGGTGCGGATGATGTCCTCCAGAGCGGGATAGTCCTCCTGGCGGAGGGGGCGAAAAAGAATGGTAGGCATGGGCTTCCTCCTTGCGGTTTGGTGCGGTACAGGGTATCATAAAGCCTATGGAACAGATCCGATGATAGACCTTACAGAAGGTGTAAAGTCAAGGGGGAGGAAATGGAATGGAATGGGTGCTGAGCATTGGGGTGGTCGCCGCAGTGCTGCTGGTGCTCTGGCGGATCGGTGTCCTGAGCGGCGGTGCCTCTCTGTGCGTAGGCGGCTGCTGGGGCTGGCGGGACCGATGGACAGGGCGGTATTCTTATTTTTCTGGGCTGTTGTGGCGCCGCTTCCGGCCGGCCGCGGGGGGCTATGATGTGCTGGCGGTCCAGGTAAAGACGCAGGCCGGAAATTTGGACCTGGAATTGCGGGAACGGGACGGAACCGTGCTCTACTGCTGGACGGAACTGGGGGATGCCTCTTTTTGTGTGGATGTGTGTGGAAAAAAGGACCTGATCGTCCGGCTCGAGGGGAACAGTTATAAGGGGAACTTTTCCCTGCGGCTGCTCCGCTCCCAGGAGGACCGGGAGGACACACCATGATGTCAGAGCTTGAGGCGGCCCGCTTTACCACGGGAGAATTTGCCCGTATACACCGAATCAACCCCAGGACCCTGCATTACTATGATACAGCTGGGATCTTTTCTCCTGCGGAAAAGGGGGAAAATGGCTATCGCTACTACACTGCGGCCCAGAGTGCCACCCTGGAGCTGCTGCTCACCCTGCGGGAGCTGGATATGCCCCTGGAGGAAGTGGGCCGGTATTTGAAAGAGCGGAGTGTCCCAGCATTGCAGGCGCTTCTCCGGCGGCAGGAGCGGGAAATCGAGGGATCCATCCGCCGCCTGCGGGAGATCAAGGAGCTTTTGCGGGAAAAAGAAATCCTGCTGGCGCGCTGCCAGGGAGTGGACCCCGACCGGGTGGAGCTGGTGGAGCACCCCCGGAGCTGGCTGCTGCTGAGCGGGTCTATCCGGGGAATGAGTGACAGTGAGGCCGTGGTGGAGCTTCAGCGCCATCTGGAGCGTACCGGAAAGCACCGGCTTTATAACCGGGGAAGCTATGGCACCCGCATCAGGCTGGACCGGGTCATGACCGGCGATTTTGACGGCTACGATGCCTTTTTTACAGAGATCTCGGCCTGTCGGAAGGGGTGCACCATCCGGCCTACCGGGCAGTATTTGCGGGGGTGGTGCCTGGGAGACTGGTCGGGTCTGCCCGACACCTATGCCCGCATGTTTGACTTTGCCGCCAAGCGGGGGCTGCGTCCGGTGGGATGGGCCTATGAGACGGGGATCAATGAAATGGTCATCCGCTCCATGAACGAGTATCTGACCCAGGTGGAATTTCGGGTGGAGCCGCATTAAGAGAACAACAGAGCACCCTTTTCCCCAACCTTCCATAGGATGGGGGAAAAGGAGGCTCGATATGAAGCTATGGACGGCGTTGACCGGCGCGATTTGTTTTGCGCTGGCCTGTAATTTGGACACGGTGCTGCTGGCGGCAGCCTATGGGGGGCGCGGGCTCTCCATCTCGCCCGGGCCCTCGCTGGTGCTGGCGGGAGTGACTACCCTCATCACAGCCTTCTCGCTGCTGCTGGGGAACGCGGCCACCGCAGTGCTCCCCCCGGAGACGGCGGAAGTGCTGGGCGGGCTGGCCCTGGTGGGCATTGGATGCTGGTTTTTACTGGATTACCTGCGGGGGCGCACCGAGACGGCGGAAGAAGAGCCGTCGTCGCCCGGGCTGGCGGGTTGGGTCTCGCTGGCGGCCGCGCTAGCGGTAAACAACGCGGGTGCGGGCGTGGCAGCCGGCGCGGCCGGGATCCCCACCCTGGCGGCGGCGGGAAGCAATTTTCTGGTGACACTGGTGGCCCTTCCCCTGGGACACCGGCTGGGCTGCGGTGCGGCGGAGCGGCTGCTGGGGCGGTATGCCCTTCCCCTCTCGGGCGGCCTGCTGGTGCTGCTGGGCGCCTGGGAAGTCCTGCTCTGAGGCAGGGGGACCATAGAAAGGACGGTTACATATGACAAGATTGGAGTACTTGGGCGGCCGGGAGGCCGTCATTGCGGGTATTTTGAAGGAATTTCAGGGCCTCTCCGCCCGGCCCCACGGGTCCGGACAGGAGGAGGCGGAGAGCCGCTATCTGGTGGAGCGGCTGGAGGGACTGGGCCTCTCCCCCGTCCGGGACCGGGCGGGGAACGTGATGGCGGACGTACCCGCCACGCCCGGCCGGGAGGAGTCTCCCCTTCTCATCCTCCAGGGACACATGGACATGGTGTGCACCGTCCGCCCGGGCAGCGGGTTTGATCCCCGCAGAGACCCGCCCCGGGTGGTGGTGCGGGACGGCTTTGTGCGCACCGACGGCAATTCCACCCTGGGGGCGGACAATAATTTGGGGAACGCCGTGGTCCTCTACCTGCTGGCGCAGGGCGTGGAGCACGGCCCCCTGCGCCTCCTGTTCACGGTCAGTGAGGAGGTGGGCCTCAAGGGGGCGGCCCAGGTGGACCCCAGCTGGCTGGCGGGGGCCTACGGCCTATTGAACACGGATGGGTTCCACTTCGGCCGGGCCATTGCCGGTTCGGCCGGGGGCCGGCGGGAGACCTATGTCCGTACCCTGGATCGGCGAGCGGCCACCGGGACGGAGGGCTGGCACATTGCTCTGACCGGCGGCACCGGTGGCCACTCGGGGGACGACATCCACCGGGGACGGCTCAACGCGGTGCAGACCCTGGCGTCCTTCCTCCAGGATCGGGCGGCGGACTGGGAGGTAGCCGAGTTCTCCGGCGGCTCGGCCCACAACGCCATTCCCGCCTCGGCCCAGGCGGTGCTGGTCCTTCCGTCCGGACAGGAGGGGCTTTTGCAGGACCGGGTAGCCGCCCTGAGGGCGGAGATTACCCGGCGTTACGGCAAAAGCGACCCCCATGCCCGGGTGGAAGTAGAGCCTGTGCCCTGTCCGGAGCAGGTGTGGAGCGACGAGACCGTCCGGGCGGTGTGCGGCCTGGCCGCGGGGCTCTTCCACGGGGTATACGCCATGCACCCGGCCTTTCCGAATGTGGTGGGGGCATCGGCCAATGTGGCGGCCGTCCAGCTCCGGGGGGAGGAAGCGGCAGTGCTGGCCTTCATCCGCTGCGCCCGGCGGGAGGAGGAAGCGATCCTCTTCCCCATGCACGACGCGGCGGCGGCCCAGGCGGGCTTTGCCCTGCGGGAGGTCTCCTACTACCCCGGCTGGCCGGGCGATCCCCAGAGCCGCCTGATCCAGGTGCTCTGTCAGAGCTATCAGGAGGCCGTGGGGCGGAAAATGGAAGTGACCGCCGTCCATGTGGGGCTGGAGCCTTCCGTCCTGGGAGAAAAGGCCCCCGGTATGGTGATGGTGAGCGCGGGTCCCGACATCCTGGACGCCCATTCGGTGGATGAGCGGGCCCCTCTGGATACCCTGCCCGATTATGCCGTCACTCTGGCCGGTGTGCTGGCCGGGATTTAAAACAAACACGATAAAAATAGAACCGCGGCCCGCGATCATACGATCGCGGGCCGCGGCTTTTCTTGAAAAAGAGGGGCTTTTACATCTGGGTGAGCATCCCGGCCACCTCGGAGAGGTAGTTGGGCTGGAAGGACTCGATCTCGCCCTGGTCGCAGGCGGCGGCCAGCTTGGGATCGATGGGCAGACGGGCCAGCACCTTCAGGCCGTGCTCGGTGGCCACGGCGTCGATGTGGCTCTCGCCGAAGATGGCGTGCTGCTTGCCGCAGTCGGGGCACTGGAAGTAGCTGTAGTTCTCCACCAGGCCCAGCACGGGGATGTGCATCATCTCGGCCATCTTGACGGCCTTGGTGACGATCATGCTCACCAGATCCTGGGGAGAGGTGACCATGATGATCCCGTCCACAGGGAGGGACTGGAACACAGTCAGGGGCACGTCACCGGTTCCGGGAGGCATATCCACGAAGAGATAGTCCAGCTCGCCCCAGATGACATCGGTCCAGAACTGCTTGACAGTGCCGGCAATGACCGGACCGCGCCAGATGACGGGGTCGGTCTCATTCTCGGTGAGGAGGTTGAGGCTCATCACCTCCACCCCGCCCTTGGAGGTCTCGGGGTAGATGCCCAGCTCGCTGCCCGCGGCCCGGGTGTGGATGCCGAAGGCCTTGGGAATGGAGGGGCCGGTGATGTCGGCGTCCAGGATGCCGACCTTCTTGCCCAGGCCGGCCATGGCGCAGGCTAGAGAGGAGGTCACCAGGCTCTTGCCGACGCCGCCCTTTCCGCTGACCACGGCGATGACCTTCTTGACGTGGGAGAGCTCATGGGACGGGACCTGGAAGCTCTGGGGACTGGTGCGCTCCGAGCAGCTCTCGCCGCAGGAGGAGCAGTTGTGGGTGCATTCAGACATGGGTCATGTTCCTTCTTTCTTGTATTTCTCCAGGTAAATGGGGATCACTTGTATCGGTAGGTCCCGCCGCCGATAAACTCCCGGATGAGGGAGCTGGGCGGGACCAGCGCAGGGTCGATGGGCTCAAACCACCGGAAAGCATCCAGCAGGTCGTGGAGCTCCTTCCAGCGGGGATTGCTGGGGGGCAGACTCTCCAGAGCCTGGGCCAGCGGGGCGGCGTAATTGGCGAAGACCGCCGCCTCATAGGGCAGCGAGGAGTCCACCACGATGTGGGCCCGGCCCTTGTAGGGGGAAATATACCGCTTCTCTCCCCGGCGGACGTTGTGCCACATGGACAGGGTGTCGGTGAGGTCGGTGCCCCGGAAGTTGCAGTCCCGCACGGCCCGGCGGGTAATGCGCATCCAGGTGCCCTTGAAGCGGACCGCCCCGTCCTCCAGCACGTTGGAGCGGGCTGAGACATAGAGGGCGGTGGCCTCCGGGTGGCGCCCGGCGATGTCGTCGTTCAACGCGTGGATGCCCTCAAAGATGGCCACCTCGTTGTCCCGGAGGTGGAGGGGCCAGCCCTTGGCGTCGTTGCGCATCTGGCGGGAGAACTCAAACCGGGGGATGGTGACCTCCTCCCCCCGGGAGAGGCAGGTGAAGGTCTCGTCTAGCAGGGCCATGTCCAGCAGCTGGGGAGATTCAAAGTCGATGTCCCCCTCCGGGGTGCGGGGCGCGGCGGGATGGCTGGGGGGGTGAAAGTAATTATCCAGCGAGACCGTGTGGGTGTTCACACCCCGGTGCTCCAGCTCCTCCTCCAGCTTGAGGGCGGAGGTGGTCTTGCCGGAGCCCGACGGGCCGGAGAGGAGCACGATGGGGCTCTTCTCCATGCGCTGGACGATGACGTCGGCCGCGTGGCGGATGCGTTCCTGGTAGGCCTCGTCACACTCGGCCAGAAAGGCGGCGGGATCGTGTCGGGTGCGCGTCCGAATCTCCGTGAGGGAATAGGCCATAAAGCCTCCTTTCCGGGGGGATCACTCCCCCTGACGCAGTTGGAGCAGGAAGTCGGCGGCCTGATGTTTGCCGCGCAGAAGCTTTTCCAGACTGTCCACGTACTCGTGGGGATATTTCGGATTGGCGATGCGCTCGATGCGCCCGGTGCGGGGGTGGACCAGCTTGGTCACGCCGCCCCCTCCAAGAGATAGTATGGTGTGGAGCTCCTCCATCATGCAGATATTGTAGAGACTTTCCCAGCCCGGCTTGGCCCAGCCCACATTTTCAAAGGAGCCGGACATGTATTTCTGCCGGTAGAGGTAGTAGGGCACCTGCCCATGGGCGCGCAGGGTCTCCCACGCGTAGGAGAGCATGGCGTCCACATCCTCCGCCGTGGGGAGAACGGGGCTCTCCCCCGTGCCGTCCCCCATCAGGCGGGAGCCCTTCTTGAGGGCCAGAGTGTGGACGGTCACATTCTCCGGATCCAGCGCCAGGACCTGGTCCAGGGAGGCGCGGAAGCCCTCCGGCGTATCCTGGGGCAGTCCGGCGATGAGGTCCATGTTCACGCAGGGGATGCCCGAGGCGCGCACCAGCTCAAAGGAGCGCAGGATGTCGGCGGCGGTGTGGGCCCGCCCCATGGCGGCGAGGACGGCGTCCTGCATGGTCTGAGGATTGACCGACACCCGCTGTACCCCCCGGCGGCGCAGGACGGCGAGCTTTTCCGCGGTGATGGTGTCGGGCCGCCCGGCCTCCACCGTATACTCGGTACAGCGGGAGAGGTCAAAGCGCTCCTCCACCCGACCCAGCAGCAGATCTAGCTGAGGGGCGCTCAGGGTGGTGGGGGTGCCGCCCCCCACGTAGAGGGAGCGCACGGCGTACCCGGCCCGGCGCAGCTCCTCCGCCGTGGCGTCCACCTCCTGGAGGAGGACCTCCAGAAAGGGCGAGAGGAGCTTGAGGGTCCGGCCCACGTCGGCCGAGACAAAGGAACAATAGGCGCACCGGGTGGGACAGAAGGGGATGCCAATGTAGAGGGATACCTCGTCCTCCCGCAGGCTCTGCTTGGCCCGCAGGCTGGCCTGGGCGCAGTCCAGGGCCAGGGCGGCCCGGCCCGGGGAGACCCGGTAGGTCTCCCGCAGCTCCCGCTCGGCCTCTTGGGGCGTGGCTCCCCGCTCCATGGCGCGGGTGGGGATCTTGACGGGGCGCACGCCGGTGAGGGCCCCCCAGGGGGGCTCGTGGCCCAGGGCGGCCACCCCGGCCCGGTAGAAGGCCAGCTTCAGGATACGCTGGCACACCCGGTCCCGGACCAGGGGATCTTCCCCACCGGGGACCGGGGCGGAGTCCTCCCCCACTGTCTCCTTCCCCTGCCAGCGCAAGACGGCCCGGGCGTGCAGGGTGTCCCCCTGAGGGGTAAGGGTGAGGAGAACCGCGTTTGCCCCCTCAGGGGCAGGGGTATAGTCGGGCCGCTCCTCCGGAAAGAGGGTGAGCATCATCTGCTCGGCGGCATATCGGTAGTCATGTCCTTGTAAGGTCAGATGCATAAGAGGGACGGAAGGGACTTTGTTTCCCGGGAAACAGAGTCAGTCTTCCTTCATCGCCTCCTTCAGATAGTAGTTGTATTTGCGCTCATGGTCCAGGGTGGAGGGGTCCATGTGGCCGGGCAGGACGGTCAGGTCCCCCTCCAGTCCGCCCAGGCGGCGGAGGGAGGCGCGCATCGCGTCATAGCTTCCCCCGGGCAGGTCGGTGCGGCCCATGGAGCCCTTGAAGAGGGTGTCGCCGGTGAGCAGGGTGTCCCCCGCCCGCAGGACCACCGAGCCCTGGGTGTGGCCGGGGGTGTGGAGGACCTCCAGGTCCACCCCGCCCACCTGTACGTGGTCTCCGTCCTGGTAGAAGGTCAGCTCCCCCATCTCCTCGATGCGGAAAAAGGGCTTGGGCATCTCCGCGTCGCCGGGGTGGACGTAGACGGGCACGCCGGGCAGCTCCTGCCGCAGGGCGGGCACGCCCATGGTGTGGTCGTAGTGGGCGTGGGTCAGGAGGATGCACTGCACCTCCCACCCCTCCGCACGGACGGTGGACAGAATGCGGGGATCGGGGTCGCCGGGATCGACGATGGCGCAGCGCTTGCTGGCCTCATCGGCCACCAGATAGCAGTTGGTGGACACGGCGGGGAGCAAAATGGTTTTGATTACCATGGAAATCACCTCAGTCAGAGATCGTATTACATGTGGTCGGTGTCAAAGAGAATGGTGACGGGGCCGTCGTTTTGAGAAAACACCTGCATGTCGGCGGCCCCACAGGGCAGGCCCTGCGGGGACCCCGTTCTTTTGAACTGCGCGGGCGGAGTGAATCCGCCCGGCATCAAGGTTTTGGCGGGGCCAAAACGCTTGGAACGCGCCAAAGGGCGCGGGGTTCGGCGCCGGAACACTCACATGTGGTCGGTGTCAAAGAGAATAGTGACGGGGCCGTCGTTCTGGGAAAAGACCTGCATGTCGGCGCCGAATTCGCCATGTTCCACGTGAAACCCTCTGCCTTCGCACTCGGCCATGAACTTCTCGTAGAGAGGAACGGCGATGTCGGGCTTGGCGGCCCCGGTGAAGCCGGGCCGGCGGCTCTTGGTGTCGGCGTAGAGGGTAAACTGGGAGACCACCAGAAGGCTTCCCCCCACCGCCTCCAGATTGCGGTTCATCTTGCCGTTCTCGTCCTCAAAGACCCGCAGGCCGCAGACCTTATCGGCCATCTTGACGGCCTGGGCCTCCGTGTCGTTAGGGCCCACACCCAGCAGGACCAGGAAGCCCTGGCCGATGGAGCCGTTGACCCGGCCGTCGATCTCGACGGAGGCGTTTTTCACTCGTGTCACAACTGCGCGCATACTATCATCCTTTATCTGTATCGTATAAAGCTACCGGTATTCCCGCTTCATGCCCCGGGCATACATGGGGTCGATGTCAAAGTAGACCAGATCGCCGGCTGAGCACTTGAGGTCGGTCACGTCCACCAGGGTCTCGATGGCACCGATGCGGCCCAGGACTCGGGCCTTCTGCCCGTTGACCCGCACGGTGATGTGGCGGGCCCGCCACCAGCGGCGCAGGGTGGCAAGGAGTCCTGCATCCCGCCCCCGGGAGACCCCGAAGCCGTTCTGATAGCCCACCGGGATCACGGCGATCCGGGTGGGGCGGTGGAGACGGACGGTGGACTCGTTGCCCACGGTGTAGTCCTTGGGGACCCAGCGGGTCTCCTCAATGCCGGCCTCGCCATAGCCCACCCGGAGCAGGCCGTCTCCCCGCCGGCGGCGGCAGCGGCCCAGCAGGACCGACCCGGCCCGCACCGCGTCCATCCGGGCAAAGTCGTAGTGCATCAGGGCGTAGGAGCCGGCGGCGTGGACGATCCCGGTCTCAAAGCCGGCCTGGTGTACCGCCTCCACCACCCGGTGGAACTGCTTGAGCTGCTCGGCGGCGTTGTGCCCGTCGGCATGGATGGAGTGGACCTGGGTATAGATGCCCGAGAGGGCCACGTTGGGCAGATTCCGGTAGATGTTCACGATCTTCTCCGGCTCCCCGGCCAGGAAGCCGCCGAAGCCCAGACCGGTATCCACCTGGATGTGGGCCTCGGCCACGGTGGAGCGGGCCTCCGCCGCGCTGTTGAGGGCGAGGCCGGTGTCCACCGAGCCCACGGTGCACACCACATTCAGGTCCAGCAGGCGGTCCAGCTCCTCCCGGTCGGTGGTGGCGCGGAGCATGAGAATCTCCTCATCCACCAGACCGGCCTTGCGCACGGCCTCGGCCTCCTCCGGCTCGGACACGGCAAAGCGGCGGACGCCCTCCTCCCGGAGAAAGCGGGCCAGCTCCGCGGTGCCCGCGCCGCCGCCGTCCCCGGTGAGGACCCCGTAGATGGCGGCGCTGCCCGCCCGCTCTTTCACCACGGCAATATTGTGTTTCAGGGCTTTTTTCTCCAAAACCAGTGTTTTCACAGCCCTCGCCTCGCTTGTCTCGGTCATGTTCCCCCGCAGGGGACAGGTTAACTTTCATTATAACGCCTCCCCTACCTATCGTCAATGAAAAGCAGGGCGGAAGCGGGAGGGAAACCTTGTGTTTTGCCCGGGAAAGTGGTACAATTTCTTGATAATACCCTTTGGACAAACAGAAAGCGGAGGAACCGACTTGAAGCGAGAGACGACACAGATCACCGCCGAGCAGATCGCGGTGCAGATGGACTACTGCATGAAGATCCACGCCATGAACGCCCAGATGGACCACACCCCTCTGGCCATGGTGGACACCTATGGCTGCCAGCAGAACGAGGCCGACTCCGAGCGTCTGCGGGGCTACCTGAGCGAGATGGGCTACGGCTTTACCGATGACGAGCACAAGGCCGACCTGGTGCTGGTGAACACCTGCGCCATCCGGGAGCACGCCGAGCAGCGCGTGCTGGGCAACGTGGGGGCCCTCACCCACACCAAGCGGGCCAACCCCAACCAGATCATCTGCCTGTGCGGCTGCATGGCCCAGGAGGAGCATGTGGCCAAAAAGGTGCGGGAGTCCTACCGCCAGGTGGACCTCCTCTTTGGACCCCACGCCCTGTGGCGCTTCCCGGAGCTGCTGTGGCGCTTCCGGGCCACCGGAAAGCGGGTCTTTGAGCACACCGACGAGGCCGGTTCCATCGCCGAGGGCATCCCGGTGGTGCGCCAGGGCGGCGTGAAGGCCTGGGTCTCCATCATGTACGGGTGCAACAACTTCTGCACCTACTGCATCGTCCCCTATGTCCGTGGCCGGGAGCGCAGCCGCCGTCCCCAGGTCATTCTGGAGGAGATCCGGGGCCTGGTGGCCGAGGGCTACAAGGACATCACCCTGCTGGGCCAGAACGTCAACTCCTACGGCAAGGACCTGGACGAGCCCATGGACTTTGCCGATCTGCTGAAAGAAGCCGCCGGGATCCCCGGCGACTTCCTGCTGCGCTTTATGACCAGCCATCCCAAGGACGCCTCTCAGAAACTCTTTGAGACCATGGCCTCCTCCGAGAAGATCGCCCCCTGCTTCCACCTCCCCTTCCAGGCCGGAAGCAACCGCATCCTCAAGGCCATGAACCGGGTGTACGACCGGGCGGGATACCTGGATAAGGTCCGCCGCCTGCGGGAGCAGATCCCCGATGTGGTCATCACCTCCGACGTGATCGTGGGCTTCCCCGGGGAGACCACCGAGGAGTTTGAGGAGACCCTGAGCCTCATCGAGGAGGTCCGCTTTGACGCCCTCTTCACCTTTATCTACTCCCCCCGGGTGGGTACCCCTGCGGCCAGCATGCCCGACCACATGTCCCGGGAGGAGAAGCTCCGGAACTTCCAGCGTCTGGTGGACCGGCAGGATCAGATCTCTGAGGAGAAGCACGCGGCCTATATCGGCAAGACCGTCCGCTGCCTGGTGGACGGGAAGGACGAGAAGGGCCTCACCGCCCGCACCCCGGGCAACCGGCTGGTCCGCCTCACCGGGGAGGAGTCCCTCATCGGGCGCTTTGTGGACGTGGCCATCACCGGGGCCAACAAGTGGTCCCTGTTCGGCGAAGTGGGGGAATGAGCACCCGAAAGGACCCGCGGCTGGAAGGCTGGGACTACAGCAAGAATGGGGCGTATTTCCTGACGTTCTGTACGCTGCACAGGGAGCCCACGCTGGTGTCCATCCCGTATTCTCACACCTTTCACGCGCCGTCGGTCCGGCTGACCCCGCTGGGAGAAAGCGTGGAACATCAGCTCCACGAGCTGGAACGATATTACCCCTGGATGCATTTGGTACACTATGCCATTATGCCCAATCATGTGCATCTGCTCGTTTTGATCGAGGATGCCGGAGCAGGGGCGTCGGGGACGCCGCCCCCTACGCAAAAATTGGTAGGGGCGGGCCTCCCGGACCGCCCGAACCGGGCAAACCAAAAGATTCCTGCCCTCATCTCTACGCTGAAACGCCTGACCAACCGCGCCTGCGGGCGGCAGCTCTGGCAGCGCAGTTACTATGATCACATCATCCGCGACGAGAATGATTTTTCCCGTATCTGGACCTATATTGACAACAATCCCAAACAGTGGGAATTGGACCGCTATTACCGGGAAGGAACGCCTTAGCAGGGGCGTCGGGGACGCCGCCTACACAAAATTGGTAGGGTCGGGCCTCCTGGGCCGCCCCATCTGCCAGCCCTGAGATACACCACAGAAGAAAAGGAGCCTTGACCATGCCAGCAGACACCACCCCCATGATGCGCCAGTACATCGCTATGAAGGAGGACCACCCGGACTGTATCCTCTTTTTCCGTCTGGGGGACTTCTATGAGATGTTCAATGAGGACGCCAAGCTGGTGTCGAAGGAGCTGGAGCTGACCCTCACCAGCCGGGACCGGAGCAAGCCGGAGGGAGAGCGCACCCCCATGTGCGGCGTGCCCTACCACAGCGCGGACGCCTACATCGCCCGGCTCATCGCCAAGGGGTACAAGGTGGCCATCTGCGAGCAGATGGAGGACCCGGCCACCGCCAAAGGGCTGGTGGACCGGGACATCATCCGCATCATCACCCCGGGTACGGTCATCGCCTCCTCCATGCTGGACGAGGGGCGCAACAACTTCATCTGTTCCATCTATCTGGACGAGCGAGGGGCCGGGCTGTGCTTCTGTGACATCTCCACCGGAGAGATCTCAGTGACCTCCTTCCACGGCGGGGACGCCCTGGAGCACCTTCAGAATGAGCTGGGCCGCTTCTCCCCCCGGGAGGCCCTCCTCTCCGAGGGGGCCAGCCGAAACGAGGCCCTGGGGGCCTTCCTGCGGGACAAGCTGGAGTGCCGCTGTGAGAACGGCGGGGAGGAGCGCTACCGCCCCGAAACGGCGGGGGCTGCCGTGAAAAAGCAGTTCCAGAGCGGGGTGAGCGCCCTGCCTGAGGGGGACAGCCACGCGGTCCAGGCGGTGGGAGGATTGCTCTCCTACCTCTATGAGACCCAGAAGACCGACCTCTCCCACCTCTCCACCCTCACCTACTTCACCTCCGGGCAGTTCATGGAGCTGGATCTCACCGCCCGGCGGAATCTGGAGCTCACCGAGACCCTGCGCGCCAAGGAGAAGAAGGGCTCCCTCCTCTGGGTGCTGGACAAGACCCGCACCGCCATGGGCCGCCGCCTCATCCGCACGTGGATGGAGCGGCCCCTCCTCTCTCCCGCCGCCATCCACCGCCGCCTGGGCGCGGTGGAGGCCCTGGTGAACGACCCCATTGCCCGGGAGGAGATCATCCTCTGCCTGCGGGAGATCACCGATCTGGAGCGGCTCATCGGGCGCATCGTCTACGGCACTGCCGGCGGACGGGATCTGGTGGCCCTCTCGGGCGGCCTGGGCAGGCTCCCTCATCTGCGGGATCTGCTGGAGGGGCTGTCCTCGCCCCTGCTCCAGTCCCTGCGGGAGGAGCTGGACGACCTCTCCGACCTGCGGGAGCTCATTGGCCGGGGCATCCAGGACGATCCCCCCTTCTCGGTCCGGGAGGGCGGCTTCATCCGGGACGGCTACGACCCGGAGGTGGACCGCCTGCGGGACATCCTGGTCCACGGCAAGGACATGGTGGCCGCCGTGGAGGCCCGGGAGAAGGAAAAAACCGGCATCAAGAGCCTGAAGGTGGGCTACAACAAGGTGTTCGGCTACTATATCGAGGTCTCCAAGTCCTACTACGATCAGGTGCCCGAGACCTATATCCGCAAGCAGACCCTGGTCAACTGCGAGCGGTACATCACCCAGGAGCTCAAGGATCTGGAGCACTCCATCCTCACGGCTCAGGACCGGATCACCGCCCTGGAGTACGAGCTCTTCTGTGCCATCCGGGAGGAGACCGCCCGGCGGGTGGGAGACATCCAGCGTTCGGCCGCCGCCGTGGCCCAGGTGGATGTGCTCACCTCCTTTGCGGCCGTGGCCGCCGACCGGGGCTATTGCCGGCCGGAGGTGGATCTCTCCGACGTGATTGAAATCACCGAGGGCCGCCATCCGGTGGTGGAGCAGATGCTCAAGGGGGGACTCTTCGTCCCCAATGATACCCGGATGGACGCCGGCGAGAACACGGTGGCCATCCTGACCGGTCCCAACATGGCGGGCAAATCCACCTATATGCGGCAGGTGGCCCTCATTGTGCTCATGGCCCAGATGGGCTCCTTTGTACCCGCCCGGTACGCCCGCATCGGCATCGTGGACCGGGTCTTTACCCGCATCGGGGCCAGCGACGATCTGAGCGCGGGCCAGTCCACCTTCATGGTGGAGATGAGCGAGGTGGCCGAGCTCCTGAAAAACGCCACCAGCAAGAGCCTTCTCATCCTGGACGAGATCGGCCGGGGCACCAGCACCTATGACGGCATGTCCATCGCCCGGGCGGTGCTGGAGTACTGCGCCGACCGCAAGCGGCTGGGGGCCAAGACCCTCTTTGCCACCCACTATCACGAGATCACGGTGCTGGAGGGGCAGATCCCCGGGGTGAAGAACTATAACATCGCCGCCAAAAAGAAGAAGGACGATATCCTCTTCCTGCGCAAGATCGTCCGGGGCGGCGCCGACCAGAGCTATGGCATCGAGGTGGCCAAGCTGGCAGGGGTCCCCGACCGGGTCATCCGCCGGGCCCGGGAGATCCTCAGCGAGCTGGAACAGGGCGGCGTGTCTGCCCCTGCCGCACCGGCTCCGTCCGGGGAGAGCCAGATGAGCCTCCTGGACCTGGGGGCCGGGGAGGTGGCCGAGCGGCTGCGCCGGGTGGATGTGAACACCCTCACCCCCATCGAGGCTATGAATCTGATCTACGAACTCAAGCAGAAACTCTGACCGCCGGAGGGCGGTCCCGGCAAAAGGAGGGATGACAGATGAATCCAATCCCCATCTGGCAGGAGAAGCTCAGCCCGGGGGAATGGCTCCGGGGCGGGGCGCTGTCGGTCCTCTATGTGGCCCTCTTCCCCTTCCTCATGGCCTGGGTGCAGCGCAATGCCTGGGAGGAGCTCCCGGTGGCGGAGTCCAACGTGGTCTACTATCTCATTTCCGTGCTGCTGGGCTTTGTACTCTTTTCCGGCCTGTGGAAGCGGAACCTGGACCGTCTGTTCTCCTGTCCGGGCAAGAATCTGAAGTCCATAGCCGCCGCTCTGGTGGCCTGGATCGCGCTGGATGTTCTGGTCCGGCAGATTCCCCTGCCCGTGCGCAACCCAAACGAGAGCGGCTATGCCCTGGAGTATCTCCTCTCCCCCGGCGCCACCGGAATGATCGTGGTGGTTCTCATGCCCATCGTGGAGGAGCTGCTCTTCCGGGGACTGCTCTTCGGGGGCGTCCGGCGGTACAGCCGGGGAGCGGCCTACCTGCTCTCGATGGGACTCTTCGCCCTGTACTGCGTGTGGCAGTTTGTGTTCTCTTACGGAAGGATGGACATGCGCTATCTGCTCCTGGCGGTGCAGTACCTGCCTGCGGGAATCCTTCTGGCCTGGTGCTATGAGCGGGGCGGCTCCCTGTGGAGCGCGGTGCTGCTGCATATGGCCATCAATGGACTGACCCTGCTGCGCATCGTGGCGGGCTGAGCACCTGTCCGCCTTATCTCTCATTCAGAAAGTCTGGTGAATCCCTATGCCTCATATCCAACCTCTGGACCCCCATGTGGCCGACCTCATCGCCGCCGGCGAGGTGGTGGAGCGGCCGGCCTCGGTGGTCAAGGAACTGGTGGAAAACGCCATCGACGCCGGGGCCACTGCCGTCACGGTGGAGATCCAGCACGGCGGCATGACCCTCATCCGGGTCACGGACAACGGCTGCGGCATCGCCGCGGAGGAGGCCGAGACCGCCTTCCTGCGCCATGCCACCAGCAAGATCCGGAGCGAATACGACCTGGAGGCCATCGGCACCCTGGGCTTCCGGGGGGAGGCTCTGGCCGCCATTGCGGCGGTCTCCCGGGTGGACCTGCTCACCCGGACGGCGGAGGAGAGCATAGGGGTTTCCGTAGAGCTGGAGGGGGGCGTGGTGGTCTCCCGAGAGGAGGCCGGCTGTCCCCAGGGCACCACGATGGTGGTGCGCGACCTCTTCTACAACACCCCCGCCCGGCTGAAATTTATGAAGAAGGACTCGGCGGAGGGGGCGGCCGTCTTTGCCGCCGTGCAGCGGCAGGCCCTCTCCCACCCGGAGGTGAGCATCCGCTTCCTGCGGGACGGCCGGCAGGAGCTCCTCACCCCCGGCGACGGGCAGCTCAAGAGCGCGGTCTACGCCGTCCTGGGGCGGGAGATGGCCCTGGGCCTGCGGAGCGTCACCGGCTCCGGGGAGGAGATGACGGTGAACGGCTTCACCTCCCTCCCCACCTGCTGCCGGGGCACCCGGGGATACCAGCACTTCTTTGTCAACGGACGCTATGTGAAATCCCGCACCATGATGGCTGCCCTGGAGGAGGCCTATGCCAACCAGAAGATGGTGGGCAAGTTCCCGGGGTGTGTCCTCCACCTGACCACCAAGCTGAACGCGGTGGACGTGAACGTCCATCCCACCAAGCAGGAGGTCAAGTTCGGCAGCGAGCGCAAGGTCTTTGACGCGGTATACTACGCCGTGCGGGCCGCCCTGGAGCAGGATCAGACCCGCCCCACCGCCGTGCTGGAGCGGCCCCGGGCCCACGACAGCGTCACCCCCAACCAGACCAAGTTCCAGACCATGACGGCCCAGCAGTATCGCGCCCTGACGAGCCAGGGCGTGGCGGAGGGCGCTCCGGAGCGCCGGCACCCGGTCCGGCCGGGTCTCTCGGCCCTGGAGCGGATCCGTACCGCCCCCTTGCCGGGGGAGCGTCTGCCTCTGCACGATTACACGGCGCCCCGCACCCCGGCCGCACCAGCCCCGGTCAGCACCCCGGTGAAACCGGCATCCGCCCCTGTGGCCCGGACAGAACCGGAGGCGCACACCGCCCCCGCGGCCCCCAGCCCCCGCCCGGCCCCCGCGGTCCCGGAGCGGGAGGAATCCGCCCCTATGAATGAGCGGCCGGTTTCCCCGACTCCGACCCATCCGGAGCCAGAAGCCAAGGCCGAAACTGCGCCCGCCGCGCCGGAGGTCCTTCCCCCTGTGGCGGAGGAGCCCGAGCCGGAGCCCTGGCGGCTGGCCGGGGAGATCTTCCACACCTATATCATCGTGGAACAGGGGGAGCGAGTGCTGCTCATCGACAAACACGCCGCCCATGAGCGGATGCACTTTGACCGGCTCAAGGCGGCGGGCTATACGCCCATGTGCCAGATGCTGCTGACGCCGGTGGTCTTTACGCCCCCCGCCGAGGAGGGCGCGGTGCTGCTCCAGAACCAGCAGCTCCTGGCCGACTTCGGCTTTGAGGTGGAGGATTTCGGCGGCGGCGGACTCATCGTGCGCCAGTGTCCCGACTATGTGGACGCAGGAGATATTGAATCCACCCTCTCCGAGCTGGCGGGCAGGCTGCTTTCCACCGGGCGGGCCGACCCGGCCGCCGCCCGGGACGGCGTGATGCACACCATGGCCTGCAAGGCCGCCATCAAGGGCGGGCAGAAGAACGATCCCCACGAGCTGGAGCGGGTGGCCAAAGCTGTCCTGAGCGGAGCGGTGAAATACTGCCCCCACGGGCGCCCGGTGGCCATTGAGCTCACCCGGGGCCAACTGGAAAAGCAGTTCAAGCGGGCCTGAGGGACCGGGAACAAAAAATCTCCCCCGGTCGACCGATTTCGCAGGCGAGACTTCCAATAATTGGGTATTATAGTGGCATTCCGACGGCCGTCTTAGGACAGGCCCTAGATAGAAAAGGAGTGCACTGTGATGCAAAAGACCAACAATCTTCAGGAACTGTTTCTGCTCCGGGCCCGGAGCACCCGCGCCAATGTGACGGTATTCCTCATGAACGGCTATCAGATCCGGGGACAGATCGCCGGGTTTGACGCCTTTGTGGTGGTGGTCCACAGCGAGGGCAAGCAGCAGATCATCTATAAACACGCCATTTCCACCATTATCCCGGAACGTCCGGTGGATCTGCGCCCCACGCCCCTCTCCGCGGAGGAGCCGGAGGGGTAAGATCCTGAGCGGGCGGGCTTCCGGCGCGGGAAGAAAGGAACGACATGAAACAGGGACCCCTCCTCAACCGAATCCTGATGCTGGTGCTCTTTGCGGCCCTGCTCATCTACCTGGGCGTATATGTCTGGGACAGCATGAACGACCCCTTTACCACCGCCACGGCCTATGCCTGCACGGTGGACGACGCCATGGAGGCCACCGGCTTCCTGGTGCGGGAGGAGCAGGTTATCCAGGGGAACGGAGCCGTGGTGGACCAGCTCTTCAACGAGGGAGAAAAGGTGGCACGGGGGCAGACTGTGGCGGTGCTCTATGGCAGCGCCGAGGCTGCCGAGCGGCGCAACACCCTGCTGGCCCTGGAAAATGAGCGGGATCAGCTCCAGTATGCCCTGACCCAGAGTGCCGACGCCGGGGACAACGCCCGGCTGAGCGGGGAAATCATCGATGCCATTACCACCCTGCGCTCCTCGGTGGCCTCCGAGGACTTTACCCGCCTGGAGGACCAGACGCTGGAGCTCAAGAGTCTGATCTACCAGCGGGCCGACGCCTTCGGCACGGAGGAAGAGGGGGGCACCACCGTAGCCGAGATGCAAAACCGCATCCAGGAGCTCAATGCCCAGATCAGCGCCCTTCAGTCCCAGTCCAGTCAGGACACCACCCGCGTCACGGTCAGCCAGTCGGGGACCTTCTCTGGCATGGTGGATGGCTTTGAGACCCTCCTGACCCCGGACGGACTGGAAAACCTGACTCCTGCAGATTTGGACAAGCTAAGCGCCCAGACGCCCCAGCAGGACACCACTGCGGTGGGAAAGCTCATCACCAGCTCCACCTGGTATTTTGTCTGCGCCCTCTCGGAGGAGGAGGCTGCCAACCTGACCGAGGGAAAGGACATCACTGTCCGCTTTTCCCGGGACTGGTCGGGCTCGGTGGACATGGAGGTGGAGCGCCTCGGTCCGCCCCAGGGCGGACGGATGACCGTGATCCTCTCCACCGACCGCTTCCTGGCGGACACTACCCTGCTGCGCAAGCAGACGGTGGACCTGGTGTTCCGCAGCAAGAGCGGCATCCGGGTGCCCACCCAGGCCATCCGTACGGAGGAGCGCAGCGAGACCAATGAGGAGACCGGAGAGACCACGGTGCGCCAGGTCACCGGCGTCTATGCCATCGTGGGCGTACAGGCCGAGTTCAAGGAAGTGACCGTGGTGGACCAGCGGGAGGGCTACTGCGTGGTGACGCCGGTGACCACCGGCGTACCGGGGACCGATAAGAAGGCCCTGCGCTCCGGAGATGAGATCATTGTGACAGGAAAAGACCTGTTTGACGGAAAAGTAGTGCGCTGATCCGTTCAAACCAGAGAGAAACAGAGGTGCTTGTGATGTCATTGGCAGAAAAGATCCGGCAGGTAGAGGAGAACATTGCCGCCGCGGCCCGAGAAGTGGGGCGGGACCCGAGTGAGATCACCCTGGTGGCTGCCACCAAGGTCCAGACCTCCGAGACCATCCGGGAGGCCATCGCCGCCGGCGTGAAGGTGTGCGGAGAGAACCGGGTGCAGGAGATGACCGCCCATCTGGCCGACAACGCCTATGAGGGGGCCAAGCTCCATTTCATCGGCCATCTTCAGACCAATAAGGTCAAGTTTGTGGTGGGCCGTGTGGACCTCATCGAGTCGGTGGGCTCCCAGCGTCTGCTGGAGGCCATCGAGCAGCAGGCCGCCAAGGTGGGCGTGGTGCAGGATATTTTGCTGGAGGTCAACGTGGGCGGCGAGGAGAGCAAGAGCGGCGTGAGTGTGGGGGAGCTGCCCGCTCTGGCTGCCCGGGCGGCTGAGCTGCCCCATGTGCGCCTGCGCGGTCTGATGGCCATTCCGCCTGTGGCACAGAATGAGGGGGAAAACCGCCCGTTTTTTGCCCAAATGCGCCAGCTTTTTGTTGACATAAAGGAAAAAATGGACGATAATAAATCTGTTATCGACTGCCTTTCCATGGGTATGAGCCGCGACTATGAGGACGCGGTGCGGGAAGGCGCCACGCTGGTCCGGGTGGGGACGGCCCTCTTCGGGCCCCGGCCGCCCATGGGACAGCCCGGGTAAACCGGATGGAGGCACAGGCCTCCTGCCGGACCGGTCCGCGGTCCGGACAGCCCCAACGTATTGCCATGCAGGAGGGAACAAACATGGGATTTATCGATGATTTGAAGCGTCTGGCCCGTCCCTATGAGGATGAAGAGGACATGGACGGCTACGAGGACGACTTTGAAGATACCAGCCGGAACGACTTCAGCGAGCGCAAGTCCGCCCCCAAGAAGGAGAGCGCCTCGTTCAACCTGGAGCCGGAGCGGCGCAGCAACAAGGTGGTCAACATCCACACCACCACCCAGCTCCAGGTGGTGCTGGTCAAGCCCGACCGGTTTGAGAATGCCGCCGAGATCGCCGACCACCTGCGGGAGAAGCGTACGGTGGTGCTCAATCTGGAGCAGACCAACAAGGAGATTGCCCGGCGACTGCTGGACTTCCTCTCCGGCGTGGCCTACGCCAACGAGGGCAAGATCAAGAAGGTCGCCCTGTCCACCTACATCATCACCCCGTACAATGTGGACATTCTGGGCGATCTGATCGACGAGCTGGAAAACAACGGCCTCTACTTCTAAGCGGAGAGCGGGCCGCCGGGGACAGCCCCGGAACATGTAGAGAAGCAATAAGAGAAATGGGGTATTGGAATTATGATGACGCCTCAGGAAGTCTCCGAGCACGCCTTTGCAAAGGCTTCGTTCGGAGGTTACAACATGGCCATGGTGGACGAGTTCCTGGACGTGCTCACCGAGGACTATACCGCGCTCTATAAGGAAAACGCCGTGCTCAAGAGCAAGATGAAGGTCCTGGTGGAAAAGGTGGAGGAATACCGCTCCACCGAGGACGCCATGCGCAAGGCCCTGCTCACCGCCCAGCGGATGGCCGATGAGATGGTGGCCGAGGCCGAGGCCAAGAAGAACGAGCTGCTCCAGAATGTGGAGGCCGACGCCAAGGTCCGCCGCATCCAGCTCCAGCAGGAGCTGGCCAATGAGGAGGCCCGGCTGAGCGCCGCCCGCCAGGCCACCGCCGAGTATGTGGGCAAGCTCAAGGAGCTCTATCAGCACGAGATGGACTACCTCAACGGACTGAGCAAGCTCACGGCCGCCGCGCCCAAGGCCGACCCGGTGAGCGAGACCGCCCAGGCCATCGAGCACGCGGTGGAGGAATCCGTCCGCGAGGAGGAGAAAATCACCATCGAGGTGCCCGTGGAGGACAAGCAGGACGGCGGCCTGTACGCTGAGCTCATGGAGCTGAACATGAACCCCGCCGAGGGGGAGCGCCACAAGCGCCCCATCCGTCAGCCCATCGAGACCCCCGCGCCCGCCCCCAGCGAGAGCGAGGAGGACGACACCGCCCCCACCCGGCGCATCGACTTTTCCAATCTCCAGTTCGGCAAGGACTACGAAATCAAGTGAGCCCCTCTTGACAGAACCGGGAAAAGCGGATAAGATAGTAACGCTTTATAGGAAAAACGCGCAGATGAGGACCAGTAGCGCCGTATTTGCTGCCCAGAGAGCCGCCGTTTGGTGCAAGGCGGAGAGCGGTACGGCGGGAAGATCACCTCGGAGCGGCCCGCTGAAGGACAGTAAGCGGGGACGGCCGGCGGCCGTTATCCGCCCGCCCATGGGGGTATTGCGCCCGTGGGACCGAGGGGCCGCATTGCGCGGCAAGAAGAGTGGTACCGCAGAGGTTCAAAACGCCTTTGTCTCTTGAAGTTCAGGAGACAAAGGCGTTTTTTGCTGTCTGCGGACCGCCCGGGAGAGAACTGACCAATCAAATCTGAGTATAAAAGGAGAACCAACCCATGGATTACAACCAGACCGTTCACCTGCCCCAGACCGACTTCCCCATGCGGGCGGGCCTGCCCAAGCGGGAGCCGGACATGCTCCAGGAGATGTATGACCACGACCTCTACCACAAGCTGATGAAGAAGAACGAGGGCAAGCCCACCTTCGTGCTCCACGACGGCCCTCCCTACGCCAACGGCAACATCCACATCGGCACCGCCCTCAACAAGATCCTCAAGGACATCATCGTCAAGCACCGCAACATGACCGGCTACTGCGCCCCCTATGTGCCCGGCTGGGACACCCACGGTCTGCCCATCGAGTCTGCCATCCTCAAGAACAAGAAGATCAAGCGGGATGAGCTCACCACCTCCGAGTTCCGGGAGAAGTGCAAGGAGTACGCCCTGGACTTCGTGGACAAGCAGCGGGAGCAGTTCAAGCGCCTGGGCGTGCTGGGCGAGTGGGAGAATCCCTACCTGACCCTCAAGCCCGAGTTTGAGGCCAAGCAGGTGGAGATCTTCGGTAAGATGGCCGAGAAGGGCTACATCTACAAGGGCATGAAGCCGGTCTACTGGTGCCCCGCCGACCAGACCGCTCTGGCCGAGGCCGAGATCGAGTACGCCGACGACCCCTGTACCACCATCTTCGTAAAATTCCCCGTCCAGGACGACAAGGGCAAGCTGGGCCAGTACGCCGACCTCTCCAAGGTCTACTTCGTGATCTGGACCACCACCCCCTGGACCATCCCCGGCAACTTTGCCATCTGCCTGAATGCCGAGTTTGACTATGTCCTCCTCCAGGTGCCGGGTGGAGACGTGTACGTCCTGGCCAAGGATCTGGCTGAGAGCGTCTGCAAGGCCGCCCACATCGACTTTGAGGCCTGCCAGGTCCTGGCGACTCTGAAGGGCAGCGAGTTTGAGCTGATGACCGCCAAGCACCCCCTCTTTGACCGGGAGAGCGTCATCCTCAACGGCGAGCACGTCACTCTGGACGCCGGCTCCGGCTGCGTCCACACCGCCCCCGGCTTCGGCGCCGAGGACTTCCAGATCTGCCAGCAGTACGACAAGGCCGGCCTCACCCACATCGGCGTGCCCGTTCCCGTCAACGCCAAGGGTGTCATGACCGACGAGCGCTACAATGGCCAGTTCTACGCCAAGGGCAACGACATGGTGGTGGAGGACCTGGAGAAGGAGGGCTTCCTGGTCGCCAAGGAGAACATCACCCACTCCTATCCCCACTGCTGGCGCTGCAAGAACCCCATCATCTACCGTGCCACCGAGCAGTGGTTCTGCTCCGTGGACGCCATCAAGGACGCCGCCGTCCAGGCTTGCGACTCCATCCAGTGGAAGCCTGACTGGGGCAAGGACCGCATGACCAGCATGATCACCGAGCGCAACGACTGGTGCATCAGCCGCCAGCGCGTGTGGGGCGTGCCCATCCCCATCTTCTACTGCGATGAGTGCGGCGCCGACATCGTCACCCCCGAGACCATCGCCCACATCTCCGCTCTCTTCCGGGAGCACGGCTCCAACATCTGGTTTGACAAGACCGCCGACGAGCTGGTGCCCGAGGGATTTGTCTGCCCCAAGTGCGGCAAGACCCATTTCTCCAAGGAGAGCGACATCATGGACGTGTGGTTCGACTCCGGCTCCACCCACGCTGCCGTGCTGGATGAGCGTCCCTACCTCCACTTCCCCGCCGACGTCTACCTGGAGGGCGGCGATCAGTACCGCGGCTGGTTCCAGTCCTCCATGCTGACCTCCATCGCCGCCAAGGGCGTGGCCCCCTATAAGCAGATCATCACCCACGGCTGGACCGTGGACGGCGAGGGCAGAGCCATGCACAAGTCCCTGGGCAACGCCGTGGCCCCCGAGGAGGTCATCAAGGACTACGGTGCGGACATGCTCCGCCTGTGGGTGGCCAGCGCCGACTATACCCAGGACATGCGCATCTCCAAGGACATCATGAAGCAGCTCTCCCAGGCCTACCTGAAGATCCGCAACACCGCCCGCTACATGCTGGGCAACCTCTGCGACTTCGAGCCCGACACCGATGCCGTGTCCGTGGAGAACCTGATGGAGCTGGACCGCTACGCTCTGTACCGCTTCAACGAGCTGGTCAAGACCGTGCGTGCCGCCTACGACCGCTATGAGTTCCACGCTGTCTACCGCGCCGTCTACAACTTCTGCGTGGTGGATATGTCCAACTTCTATCTGGATATCATCAAGGACCGCCTCTACTGCGGCAATGAGGCCGAGCGCCGCTCCGCCCAGACCGCCCTGTACAGCATCCTGGACGGCATGACCCGGCTCATCGCCCCCATCCTGGCCTTCACCTCCGACGAGATCTGGCACGCCATGAAGCACGCCAAGGACGTGGACGGCGAGAGCGTTCTCTTCAACGAGATGCCCGGCGATAACGCCGCCTATGCCCTGGACGAGGCTGCCAAGGCCCGCTGGGAGAAGCTGGTCAGCCTGCGCGACGCAGTGAACAAGGCCCTGGAGAACGCCCGCAATGCCGGCGTGTTCAAGAAGGCCCAGGACACCGAGATCACCCTCTCCGTGTCTGAGGCGGACGCCGCTTTCCTGGCCGGCGTGGACCTGGCCAGCCTGTGCATCGTGTCCAAGGTCACCGTCACCACCGAGGCGGTGGAGGGCGAGCGGAACGAGGAGTCCCTCATCCCCTGCACCATCGCCGTGAAGCTCTCTGAGGCCCCCAAGTGCCCCCGCTGCTGGAACCACTGTGATTCCATCGGGACCGAGGGTCACCACGCCGAGCTGTGCGACCGCTGCGCCGCCGTGGTGGAGGGTTAATCTCCCCCTTAAAATCCGATTTTATAAAAAGCCCGCTCCCGGAGCCTTCCGGGAGCGGGCTTTTATCACGGATCGGTAGAGACAGGGCCGTAGAGCAATTCATATTCTCGGATATGGCTGCGCAGCACCAGGCGGACATAGCGGGACAGGGAGCGGTTGGTCTGCTTGGACAGGGCGCGGGCTTTGGCCTTGAGTTCCGGGGGGACCTGGACGGAAATGCACTGGTCTTTTTTCACGGTGTTCATGGATACTCCCTCCTTCTGGTCGTATCATATCACTCTTAATAACTCTAGTCAACTCTATATGATTCTTTGAGACGGATGAATCTAAATGATATCATAAAGATACAAATAGATACACTCTAGAGGAGGGATTGTGATGGGAGTACAGGAAGCACCTTATTCTCTGCGCCTTGGTCATGAGGCTATGCAAAAAATTCGGGTGTTAGCTGCAAAGGACAAGCGCTCCATCAATATGCAGCTCTGCCTGGCGGTGGAGACCTATCTGGAGCAGTACGAGAAGGAGCACGGCAAGATCCCCGTGGAGCCGGAGGAATAATCAGCCTTTTGCTGGTGCCTTCGCCGGACCGGCGCGCCTGTTCGGCGGGAACTCCTCTTTCTTTTCAAAAAGAAAGAGGAGGGAAAGAAAACGCCGGAGGGGGAACGAGGACGCTTCCCCCTCCGGACCTCCCCCTCAGTGCACCCCCGGCGGAACAGAGGGAACCGCGTCAGCAAAGGTGCGTACCCATATCGGGGGAAGATTTCCGCCGCTGAAGAGAGGTTTTGGTCTGGTGCTTGCGGAAGCCCCCGGCTTCGACTGCCGTCGGGAGAGAGTGCTTCCGTTTATTGACAAGCTCACCGGGCACCTCATAGGCAGCCGCCATTGCCTTTGGCCCATCGGACTTTTGCAATTGCTGAGACTTTCAGCCCAGCCCGTTGGGGCGTACTTTGAGGGGGCGCCGGGGGAACCATCCCCCGGCCCGTTCTTTCCCGCCGCTTTCTTACGGAAAAGAAAGCGGTGCCCCCGCCGGGCAGGCGGCCCGCGCGGCGAGCGCAAGGAATGCCCCCGCTGGGGAGGCACGTTCCCCCGGTTGCCACACCGCCGGAACCGTGATAAAATAAAACGATTCTAACTTCCAAAGGAGCCTTTTCATGCTGTATGCAGTGCTTGTTGCGGCCCTGGTGGCCATCGACCAGGTGGTCAAATATCTGGTGCGGGCCAACATCCCGCTGGGGGAGTCCATCCCCTTCCTGCCCCATGTGATGGATCTGACCTATGTGCAGAACACCGGGGCGGCCTTTTCCATGTTTTCCGAGCAAACCTGGATGCTCACCCTGCTCTCGCTGGTCGTGTCGGTCCTGCTGGTCCTGGTGCTGGTCAAGGGCTGGGTCACCCGGACCCGGCTGGGCCGGGTGTGCGTGGCGGTGGTGCTGGCCGGGGCGGTGGGCAACCTCATTGACCGGGCCCTTTTCAACTTTGTCACCGATATGTTTGAGACCACCTTTATGAATTTCGCGGTCTTTAACGTGGCCGACATCTGCGTGGTGCTGGGGGGCATCGGCTTCTGCGCCTACTATCTCTTCCTCTATGAGAAGCTGGAGGGAAAGGAGAGCGGCCATGACGACGCTGGAACTGCGGGCTGACCGGACCGGCGAGCGGGCCGACAGCTTCCTGGCCCGGACGGTGGAGGGCCTCACCCGCTCCGCTGCCCAGCGGCTGCTGGAGGAGGGGGCGGTGCGGAAAAACGGCGCCCCCGTGAAAAAGAATGAGAAGCTCACCGAGGGGGATACGCTGATCCTCTCCCTCCCGGAGCCAGAGCCGGTGGACATCCTACCCCAGGACATTCCGCTGGACGTGGTGTATGAGGACGACGACGTCATCGTGGTCAACAAGCCCGTTGGCATGGTGGTCCACCCGGCCGCCGGCCACCCGGACGGTACGCTGGTCAATGCCCTCCTCCACCACTGCGGCGACAGCCTCTCGGGCATCAACGGGGAGCTGCGGCCCGGCATCGTGCACCGCATCGACCGGGACACCTCCGGCCTGCTCATCGCCGCCAAGAACGACTTTGCCCATCTGGGGCTGGCCGAACAGCTCCAGGACCACTCCCTCTACCGGGAGTATGAGGCCATCTGCGTGGGCAACCTCCGGGAGGACCAGGGCACCGTGAATGCACCCATCGCCCGGCACCGCACGGACCGCAAGCGCATGGCGGTGGACCCGGAGGGACGGGAGGCCGTCACCCACTGGACCGTGCTGGAGCGGCTGAGCGGATACGCCTACATCCAGTGCCGTCTGGAGACCGGGCGCACCCACCAGATCCGGGTACACATGGCCTCCATCGGCCACCCCCTGCTGGGAGACGTGGTGTACGGGAGCAAGCGTCCCTACCCCGGCCTGGCGGGCCAGTGTCTCCACGCCCGGCGGCTCTCCTTCGTCCACCCCCGCACCGGGGAGCGCATCACGGTGGAGTGCCCCCTGCCCGACTGGTTTCAGGCCGTGCTGGCCAAGCTGCGCCGGATGAGTGCCGCGCCTTGACAAGGGAAACGGGGCCGGTATAGAATAGGGTATAACCACAGAACAACTCCAAATCCCAGGGGTGTCGGGCGCAAGTCCGGCTGAGATCCGCGCGTAGCGCCGCGCGGGGACCCTTGACCTGATCCGGATCATGCCGGCGTAGGAAGGTGGATTCATACGGGGAAGGACCATGTCGTTTCACTCGTACCGCACTGCGCCCAGGGGCTGCGCTGCGGTACATCTTTTTAGGAGGAAAACGATATGAACCTGACCATGGAAGCCAGACCCCGGGCCAGCCGGACCCGGGTGCGCATGCTGTGTGAGGGGGCCCTTTTGGTGGCGGCCGCCCAGATCCTCAGCTATGTAAAGTTTCTGGAGCTGCCCAACGGCGGCTCCCTGACCCCGGCCATGTTCCCGGTGCTGCTCTTCGCGGTGCGCTGGGGCTGGAAGGACGGGCTGCTGGGCGGCCTTGTGCTGGGCATCCTGCAATTTATGTTTGACGGCGGCTTTGCCCTGGGGTGGCAGTCCATCCTGGGGGACTATCTGCTGGCCTTCACGGCGCTGGGCCTGGCCGGCGTGTTCCGGGGCCGCCGCTGGGGCATTTTTGCCGGGACCGTGCTGGGCTGCGCCGGGCGGTTCCTGGTGCACTATGTGGTGGGTGCCACCATCTGGGCCGAGTACATGCCGGAGGAGTTTCTGAGCATGACCATGACCAGCCCCTGGCTCTACTCCCTGCTCTACAACGGGGTGTATATGCTGCCCAACATGGTGTTGGCGCTGGTCATCGGGGCGCTGCTCTACCGGCCCATGGGGCGGTATCTGACCGGCGCGGACATCGAATAACAAGGAAAGTAGGGTGATCCCTTGGGCAAGTTTGACGGCGTACTGCTGGTAAGTGATTTTGACGACACCCTCTACGGGACGGATCTGACCGTGTCCCGGGAGAATGTGGAGGCCATCGCCTACTTTACGGCGGAGGGCGGACGTTTTACGGTGGCCACGGGCCGGGCCCGGCCCGCCTTTGCCCCCTGCGCCTCCCTGGCCCCCATCAATGCGCCGGTCATCCTGTCCAACGGCTCGGCCCTGTACGATTTCGACCGGGGAGAGATGGTCTGTGAGACCTTCCTGCCCGAGCGGGTCCTGGGGGACCTGATGGAGCTGACCTTCGTGGTCCCCGAGATCGGACTGGAGGCCTACCACGGGGACGACATCTATCTCCACAATCCCAACATCATCACCCGCAACCATCTGGCGCGGGTGGGCGCGCCCGGAGAGGAAAAGGCCATCCGGGACATCCCCGGCCCCCTCTCCAAGGTTCTGCTGGAGCATGACCGCCGCAGCGTGCTGGAGCGGGCCCGGGAGTACATCCTCTCTCGCTGGGGGGAGCACTATGAGGCCATCTTCTCCAACCAGGTGCTGCTGGAGCTCACCGCCAAGGGGAGCAACAAAGGAGGCATGGTGGAGGAACTGGCCCGCCGCCTGGGGATCGGAGCGGAGCACATCTACTGCGTGGGAGACAATGAGAACGACATCCCCATGCTGGCGCGCTCGGCCATCCCCTTTGCCCCGTCCAACTGCGCCCCCGTGGTGCGGGAGTGGGGAGCTCGCCTGGTCTCCTCCTGCGACGAGAGCTGCGTGGCCGAGATCATCGGTATCCTGGACGGGCGCTATCCGGCCCGGCCGTGAAAAGCGTAAAAAAACTGCCCTCCGGCGCGTAATCCTGCGCCGGAGGGCAGCTTTGCCTCTCAGGGAAAGACCGCCTGGACCAGTACCATGTAGAGCACCGTCCCCCCGAAGATGGAGAGGAGCGTGTTGCGCTTCCACAGGTGGAGGAGTGCCACCACCAGTACCGACAGGAAGGCGGGGAGCCACTCCCCCGCGGCCTGGAGGGAGAGCAGATGGGGAAAGCCGTCCCGCAGGGCCAGAAGCGGACCCTTGAGACAGTAGATGATGAGCATGGCGATGATGGCGGGGGGCAGCACCCGGCCCAGATAGAGCACCAGCTTGGGCGGATGGTCTCCCCGGTCAAAGAGGAGAAAGGGCAGGGCCCGGGTTAAAAAGGTGACCACCGCCATCACGGCGATGGCGGCTACGGCCTGTATAGGGGTCAGCATGTGGGTTCCTCCTCTCTGGCGGCGGTGCCGCGCTCATCCAGACGCTGGCGCAGCAGGAGCAGCACCAGCACGATCACGCCCAGGGCGGGCAGAAGCATGTTCTCCGCCCCCACCAGGAAGAGACTCAACAGGGTCACCCCGGCCCCCAGCAGGGCGGGGAGATGGCGCTTGTAGGCGCTCCACTGGTCCACGGCGATGACCACAAAGAGGGCGGTCATGGCAAAGTCGATGCCGGTGGTGTCGATGGGCAGAAGAGCCCCCGCTACCGCGCCGATGACCGAGCCTAAAATCCAGTAGGACTGATCCAGCAGGGCGATGGAGAAATAGAAATTCCTGGGGTCCACGCCCACGGGGGGCTGCACCGAGCTGAGCAGCGCATAGGTCTCATCCGTGAGGGAAAAGATCATGTAGAACTTGCGCAGACCCATGCCCCGGAATTTTTCCAGCATGGAGAGCCCGTAGACCAGGTGGCGGAAATTGATGAGCAGGGTCATCACGGCCACGGTGCTCAGAGCGGCGGCCGAGGAGAGCAGGCTCACCCCCAGATACTGCCCGGAACCGGCGTAGATGGTCAGACTCATGAAAAAGGCCCAGATGAAATTGTATCCGATGGCCTGGAGCATGAAGCCAAAGGCCATGCCGATGGCCAGATACCCCATCAGGACGGGGACCGTCACCGGGAAGGCGGCGGCCAGGGATTTGCGGTCCATGTGAAATCACTTCCAACTCTATGGTATCTGATACAGCATTGTACTAAAGTGGAGAGAAAAAAGCAAGTCCCGGGCCTGAGGTTGTTTTTTTGCCGGATTCTTGTATAATAATGTCTACTGTAAGAAGGTGCGCCCCACCCTGCGGTCGGGGGCGCAGGAAAGGAAGGATGTCTGCGGTGAAACGTCTGCTGTTTATCTATAATCCCCATGCGGGCAAGGGGCGGAGCAAGAGCCATATTTCCGATGTTGTGGACTGCTTTACCCGGCAGGGCTGGCTGGTGACCATCCACCCCACCCAGGGCAAGGCGGACGCCGCAGCAGTGGCCGCCGATCTGGGGGGCAGCTTTGACCGGGTGGTGTGCTGCGGGGGAGACGGGACCCTCCACGAGACCATCACCGGGCTCATGGGCCTCACCAACCGCCCGCCGGTGGGCTATATCCCCGCCGGGACCACCAACGATTTTTCCCGGAACCTCCACCTGCCCCGCAGCTTGGCGGGCCGGATGGAGACCGCCGGGGCAGGGGTGCCCCGGCCGGTGGACATAGGCCGCTTCAATGGGGAGTACTTTATCTATGTGGCGGCCTTCGGGGCCTTTACCGATGTGGCCTACGATACGCCCCAGCCCTTTAAAAACGCATTCGGACATCTGGCGTATGTGCTGGAGGGAGCGGCACGGCTGCCCTCCCTTCAGTCCTACCGCCTGCGGGTGGAGCACGACGGGGGCACCGAGGAGGGGGACTTCCTCTTCGGGATGGTGAGCAACACCGTGTCGGTAGGGGGCTTCAAGGGGGCCAACACCGAGCGGGTGGAGCTGGACGACGGGCAGTTTGAGGTGGTCCTGATCCGTCAGCCCCAGAATGCCGCCCAGCTCCAGAGCATCGTGATGGGGCTGATGCAGGCCAAGCCCGAGCCGGGCGGGGCGGTGGTGGCCTTCCAGACCACACGCCTGCGGGTGACCTGTGCCGGCGAGCTGCCCTGGACCCTGGACGGGGAGTATGGCGGGGCACCCCGGGTGGCCGAAATTGAGAATCTTCCCCGGGCGGTGGAGATCGTCTATGGAAAATAGCGCGGCCCCCTTCCCGCCCGTGCAAAGAACCGACTGTTAGGAGCGAATATGGACTATCACGCTGGAGAATATGATATCGCCGTTATCGGCGCCGGCCACGCTGGGATCGAGGCGGCTCTGGCCGCCGCCCGTCTGGGCCTGCGCACCCTGTGCTTCACCGTCAATCTGGACGCGGTGGGCAATATGCCCTGCAATCCCGCCATCGGCGGCACGGGAAAGGGCCACTTGGTCCGGGAGCTGGACGCCCTGGGAGGCGAGATGGCCCGGGCGGCCGACGCGGCCTGCATCCAATACCGGGTGCTCAACAAGGGCAAGGGACCGGCGGTCTGGTCCCTGCGGGCCCAGGCCGACCGGCGGGAATACCAGAAGGTCATGAAGCGCACCCTGGAGGGGCAGGAGAACCTCTGGCTCAAGCAGGCCGAGGTCACCGACGTCCTCACGGAGGACGGAGCGGTCCGGGCCGTGCGCACCGCCTCCGGCGGGATCTATACTGTGCGCGCGGTGGTCATCGCCACAGGTACCCATTTGGGCGGGCGCACCATCGTGGGGGAGCTGGCCCGGGACTCCGGCCCTGACGGGCTGGCCGCCGCCCTCCCCCTCACCCGGAGCCTGGAGAAGCTGGGGCTGAGCCTGCGCCGCTTCAAGACGGGCACGCCCCCCCGGGTCCACGCACGGAGTGTGGATTTCTCCCGGATGGAGCGCCAGGAGGGAGACCGGACTCCCGTCCCCTTCTCCTTTGAGACCGAGCAGCCGCCGGAAAACCGGGCGGTGTGCTGGCTCACCTATACCAACGAAGAGACCCATGCGGTCATCCGGGCCAATCTGGACCGATCCCCCCTCTACTCCGGGATGATCGAGGGAGTGGGACCCCGCTACTGCCCCTCCATTGAGGACAAGGTGGTCCGCTTTGCCGATAAGGAGCGCCACCAGCTCTTCATCGAGCCCATGGGCCTGGACACCGAAGAGCTTTATATCCAGGGCCTCTCCTCCTCCCTGCCCGAGGACGTGCAGATGGCCATGCTGCGCACCATCCCGGGGCTGGAGCACGCCGAGATGACCCGGACGGCCTACGCCATCGAATACGACTGCGTGGACCCCACCCAGCTCCTCCCCACCCTGGAGAGCAAGGTGGTGCAGGGACTCTATGGAGCGGGACAGTTCAACGGTTCCTCCGGCTATGAGGAGGCGGCGGTGCAGGGCTTTGTGGCGGGGGTGAACGCCGCGCTGAAGCTGCTGGGCCGTCCCCCCATGGTGATCGGCCGGGACCAGGGGTACATCGGGGTCCTGATCGACGACCTGGTGACCAAGGGCACCCAGGAGCCCTACCGCATGATGACCTCCCGCACGGAGTACCGCCTCCTCCACCGCCAGGACAACGCGGACCAGCGCCTGTGTCCCGTGGGACACGCGGTGGGACTGGTGAGTGAGGAGCGCTACCGCCGGGTGCTGGAGAAATACGCCGCTGTGGAGAAGGAGCGCAAGCGCCTGGAGCACACCGGAGCCGCCCCCTCTCCCGCCCTGGACGCCATGCTGGCCGGGCATGGGGAGCCTCCCGCCCCCAACGGGGCGCGGCTGGCCGACCTGCTCCGGCGGCCCCGGATCGGGTACGGGGATCTCGCTCCCTTTGACCCGGATCGCCCGTCTCTGCCCGAGGCCACGGCTGAGGCGGTGGAGATCGCGGTCAAATACCAGGGATACATCGACAAACAGCTCCGGCAGGTGGAGGAGATGCGCAAGCTGGAGGGCCGCCCCCTCCCCCCGGATCTGGACTATGAACATATGGAAGGGCTGCGGCTGGAGGCACGACAGAAGCTCCAGCGGATCCGGCCCCTGAATCTGGGCCAGGCCAGCCGCATCTCCGGCGTGAGCCCCGCCGATCTGGCGGTGCTTCTGGTGGCGCTGGAGCGGTGAGGACCGCAGAAAGGAAGGAATGCCATGCGTCCCTTGTCATTGGGCCCCGCCGGGGCCGGCTGTTACCTCTTCCCCACCCTGGCGGGGTATCTGCTGGTGGATACCGGCTGTGAGCGAACTGCGGAGGAGCTGCTGCGGCAGCTCAGCCGGCGGATCGGACTGAGCGAGCTGCAATGGATCTTCCTCACCCACGCCCATGCCGACCACGCGGGGGGACTGGAAGGGCTCCTCAAGGGCACCCGGGCCCGGGTGCTCCTCCACCCGCTGGGACTGGAGCGGCTGAGAAGCGGAAAAGACCCGGGGCTGGGCCGCGCGCCCGGCCGCTGGGAGAGCTTGGTGGGCGGTCTGACCCACCTGCTGGGCCGGGAGACGGCAGCCTTTCCGCCCCTTTCCCGGGGAATGGAAAACCGCTGCATCCCGCTGGAGGGGATGCGCCGGCGGGAGCTGGAGTCCAGCCTGGGGGTCCGCTTTCTGGACACGCCCGGGCACACGGCCGACTCCATGTCCCTCCTCACCGAGGACGGGACCCTCTTCTGCGGGGATGCGGCCATGTCCGGTCCCCTGATCCGGCGGCACCGCCCGGTGTCGGTGGAGTCCCTGGAGGACTGCCGGGAGAGCTGGAAGGTCCTGCGGCAGTCCGGTGGACGGATGCTCTACCCCGGGCACGGAAAGCCCTTCCCGCTCCGGCGGCTGGAGCTCGATCAAATCTGATAGGAAAAAACGGAAATGGAGTGACCCATGAGAGAAAAGCTGGTACTGGGCCTGTCGGGCGGAGTGGACTCCGCCGTGGCGGCCCGTCTTCTGCGGGAGAAGTACGACGTGACCTGCCTGTGGCTGGACATCGGCCTGGGGGGCGGCGAGGACGCTGCCGCCGTGGCAAAGGAGCTGGGCCTGCCCTTTGAGACGGCTGACATCCGGGATGCCCTGGAGGAGCGGGTCTGCACCCCCTTTGCCCAGACCTATCTGGCGGGCAAGACCCCCCTGCCCTGCGCCCTGTGCAACCCCACGGTGAAATTCCCTGCCCTGCTGGCCCTGGCCGACCGTTTGGGCGCGCCCTATGTGGCCACGGGCCACTATGCCCGCCGGGGCACGGGGGCGGACGGACGGGCCCTGCTGCGGAAGGGACGGCCCGCCAACGATCAGTCCTATATGCTCTCCCGTCTGCCCCAGGACATCCTGCGCCGGGTGGTCTTTCCCCTGGGGGAGTATGAGAAGCGGGAGGTCCGCGCCCTGGCCGGGGAGGCCGCCCTGGCCGTGGCGGAGAAGCCCGACTCCATGGAGATCTGCTTTATCCCGGACGGAGACTATGCCGCCTGGCTGGACCGCCGGGGAAACACGCCGCCCCCCGGCAACTTTGTGGACCGGGAGGGCCGCGTCCTGGGCCGGCACAAGGGTATCCACCACTATACCCTGGGTCAGCGGCGGGGCCTGGGGGTGTCAGGCCCCCACCGGTATTTTGTCTCGGCCATCCGGCCGGAGACCAATGAAGTGGTGCTCTCCGACGGAACCGACCTCCACGCGGACCGGACCCGGTGCACCGACCTGAACTGGATCGCCATAGAGGGCCTGGAGGGGGAGCGGGCATGCACCGTGCGCCTGCGCCACTCCAAGGTGGAGACCCCCGCCATCCTCTGTCCCGATGGGGACGCGGTGGAGATCCGCATGCTCACCCCGGCCCGGGCCCCCACGCCGGGGCAGCTGGCGGTGTTCTACGACGGGGATATCGTGCTGGGCAGCGGATGGATCTGCTGACCCATGGAACCCTGCATACCTGTCCGCCCCGGAGCGGGGCGGGAGATTTTGAGATAAAGGAGTTGCCATCCATGGATGAAATCATTCTGCTCAAGCTGGGCGAGATTGTGCTCAAGGGCCTCAACCGCCGCAGCTTTGAGGACAAGCTCATCGGAAACGCCCAGCGCCGCCTGCGGCCTTTCGGCAAGTTCCGGGTGTACACCAAGCAGTCCACCCTGTATGTGGAGCCCCAGGAGGATTCCTGCAATCTGGACGGGGCCTATGAGGCCATGAAGCGTCTCTTTGGCGTGGTGGGCCTCTCCCGGGCCCGGGCCTGCGCCAAGGACAAGGACGCCATGCTCAAGACCGCCCAGGAGTACCTGGGGGACCGGCTCTCCGCCGCCCGGACCTTCAAGGTGGAGTCCAAGCGGGCCGACAAGACCTTCCCCATGACCTCCATCCAGCTCTCCCAGTATGTAGGCGGGGAGCTGGACGAGCTCTATCCCAACCTGAAGGTGGACGTGCACCACCCGGAGCTCACCGTCTATCTGGAAGTGCGGGATTACGCCGCCTATGTCCACGCCGACCCCGAGCCCGGTGCGGGCGGTCTGCCTGTGGGCATCAACGGCCGGGCGGTCAGCCTGCTCTCCGGCGGCATCGACTCCCCTGTGGCCTCCTGGATGATCGCCAAGCGGGGCATCGCCCTGGAGATGGTCCACTTCTTCTCCTACCCCTATACCTCTGAGGAGGCCAAGCAGAAGGTGCTCACCCTGGCCAAGCTCCTCACCCCCTGGTGCGGACGGCTCATGGTCCATGTGGTGCCCTTCACCGCCATCCAGGAGGAGCTGCGCCGCAAGTGCCCCGAGGAGCTCTTCACCATCCTCATGCGCCGCTTTATGATGCGCATTGCCGAGAAGGTGGCCGAGCGGACCAAGTCCGGGGCCATCGTCACCGGCGAGTGCCTGGGCCAGGTGGCCAGCCAGACCATGGAGGCCATGAAGGCCACCAGCGCCGTGTGCTCCCTCCCCATCCTGCGCCCGGTGGTGGGCATGGACAAGGAGGAGATCGTCACCATCGCCCGGAAGATCAACACCTTCGAGACCTCCATCCTGCCCTATGAGGACTGCTGCACTGTCTTTACTCCCCGCCATCCCCGCCTGCGCCCCCTGCCCGGGGAGATCGAGGCCGCCGAGGCGGAACTGGACATCGACGCCATGGTGGCCCAGGCCGTGGAGAGCATCGAGCGCATCAAGATCGACCCGTAAAGTTACAAGTCAAAAGTAACAAATGCTGGAAATGATGAAAATATATTTCCACATCTGTAAAAAATGAAAATTTCTGTTGGAATAGAGTGACAAATATTGCGCTAAGTCATTGCTTTTTTCCTTTAGAGAGTTATAATGAGTGCCTGGAGCGTGCGGGAATGTGTTGTGGTCCGCACCTCCAGGCATTTATTTATAATGACTGCAAAGGAGAGAGGATTTGACATGAAGCGCACAGACATCCGCAGAGGACTGGCCGCTGTGCTGGCCACCCTCACCCTGGTGCAGGGCACGTCCCTGGCCGCGCTGGCTGCCGAGGCCGATCTGACCGAGGTCACGGAAGCTGCAGAGGAGGCCGTGGCTTTCGCTGAGCCCCAGCTTCAGAGCGGCGAAGCTGTGATTCCCGAGGGCGCAAGCTCTGAAGAGGTCGAGCAGATTCTTTTTAACACACTGGTTGCCAACAAAGACCAGGTGGACGATGAGAGTTTGGAGTGGGAGTATTACTGCACCGGCAGAAACGGTCTCCTGACCAATGACGCCTGGGGCTCTGTGAATGGCTTTACCAGTGAGAAGAAAGTCGTGTTTGTTCCCACTACGTTTACCCACCCTGCCCTGTCCGCGAACGAGGACGGAAACTACCAGGTCCGTCTGGCCGGTACTACCGCTGAGGTCACCCTGCACAAGGTCGCCAAGCTGTCCTCCTCCATTACTTTGAACGAGGGCTGCACCGTAGGCCTGCCCTACAACGAGGATGCTTCGGTTGACTTTGAAACCCTGTATCAGAGCATCTTCAGCACCGTGGTGGCCTCTACCAGCCCCGAAGTGACCCTGGACGATGTGACTATTGAGTATTATGCCGAGAACGTGGTCATGGGCAAACCCGCTGGCACACATGAGTGGGTTCGTCTGGAAGGTGATACGATTAAGAGCGCCATCGGCATTCCTCTGGAGTACCCCGCCATCTCCGCTGGCGAGCAGCAGATCCGTGTCTCCTACGCCGGGACGGAGGATACCTACGGCACCTCTGCCAAGACTACGGTCACCTTCACTGACCGCGAGCAGGTTCAGTTCAACCTGAACCCCGCTCCCTACGAGGTGGGCTTGGTCTTTGACGCTGAGCAGGGCTATGACTATGACGCCACCGCCGCCGCCATCTATGACGCCGTGGTAGCTTCCATCACCCCTGCCTCCGATGGTCAGGTGTCCGTGGAATACAACGTGGACAAGACCAGTATTACCGACAGCTTCAAGCCCCTGAACGAGACCGATCTTACCGGCCTGATAAAGTTCGGCACCGGCGAGTGGGAGATCAAGATCTCCGTGGGCGATACGAAGGTGTACAAGGGCAACTCCACGATCGTGACAGTGAACATGACCGACAGTCGCCCTGCCAGCATCGTGGCCCTCAAGCCCGGTGTGTCCTTCACCTACAACATGGACGCCTCCGTCATGGAGCAGGCCATCTTCGAAAATGCCATTGACTGGGAGAACTCCACCCTCCCCGCCAAGGAGACCCTGAGCGCCGACGATTTTGAAATTACATACTACAGTGAAGCCATTCTTTTTGACGGCGGCATCGACTCCGGTATCAAGAGCTGGGTCCCTCTGGAGGGCAAAAGCTATGACCTGGGCAATGTAAACCTGGGTACTTATCCTCAGATGGGTGCCGGTGAGCAGTCCATTCACGTCAGCTACAAGGGCGACGCCAACTTCCGTCCCAGCGAGAATGCCGAGGGCACTGTCACCGTCAACAAGGCCAAGGTGTCCGTGAAGGTCAACTCCGCCAACATCTTTGCCGGAGACGAGCTGCCCGAGAACTTCATCACCACCAGCCCCGCTGACCAGTTCGACCTCTACACCATCTACGCCGGCGTCACCAGCAACGTCACCACCGGCCTCTATCTGGACCTGCCTGAGCGCTACACCGACAACTCTCTGCTCATCCAGACCATCGACAAGGCCCTGGAGGCCATCGGTCAGAAGACTCTGACCCAGATGATGCAGGAGGGTATCACCGTGGGCGAGCTGCGGGAGCTGCTGAGCACCCAGGAGCTGCTGGACCTGCTGGACAAGCTGAACATCGACACCGGCACCTTTGGCCAGATCCTCACCGTCATCAACAAGCTGCCCGGCATCCTGGACAGCGTGCGCATCTCCTTCGGTACCCCCAACCGGGCCGGCCTGTACACTGTGGCTGTGGTCACCGACAACAAGAACTATGAGACCGGCGTGGGCATGGGCTTCCTGCTGGTCAAGATGCGCCTGAGCGGCACCCACCTGACCTGGAATCGGGAGATTCCGAACGGCAAGCTCTCCGCCGCCGATGCCAAGAACTTTGATTTCAAGGCCACCCTCACCTGTGATGGGGAAGCTGTGAAGGATCAGAGCAGCGTCCACTACCTCTATTCCGGCATGACCAGCAAGTGGCGCATTTACTCTTCCACCACGCCTCCCACTGAGCCGGGCCGCTATGTGGTCACCGTCTGCATCCTGGGCGGAAACTACATGGCCGCACCCCTCACCCGCGCCTTCCAGATCACCAAATAATCTCCCTTGACGCACAGGGCCCCCGGTATTACACTCCATACCGGGGGCCCTTTTTCTCCCCATCCAAGCCGTGAGGAGGTCTTTTGCCATGTCACACACCGCCGAATTGATTGCGGTCGGTACAGAGTTGCTGCTCGGCAACATCGCCAATACCGACGCGCAGATGCTCTCCCAGGGGCTCTCCGCCCTGGGCATCAACGTCTACTACCACACCGTGGTGGGGGACAATCCCGGACGGCTCCGCGCCGCCGTGGAGCTGGCCAAATCCCGGGCCGACCTCATCATCACCACCGGAGGGCTGGGACCCACCTGCGACGATCTGACGAAAAATGTCCTGGCCGAGTGCTTTGGCCGCAAGCTGGTCTACAACGCCGAGGCCGAGGCGCGCTGCCGCTCCTTTTTCCAGAAAATCGGGCGGGAGATGACCGCCAACAACGCCCAGCAGTTCTATGTGCCCGAGGGGGCCGTGGTGTTCCAGAACGACTGGGGTACCGCCCCCGGCTGCGCCTTTGAGGAGGGCGGGGTCCACGTGCTTATGCTGCCCGGCCCGCCCCGGGAGTGTACCGCCATGTTCCGCCACCGGGCGGTTCCCTATCTCCGCGCCCTGTCCGAGGGGGCCATCGTCTCCCGCACCCTCAAGCTCTTTGGGATCGGCGAGTCGGGCATGGAGGAACTCCTGCGGGAGAAGATGAACGCCATGGAGAATCCCACCCTGGCCCCCTATGCCAAGGAGGGGGAGTGCGAGCTGCGCATCACCGCCAAGGCCCCTACCGAGGCCGAGGCCCGGGCTCTCATTGCTCCGGTAGAGGAGGAGCTGTGCGCGCTCTTCGGCCACAAGATCTACGGTGCGGACATCTCTTCCCTGGAGGAGGCGGTGTTTGCTCTGCTCCGGGAGCGGGGCCTTACCTTGGGCAGTGCAGAGAGCTGCACCGGGGGACTGATCGCTAAGCGCATGACCGATCTGCCCGGTTCCTCCGCCGTATTCCGGGGCGGCGTGGTGAGCTACACCAATGCGGTCAAGGAGGGAGTCCTGGGCGTGCCCCATGCCCTGCTGGAGGAGTACGGGGCGGTGAGCGAGCCGGTGGCCCGCGCCATGGCGGAGGGGGCCCGCCGGGTCCTGGGATGTGACATCGCGGTCTCCACCACCGGCGTGGCCGGGCCCGATTCCGATGACCGGGGAAACCCGGTGGGACTGGTCTATGTGGCCATCGCCACACCGGAGGGGACCCGGGTGCGGGAGCTCCATGCGGGCAGTGGCCGGGAGCGGGTGCGTACCGCTGCCGCCCACAATGCTTTCGACCTGGTCCGCCGCTATCTGACCAAATAAAGAAAAAACGGTCTGTATTTTGATAAACTCAAAATACAGACCGTTTTTATATGTGGCATCAGCGGCGGAAATAGGGGCTCTCTCGGTACTGCACTGCTTCGGCCAGGTGGTGGGGCTGGATCGCCTCGGTCCCGTCCAGATCGGCGATGGTGCGGGCCACCCGCAGGATGCGGTCATAGCTCCGGGCGGTGAGGCCCAGCCGCTGGAAGGCACCCCGCATGATCTCCTGCCCCGCCTGGTCCAGGGGGCAGAAGCGCTGGATCTCCTGGGGGCCCATGTGGGCGTTGCAGTCCGGGCCGTCCGGGCCGAAGCGGGCGCTCTGGCGTGTGCGGGCGGCCTCCACCCGGGCGCGGATGACAGAGGAACTCTCCCCCTGTGCACGGCGGGAGAGTGCGTCAAAGTCCAGGGCCGGGACCTCCACATAGAGATCCACCCGGTCCAAAAGCGGGCCGGAGAGCTTCCCCAGATACTGCTTGACCTCCCCCTCCGAGCAGCGGCACCGGCCGCCGGGCTGGCCGTACCAGCCGCATTTGCAGGGGTTCATGGCGCACACCAGCATGAAGCGGCTGGGGAAGATCTCGCTGGCGGCGGCCCGGGCGATCTGCACCCGCCCCTCTTCCAGGGGTTGGCGGAGGGACTCCAGCACGTCCTTGTGAAATTCGGGCAGCTCATCCAGGAAGAGTACCCCGTTGTGAGCCAGAGAGATCTCCCCGGGCCGGGGAATGGGGGAGCCGCCCCCGGCCATGCCGGTGGCCGAGATGCTGTGATGGGGGGAGCGGAAGGGCCGGCGGGTCACCATGGGGGCCTCACGGGAGGTGAGTCCCAGGACGGAGTGGACTTGGGTGGCCTCCAGGGCCTCCCGCTCGCTGAGTCGGGGCAGAATGGAGGGCAGCCGGCGGGCCAGCATGGATTTCCCCGAGCCGGGCGGGCCGATCATGGCTAGGTTGTGCCCTCCGGCCGCGGCGATCTCCAGGGCCCGCTTGGCCTGGTCCTGTCCTTTTACGTCGGCAAAGTCCAGCTCCGCACCTGTGGGATCGCCAGGGACCCAGCGGGGGGCGGGAACAAGGGCCTCATCTCCCCGCAGATGGCGCACCAGCTGGCCCACGTCTTCCACCGGATAGACGGTGAGACCGCCAGCCAATGTGGCCTCGGCGGCCGAGTCGGCCGGGACATAGAGGTCGGTGATCCCGGCACGGCGGGCGGCCAGGGCCATGGGGAGCATGCCGGTCACCGGGCGCAGCGCTCCGGCCAGGGAGAGCTCCCCCACAAAGGCGGCACCTGCCGGCAGGGGCGGAAGCTGTCCGCCGGCCGCCAGAATGCCCACCAGCATGGGCAGGTCGTAGACCGTGCCCGCTTTCCGCCGGTCGGCAGGAGCCAGGTTGACCGTGATGCGGGAGACAGGAAAGGAAAAGCCGCAGTTTTTGGCGGCGGAGCGCACCCGGTTGCGGGCCTCCTTCACCGCCGCATCGGGTAGGCCCACCACATCAAAGGCGGGCAGGCCATTGGAGAGGTCGCACTCGGCCAGGACCTCATATCCATTGAGCCCCTGAAGACCCAGGGAGCGCACATGACAGAACATTTTGACTCCACCTTTTTCCAAAACAGTAACGGTATGAAAGGACCGTGCTTAGCAAATCATAGAAGAAATGTCCCCCGGGGATGGGAGTGGCGTGGAAAAACGCTGTCCACGATTCCCATTTGTTAAAAAGAAAAAACCCGCATTTATCATATCGTATTTATATGCTTTTTTCAATTGAAACAGTGAGTTTAATTAGCTAATACGGGCATTATAATTTATAATCGTGATTTTTTAATGAAAAGCGTTTTTTCTGCGGGGAGGGCGATTTACAAACAGAATGGTTGGTGATAGAATAAGGACGCTGCTGAAAAGGAAAACACACAAGGAGGAATCGTTTCATGGCTCGTAAGCTGAAAACGATGGACGGCAATACAGCGGCCGCCCATGTATCCTACGCCTTTACCGAGGTTGCGGGTATCTACCCCATCACCCCCTCCAGCCCCATGGCCGACAATGTGGACCAGTGGGCCGCCGCGGGTCGTAAGAATATCTTCGGCACCACCGTCAAGGTGATCGAGATGGAGTCCGAGGCCGGTGCCGCCGGTACCGTTCATGGCTCTCTGGCCGCCGGTGCCCTGACCACCACCTATACGGCTTCCCAGGGTCTGCTGCTGATGATCCCCAACATGTACAAGATCGCCGGCGAGCTGCTGCCCTGTGTGTTCCACGTGTCTGCCCGTACTGTGGCCAGCCACGCGCTGAACATCTTCGGTGACCACTCCGACGTCATGGCCTGCCGCCAGACCGGCTTTGCCATGCTGGCCGAGGGCAATGTGCAGGAGGTCATGGACCTGGCTGCTGTGGCCCATCTGGCTGCCATCAAGTCCCGTGTTCCCTTTATCAACTTCTTCGACGGCTTCCGTACCTCCCACGAGATCCAGAAGGTCGCCATCTGGGATTATGACGATCTCAAAGAGATGGTGGACATGGACGCTGTGGAGGCGTTCCGCAAGCGCGCTCTGAACCCCGAGCACCCTGTCATGCGCGGTTCTCACGAGAACGGCGACGTATTCTTCCAGCATCGCGAGGCCAGCAACAAGTACTACGACGCCGTTCCCGGCATTGTCGAGGAGTACATGGGCAAGGTCAACGAGAAGCTGGGCACCAACTATCAGCTCTTCAACTACTACGGCGCTGCCGACGCTGACCGCGTCATCATCGCTATGGGCTCCATCTGCGACGTGGCCGAGGAAGTCATTGACTACCTGAACGCCCACGGCGAGAAGGTGGGCCTGGTGAAGGTCCGCCTGTACCGTCCCTTCCGGGCCGACAAGCTGCTGGCCGCCATCCCCGCCACCGCCAAGAAGATCGCCGTTCTGGACCGGACCAAGGAGCCCGGCGCTCAGGGCGAGCCCATGTACCTGGATGTGGTCACCGCTCTGGCCAATGCCGGTATCACCGACAAGACCGTCATCGGCGGCCGTTACGGCCTGGGCTCCAAGGACACTCCCCCCAGCAGCGTGTTCGCTGTCTATGAGGAGCTGGAGAAGGCCGAGCCCAAGCGTCAGTTCACCATCGGCATCGTGGACGATGTGACCAACCTGTCCCTGGCCGAGCACGACTGCCCCAACACCGCTGCTGAGGGCACTATCGAGTGCAAGTTCTGGGGTCTGGGCGGCGACGGTACTGTCGGCGCCAACAAGAACTCCATCAAGATCATCGGCGACCACACCGACAAGTACGTCCAGGCCTACTTCCAGTATGACTCCAAGAAGACCGGCGGCGTGACGGTGTCCCACCTGCGTTTCGGCGACAAGGCCATCCGCAGCCCCTACTATATCAACAAGGCCGACTTCGTGGCCTGCCACAATCCCTCCTATATCATCAAGGGCTATCCCATGGTCCGCGATGTGAAGGACGGCGGTACCTTCCTCATCAACTGCCAGTGGAGCGCTGAGGAGCTGGACAAGCATATGCCCGCCGTGGCCAAGCGCTACATCGCTGCGCATAACGTCCAGGTCTACACCATCGACGCCATCGACCTGGCCGCCAAGATCGGCATGGGCAAGCGTACCAACACCATCCTGCAGTCCGCCTTCTTTGCCCTGGCCAAGGTGATGCCTGAGGCCGAGGCTATCCAGTATATGAAGGACGCTGCCACCCACTCCTACCTGAAGAAGGGCCAGGACGTGGTGGATATGAACCACAAGGCCATCGAGGCCGGCGCCACCGCCTTCAAGAAGTTCGACGTGCCCGCCTCCTGGGCTACTGCCGAGGACTGCGGCTGCACCGCCGAGCTGAGCGGCCGTCCCGCCACCGTGAAGATGGTGAAGGACCTGCTCACCCCCATCAACAAGATGGAGGGCGATTCCCTGCCCGTCTCCGCCTTTGAGGCCCATGTGGACGGTACCTTCGAGCAGGGCGCTTCCGCCTACGAGAAGCGCGGCGTGGCCGTCAATGTTCCCACCTGGGATCAGAACAAGTGTATCCAGTGTAACCAGTGTGCCTATGTCTGCCCCCATGCCACCATCCGTCCCTACGCCCTGACTGAGGAGGAGGCCGCTAAGGCTCCCGCCGCCACCAAGGCTGTGGAGATCAAGGCCGGCAAGGGCAAGGGCACCTACAAGTTCGCTCTGGCTGTCTCTCCCCTGGACTGCATGGGCTGCGGCGTGTGCGCCAAGGTCTGCCCCGTGCAGGCCCTGACCATGGTGCCCCAGGAGCAGGAGGCCGAGCAGCAGAAGGTCTTCGACTACATGGTGGCCGAGGTTGCCTCCAAGGCTGACATGGAGGGTACCTCCAACATCAAGGAGAGCCAGTTCAAGCAGCCCCTGCTGGAGTTCTCCGGCTCCTGCGCTGGCTGTGCTGAGACCGCCTATGCCCGCCTGGTGACCCAGGTCTGCGGCGAGCGGATGTATATCTCCAACGCCACCGGCTGTTCCTCCATCTGGGGCGGCCCCGCTGCGACCTCTCCCTACACCGTCAACAAGTGCGGCCAGGGTCCCGCCTGGGCCAACTCCCTGTTTGAGGACAATGCCGAGCATGGTCTGGGCATGTACCTGGGCCAGAAGGCCATCCGCGAGCGTCTGATCGCCAAGGTCCGCGAGCTGGAGGAGGTCACCACCATCGACACCAAGCGTGCCGCGTGCCACGAGTACCTGGCCACTCTGGAGGATGGCGTGGCCAACCAGGCTGCTACCGCCAAGCTGGTGGAGGAGCTGGAGAAGGATCCTGGCTGCCACTACTGCCAGGAGATCCTGGCCGAGAAGGAGTACCTCTCCAAGAAGGCCGTCTGGATCTTCGGCGGCGACGGCTGGGCTTACGACATCGGCTACGGCGGCCTGGACCACGTCCTGGCTTCCGGCGAGGATGTCAACGTCTTCGTCTTCGACACCGAGGTGTACTCCAACACCGGCGGTCAGGCTTCCAAGGCTTCCAACATCGGCCAGGTGGCTCAGTTTGCCGCTGCCGGTAAGCGTGTGGCCAAGAAGAGCCTGTCTGAGATCGCCATGCAGTACGGCTACGTCTATGTGGCTCAGGTGGCCATGGGCGCCAACCCCGCTCAGACCCTGAAGGCCATCAACGAGGCTGTCAACTACCACGGTCCTTCTCTGATCATCGGCTATGCTCCCTGTGAGATGCACTCCATCAAGGGCGGCATGACCAACTGCCAGAGCGAGATGAAGAAGGCTGTGGAGTGCGGCTACTGGAACCTGTTCCGGTTCAACCCCGCCGCCAAGGCCGAGGGCAAGAACCCCTTCACTCTGGACTCCAAGGCCCCTGCTGGCGGCTATCAGGAGTTCCTGATGAACGAGGCCCGCTACTCCTCCCTGACCCGCTCCTTCCCCGAGGAGGCCAAGGAGCTCTTCGCTCAGAACGAGGAGGCCGCCAAGGCTCGTTACGAGCACCTGGTGCGCCTGACCGAGCTGTACAAGTAATCCAGATCTACAAGATCCCCGGACACCATGTGTCCGGGGATCTTTTTATCCTTTTTGAAAATAATTAGTTGACCGGTCAACAGCATTGACAACCCATATCCAATCGTATATTCTAATAGAACAGCCATTTTTTTGAGAGAAAAGAGAGAAGAAAGGAATATGTCTATGCCGGAAGAAAAGCAGCGGCACAGCCGCTACGAGCGGGACCTGACCGAGGGGCATGTGGTAAAACAGCTCATCCTGTTTGCCCTGCCTTTTTTGGCCTCCAACCTGATCCAGTCCCTGTACAGCGTGGCAGATATGCTCATTGTGGGTAATTTTGCGGGCAATATCAGCATGTCGGGCGTCAACATCGGCAGTCAGATCACCTTTATCCTGACCAACATCGTGGTGGGACTCTGTACCGGCGGAACCATCCTCATCGCCCAGGCCATGGGGCGCAGGGACCGCAAGGCCATTGAAGAGGTGACGGCCACCCTGATGACCACCCTGCTGATCGCGGGCGTCATCATCACGGCGCTGATGATCTTTCTGCGGGTACCCATCCTTCGGCTGATCCAGACGCCGAAGGAGGCTTTTGACGAGGCAAACCGCTATCTGGTGGTGACCTGCGCAGGTATCCTCTTCATTTTTGCCTACAATGTGCTCAGCGCGGTGCAGCGGGGCATGGGAGACTCCAAGCGCCCCTTCTACTTTGTCCTCATCGCCTGTGTGACCAATATTGTACTGGACTATGTGCTGGTGGCCATTTTCCACATGGGAGCGCTGGGCGCCGCCATCGCCACGGTGTTCTCCCAGGGGCTGAGTGTGGTGCTCTGTATGGTGACTCTGGCCCGGGACAACTTTGTCTTTGACTTCAAACCCAAATCCCTCCGGGTGGACCGGCACTATGTGGGTCGGATCTTCCGCCTGGGCCTGCCCTCTGCGGTGCAGAATGGAGTGACCAGCTTCTCCTTCCTGATCATCACGGTACTCACCAACTACATCGGCGGAGTCAACGCCTCGGCAGCTGTGGGTGTGGTGTCCAAGTTCAACGGCTTTGCCATCATGCCTGCCGTGGCGCTGGCGGCCTCCATCTCCACCATCTGTGCACAGAACATCGGCGCCGACCGCTGGGACCGGGCGGTCAAGACCTGCTGGATCGGCACAGGAATTGCCGCCGTCATCAGCGTGCTCATCTTCCTGGTGACCCGGATCTTCCCGGCCGAGATCATCGCCCTCTTTAACCGGGACCCGGAACTGGTGGGGTACGGCGTGGTCTACATGAATACCTTCTGCTTTGATTATCTGTTCGTGCCTTTCTGCTTCTGCATCAACGGCCTGTTCATTGCCAGCGGACACACTACTTTCTCCCTGACCAACAACCTCATGTCCTCTCTGATCCTGCGTATCCCGGCGTGCATCCTGTTCTCGCTGGTGCTGGACTGGGGCATGATGGGCGTGGGCGTGGGCGCCCCAGTGGCCTCCGCCGGCTCCCTGTGTGTGATCATCGGCTACTATCTCTCCGGAAAGTGGAAAGAGAACCGAGCCGGCCAATAAATAAAATGTACCCCCGGCCATCCGTTCGGATGGCCGGGGGTGCTGTTTTGTTGGGAGTGATTCAGAAGAGTAAGGCGCGGTAGAGCGCCTCGTCCCGGGGGGTAAAGACGTTGAAGATCACCTGCCGAATTTGAGGAAGATGGTCCAGCTCCTCCCGAACGGTGGCCACAGCCAGCGCGGCGGCCTCTTCCCCGGGAAAGCCATATACCCCGGTGGCGATGCAGCAGAAGGCCACCTGCTCGATCTGGTTTTTGGCCGCCAGGGACAGGCAGGAGCGGTAGCAGTTCTCCAGCGCGGTCCGGTCTGCCGGGGTGACCGCCCCCTCTACCCGGGGGCCCACGGTGTGGAGCACATATTGGGCGGGCAGGTTGTAGGCCGGGGTGAGTTTGGCCTTTCCGGGCGGCTCGGGGTGGCCCTGTGCCTCCATCCGAGCGTGGCAGGCCAGGCGGAGCTGAATGCCTGCGGCCGAGTGGATCACATTGTCAATGCAGTTGTGCAGGGGACGAAAGCAGCCCAGCAGGGCGGGATTGGCCGCATTGACCACGGCCTGACAGCGCAGGGCGGTGATGTCTCCCCGCCAGAGGGAGAGACGGCGGTCCAGGGGGACCGGCGGGAGCGTATCTGCGTCGGTGAGCACGCGGCGGGAGAGGTCATCCTGGAGAATCTGGTCCTGCAAAACCAGCAGCTCCGGGGCAATGGGTTTTGGCGGGCGGGTGTTCATCAGAGCGCGCAGGAGCTTCCGCCGCTCCTCTGGCCCGGCGGGGAGAGACACGGTTTTCCCCTGTTCCTCCAGCAGGGCGGTGAGCAGCGCCCGGAGCGCAGCGTCGTAGGTCATGGGAAGGCCCCCTTCCAGATGGATTTTTCCCCAGTATAGCACAATTTGGGGGAGAAATGGCAGCCCCAAGGGGATCTTTCCTGCTGACAGGGGGGTCGGATGGTGCTATAATGACACCATCCGACCATATGTCCTGTGAAAGGGACAAAAAGAAAGGAATTGTATGGATCAGACGATTTTACTGCCCAACGGCGTGCGCATCTGTACCGAAGCGGTGCCCGGCGTGCGCTCGGCGGCGCTGGGCATCTGGGTGGGCACCGGCTCCCGCCATGAGAAGGCGAGCGAGAACGGGGCGGCCCATTTTATTGAGCACATGGTATTCAAGGGGACCCAGCGGCGCACCGCCGCCGCCCTGGCCGAGGAGATGGACGCCATCGGCGGACAGGTCAACGCCTTTACCACCAAGGAGTGCACCTGCTTCCACGCCCGGGTACTGGACACCCACCTGCCCCTGGCCACCGATATTCTCTGTGATATGTTCTTCTCCTCCCGCTTTGCCGAGGAGGATGTGGAGACCGAGCGGGGGGTCATCCTGGAAGAGATCGGCATGTATGAGGATAACCCCGAGGACCTGTGTGCCGAGCGGCTGGCCCTGGAGGTCTACCGGGGCTCCTCCCTGGCCCGGCCCATCCTGGGCCGGAAGGCCACCCTCAGCAAAATGACGGGCGAGTGGCTGCGGACCTATATGCGGGAGCACTACCGTCCGGACCGGATCGTGGTCTCCCTGGCGGGGAGCTTCCGGAGTCAGGATGTGGAGGAGCTCAAGGAGCGCTTCTCGGCGCTGGAGCCGGGCAAATCCCCCGCCTCCCGGCCGGGGGCCTACCAGGCGGCCTTCACCCTCAAGAAAAAGGCCATCGAGCAGAACCACCTGACCCTGGCCTTCCCGGGCCTCCCCTACGGCGATGACCGGCGCTTTGCCCTTCAGCTCCTCTCCACTACCCTGGGAGGCGGAATGTCCTCCCGGCTGTGGCAGGAGGTGCGGGAGAAGCGGGGGCTGTGCTACTCGGTCTACTCCTACACGGCGGGCCACGCCGAGACCGGCCTCTTCGCCATCTATACCGCCCTGGGCCGGGAGATGGAGGAGGAGGCCCTGCGCACCATCTGCGCCGCGGTGCGGGACTATGCCGAGCACGGGATCTCGGAGGAGGAGCTCTCCCGGGCCCGTGAGCAGGCCAAAGCCAATATTCTCATGGGACTGGAGTCCACCCAGGCCCGTATGAGCCATATGGGACGGGGGGAGCTGCTCTACGGCCGGGTCCTCACCCCGGACGAGATCATCGGGGGCTATGACGCGGTGGAGCGGGAACAGATCCGCGCCCTGGCCCAGGAGCTCTTTGACTTCCAGCAGGCCTCCCTGTCCGCCGTGGGGCGTGTGGGGAGCGAGGAGATGTACCGCAGTATCATCCACTGACGCGGAAGGGGCCGCGTCCAATCCAAATAAGGAGGAGCAAGCGATGGGTATCTGTGATGTGTTGATCCGTGGAGCGACGGTGTTCGGCGTGGGAAAGGGCCTGGACATCGCCATTTCTCAGGGCCGGATTCAGGCCGTGGGCGAAGGGCTGCCCGATACGGGGGCCATGGAGGTGGAGGCGGCCGGTAAGCTGGTTATTCCCAGCTTTGTGGAGTCCCACACCCACCTGGACAAGGCTCTGACCGCCGTGGAGGAGGACACCCCCAATCTGGAGGAGGCCTATGGGATCTTTGCCCGCTATCTGGCACGCATTCCCGAGGGGGGCATGGTGGAGGACATCAAGGCCCGCTCCCGCCGGGTGCTGGACTGGGAGCTGGCCTCCGGCACCGGCACAGTCAAGACCCATGTACTGGTCTGCCCCGAGTGGGGCATGGCCTCCCTTCAGGCCCTGGAGGAGCTGAAGGAGGAGTACCGGGGCAGACTGGACCTGCTGGGCATCGTGCAGTACCGGGAGGAGTATGACGCCGAGTTCCGGGCGGCTGCCCGGGCGGGCCGGGTGGATTTCCTGGCGGGCTATCCCCTCTTTACCCCTGACCCCATGGGGGAGATCGACCGGCTCTTTGCCCTGGCCGACGAGTACAACCTTCCCCTGGACCTCCACATCGACGAGCATGACCGGCCCAACATCGACTGTTTCCTCCGGGTACTTCAGCGCGCCCGGGAGTATCACATGGCCGGCCGGGTGACCTGCGGCCATGTGACGGCTCTGAGCGCGGTGGACGACGACCTGGCCCGCCGGGCCATTGGGGAGTGCGCCGAGGCCGGCGTCCATGTGATTACCCTCCCCTCCTGCAACATGTACCTGATGGGCCGCAAGGACCATCAGCCCATCCGCCGGGGTGTGACCCGGGTGGACGAGCTGCTGCGGGCGGGCGTCAACGTGGCGGTGGCCTCGGACAACGTGCGGGACCCATACCGTCCCTTTGGAAACGGCGATCTGCTGGAGGAGGCCCTCTTTGCGGCCCAGGTGCTCCAGTACGGCACGGGGGAACAGCTGGAAAAGGTCATGGAAATGGTGACCTTTGGTCCGGCCCGCAACGCCCTGCTCCAGGACTACGGGCTCTCCCAGGGGTGCCGGGCCGACCTGGTGGTACTGGACGCGCCCACCGCGAAGGAGGCCATCATCAGCCACTCCAGACGGCTCTATGTGTTCAAAGAGGGACGCCTGGTGGCGAAAGACGGCCAGATTCTCTCCTGACAGAAAAAAGCTTCCCTTCCGGCCATTCGGCCGGAAGGGAAGCTTTTTGTTCAGATGGGACGCTGCTTGCGCAGCAGGCGGATGTCCTCGCCGTAGAAGGGCAGGACCCGGTATTCCCCCTCCAGACGGGAGGCGGTCTGACCGGAGTAGCGGCGGCGCACCTCGTCCATGGACAGGTTGGAGGAGATCACGGTCCGCCGTCCCGCCGTGAGGCGGGTATTGACCAGGGTATAGAGGGCGGACTGGACAAAGGGCGTGGTCATCTCACTGCCCAGGTCGTCCAGAATGAGCAGGTCGCAGTGGAGGTAGCGCCGGGTCTCATCCCGGGCATCCCGAATATCCAGCTCATCCCGGGAGAACTTCTGCTCCTCAAACCGGGCAAAAATGTTCACCGCCGTGTCATAGACCACGGAGTACCCCTTCTCGGCCACCGCCCGGGCGATGCAGGCCGAGAGAAAGGTCTTGCCCAGACCGGGGGCGCCGGTGAGGAAGAGGTTGCGGTAGACGAATTTGGGGAAGCGGCTGGCATAGTTGTAGCACACGTCCCGGATGAACTCCATCCGCTCCCGGGGAGACTCCAGCTCACCGGGCCAGGGACGGTCGCTGTAATAGTCCAGGGAGAAGGTGTCAAAGGACTGTTCCCCCAGGTCCAGGAGCTTGGAGAGCTCCCGGATCTGCTCCTGGGCGCAGAGCTTTTTCAGGCAGGAGCACATATTGGCACCCACCCAGCCGGTATCCCCGCAGGTGGGGCAGGCGGGACGGGCGTCCAGGGCGTCGGCGGGATAGCCGTTTTCCAGAAGCAGCTGGGTCCGGCGCTCCTGAAGGGCCTGGTTTTTGCGCTTGACCTCCCCGATGGCGGGGGCGGGGTCGTCCCCGCTGCGCAGGGAGGCGGCGATGATGTCCACGATGGTGCGGCGCAGCTGCTGGTCGATCTGGGCCACCTGGGGGAGCTTTTGATAGATCTCAGCCCGGCGGCGGTCCTGCATCTCCTCCCGGAGCCGCCGCTCCTCGGAGAGCCGCTGGGTGGCTCGGCGGAGCACATTGGAGTCGTATGCCATGACTTAACCTCCCTTGGGATCGTCGCTCTGCTGGCGCAGGTATTCCCGCATCCGCTCCAGGTCCTCCCGCACCCGGCGGTCGGCCTCGCCGGGGGGCGTGGGCATGGGCTGGGGCGCGGAGGAGACCCGGGGCCGGTCGGAATCTCCGGCCTGGACCTGGGCCACGGTGTGCAGCCCCTTCTGGTGCCAGCTCTTCAGGATGGAGTTGAGATAGGGCCAGTTCATATTGCCCTTTTGCAGGACGGTGCGCTCATAGGCCAGGCGGATGGCCCCGTCCTCAAAGCCCATGTCCAGCCAGGCAGCGATGTATTTGCGCTCGGCCTCCACCGGCGCGCGGCCTGTGATGCCCAGCAGGGGCAGCACAGCGGCGGTGCGGGTGCGCAGGGTGGCCTGCTTGCGCAGATAGGCGTCGGCCGCCTCAAAGGTGTCCACCCCCAGACGCCGCCAGACAAAGCCCTCCTTGCGGATCTGGGAGAGGCGGGGCTTGCGGCCAGGGCCGTATTTGTGCTCCATCTCCTCCACACAGTAGTTGACCAGCAGAAGGATAACCTCCGCCGGGAGGGAGAGGAAGTCGTAGAGGGTATAGAGCATTTTCAGATCGGAGGTGGAGAGGATCTTGCCCAGGCGGCGCTGGACCTCGCCCACCAGCCCGGGGAAGGGGGAGGAGCCGTCCTCCAGCTCCCGGGTGAGGTCGGCGGCGGTATACTCGGGGGGCTCCTCGGGCTCCTGGGGGGCGGCCGGCGGGGAGACCTTCTCACTCCGGTCGGCCAGACCCAGCTTCACCAGGGCCTCAAAGGCCTCCTCCACCCGGTCGGGGGACCAGTGGAGCAGGTGGGCGGCCCGGCGGGGATCAAACTCGCCCGCCCGGCGCAGCAGATGGAGATAGAGCAGCGCGGCATCTCCGTTTCCCGCGGAACACAGACGGTCGGCGCAGTCAGCCGAGAGCGACAGGATGGCGCCGGGATAGAGCAGTTTTCCAGCCATGGAGCCTCCCCCCTTTCCAGTACAGAATTACACATTATCATACCACAAAATCCACCGGGGGGAAAGGCGGGGGTGGGAGAAATCTTTTCCTTCCGCCCGGTCGGAGGGCCTGCGGGCCGGAAAATTCACAATATCAGGCTTTTTAGTTGGGGCGGCGTGTGTTATACTATTGACAAGTCTGAACACCCGAGTTATTGGGTTGACATAATTATAACGAGAGAACAGGCGGGAGGACACAGCTATGAGGAACCACATCACAGTCACCATTGCGGGACAGGAGTATACCATCGTGGCCGCCGAGGAGGAAAACTATGTCCGCCGGGTGGCCGGTCATGTGGACAATAAAGTACAGGAAGTGCTCTCCAGCGGCCGGGCTTCCCTGGTGGAGAGCGTGGTGCTGGCGGCACTGAACATTGCCGATGAATACTATAAAGAGCAGGAGGCGTCGGAGAATCTGCGCCGCCAGCTCAAGGAGTACCTGGAGGAGGGCACCAAGCTGAAAATGGAGCTCTCCGAGGCCAAGCGGGAGATCTTCAAGCTCCAGAACCGGAAATAAGACGCCGGGCAGGATGCGGGGCGGTCTCCGGCCGCCCCGTGTTCTGCCTTTATCCATCCCAGATACCACAAAGGAGGACGTATGCTGGAATTGCTCTCACCCGCCGGCTCCATGGAGGCCGTCCATGCTGCCGTACAGAACGGCGCCGACGCCATCTACATGGGATACGGCGATTTCAACGCCCGCCGCAACGCGAAGAACTTCACCCGGGAGGAGTTTGCGGCGGCGGTTTCTTACTGCCATCTCCGGGGCTGTAAGGTCTATCTGACCCTCAACACACTGCTGGGAGACCGGGAACTGCCCGCGGCCGCCGAGTGTGCCGCCGACGCCAGCGACATCGGCGTGGACGCCATCCTGGTCCAGGACCTGGGGGTGCTGCGCATGGTGCGCCAGGCCGCCCCCGATGTGCCCATCCACGCCTCCACCCAGATGACGGTGCACAACCTGGACGGCGTGAAGAAGATGGCCGATTTCGGCATGACCCGGGCGGTGCTCTCCCGGGAGCTGTCCCGGGACGCCATCGCCTACATCTGTGAGCACTCCCCCATCGAGATCGAGGTCTTTGGCCACGGCGCCCTGTGCATGTGCTACTCGGGACAGTGCTTCATGTCCTCGGTCATCGGCGGGCGCAGCGGCAACCGGGGCCTGTGCGCCCAGCCCTGCCGCATGCGCTATGGCTGGAACGGGAAGGCCGACGGCAACCCCCTCTCCCTCAAGGACATGTCCCTGGCCGGACATCTGCGGGAGCTGCGGAAGATGGGCGTGGCCTGTCTGAAGCTGGAGGGCCGGATGAAGCGGCCCGAGTATGTGGCCGTCATCACCCGGGTCTATGCCTCCGCCATCCGCGAGGGGCGGGAGCCCACCGCCGAGGAGGTGCGGCAGCTGACCGAGGCTTTCTCCCGCCAGGGCTTTACCGAGGGCTTCTACCAGGGCAAGACCGGACCGGATATGTTCGGCATCCGGGAGGAGCAGAAGGAACCCCGGGAGCTCTTTGCCCTGGCCCGGCAGACCTATGAGGACGGGGAGAGCCAGCGGGTGCCCATCACCTTCTACTCCCTGATCCGAAAGGGTGAGCCGGCCCAGGTGGGCGTGAAGGACGACCGGGAGAATGTAATCACGGTGGAGGGCCCCGTCCCCGAGACGGCCCGCACCAAGCCCCTCACCCCGGAGGGGGTGGAGAAGCAGCTCTCCCGCACCGGCGGTACACCCTACCGCTGTGAGGAGGTGCGCTCGGTGGTGGACGAGGGACTCTCCCTTCCGGCCGCCGCCCTCAACGCCCTGCGGCGGGAGGCGCTGGAGGAGCTCTCTGCCCGGCGCATGGCGCCCCCTGTCCGGCGGAGAGGGACCTTCCAGCCCGGTGTGCGCTATGAGAACCGGCGGGAGGAGCCCCTCCTCACCGTGTCGGTGAGCCGGGCCGAGCAGGTGACGGGCGCCCTTCTGGCCCTCTCCCCCGCCCTGATCTATGTGCCGCTGGAGGAGCTGGCCGCCCATCCGGAACTGGCCGGGCGGGGCAATCTGGCCGTCACTCTCCCCCGCATCGCCTGGGACCGGGAGTGGAAGACCATGACCGAGCAACTCCGCCGGGTGCGGGATATGGGCGTGGAGGATGCCCTGGTGGGCAATCTGGGTATGCTGGATGTGGCAAAGGAGATGGGCTTCGGCCTGCGGGGCGACTTCGGCCTGGAGATCTTCAACTCCCAGGCACTCAAAGAGCTGCGCCATATGGGGCTCAAGTCGGCCGCCGTGTCCTTTGAGCTCAAGCTGGCCCAGATCCGGGATCTCTCCAAGGCGGTGGACACCGAGATCATCACCTATGGCCGCCTGCCCCTGATGATTATGGAAAACTGCATCATCCGCAACCGCACCGGCGGCGTGTGCCGCCACGCCTGCGAGGGGGAGGAGAACCTCCTCACCGACCGCAAGGGGGCCCGTTTCCCGGTGGTGCGGGCCTACGGCTGCCGCAATGAGATCCTCAACTCCAAGACCCTTTTCCTGGGGAATAAACAAAACGACGTCCGCCGCTGCGGGGCGTGGGCCCAGCGGCTCATGTTCACAGTGGAATCCCCCGCCGAGTGCGTCCGTGCGGTGGAGCGCTACCTGGGGCGGAGCGACTGGGAACCCAGGGAGTATACCCGGGGCCTCTACTACCGGGACGTGGAGTAAGCGTCCCCACCCTATGACAGGAGAACGATACGCATGAATCTGAAAATCAAAGCCGTGTCCCCCAAGATCGGGACCGATATTCCCTTTCCCTTTTACGCCAGTGCGGGCGCGGCCGGGATGGACCTGTGCGCCTGCATGGATGAGCCGGTGACCATTGCGCCCCGGCAGATCGTGTCCCTCCCCACCGGCATCGCCATTGCCCTGCCCTCGGCGGACTATGTGGCCCTGGTGTTTGCCCGGTCGGGTCTGGGCATCAAGCACGGGGTGGCCCTGGCCAACGGAGTCGGGGTCATCGACAGCGACTACCGGGGGGAGATCCGGGTGGGACTGGTGAACCAGTCGGACGTCCCCTATACCATCCAGCCCGGCGACCGGGTGGCCCAGCTGGCCGTGATGCCGGTGGTGCAGGCCCAGCTGGAGCGGGTGGAGACGCTGGATGAGACTGAGCGGGGAGCCGGCGGCTTCGGCTCCACCGGAAAGTAAAGGAGTTTACAAAAGATGAACATCATTCTGGCTTCCCAGTCCCCCCGGCGCAAAGAGCTGCTCTCCCGGATGGGGCTGAGCGGATTCAAGACCATGTCCCCCGATATCGACGAAAATCTGGGCGGCGGACTCTCTCCGTCGGAGCTGGTCAGCCGCCTCTCCGCCCTCAAAGCCCAGGCGGTGGCCGAGCGGGCGGGCGGAGATACCCTGATCATTGCGGCCGATACCGTGGTGGCGGTGGACGGCGCCGTCCTGGGCAAGCCCTCCGACGCGCTGGAGGCCTTCAAAATGCTCTCCACCCTCTCGGGCTGCCGCCATCAGGTCTACACCGGCGTCACGGTGCTGCGAGGAGAGGAGCGGTACACCGAGTATGAGGTGACCGATGTCTCCTTCCGGGAGCTGTCCGAGCGGGAGATCGAGGACTATATCCGCACCGGGGAGCCCATGGATAAGGCCGGCGCCTACGGCATCCAGGGCTATGGCGCCCTCTTTATCCAGGGCATCCAGGGGGACTATTACAATGTCATGGGCCTGCCGGTGTGCCGCCTGGGCGGTATGCTGGAGCGGCTGGGGGTCCACTGTATGGCCCTGGCCGCTGAGCGGGATGGCTAAGAGAGGAACGGTGCGGCGATGAAAGATTTTCTGCGCAACAACGGTGTGCTCATACTGATCATTGCCGTTCTGCTCACGCTCATCGTGGCGGTGACCTCCGCGCTGATGGGCGGGGTGGCCGATCCGCTGTCCAATCTGGTGGGGATCGTGACCACGCCGGTGCGCAACGGCGTCAACGCGGTGGCCAACTGGACCGAGGGGCAGTACCAGCGCCTGTTCCTCCAGGATCAGATGCAGGCCGAATATGAGCAGCTCAAGCGGGATTATGCCAAGCTGGAAGAGCAGCTCCGGGAGGCTGAGAGCGACGCGGAGGAAAATGAGCGCCTGCGCAATCTGCTGGGCCTGCGGGAGAAGCGGCGGGACTTTGAGTTTGAGTCGGCCACGGTGACCTCCCACGGCTCCTCCAACTGGGATTCCACCCTCATTCTCAGCAAGGGAAGCTCCGTAGGCGTGGAGGCCGGAGACTGTGTGGTGGATGAATACGGCAACCTGGTGGGTATCATTGATGAAGTGGGGGTCAACTGGTCCCAGGTGATGACGGTGGTGGACTCCGACCTGGAGATGGGCGGCCTCATCGCCCGCACCGACAGCGCCGGTATTCTGGAGGGACAGTTCGATCTGATGGGAGAGGGCAAGCTCAAGCTCTCCTACCTGCCGGAGAACAGCGAGTTCATGGCGGGCGATCAGGTCCTCACCTCCGGTCTGAGCGGCATCTATCCCTCCGGCCTGGTGGTGGGCCACGTGGAAGAGGTCCTCACCGATGCCTCGGGCATGACCCGCTATGCGGTCATCGTACCGGAGACCGATCTCAATTCGCTGGAGCAGGTCTTTGTCATCAAGAGCTTTGATATTATTGAGTAAGGGGGGAGCCATTTGACCCGCCATGATTTTCTGGTGAAATGGGGCGTGTATGCCCTGGCCCTCCTGCCCGTCTGGTTTTTTGAGGGGTATTTCCTCACCCGCCTGCCGGTGACGGCGGTGCAGCCCATGCTTCTGCCCCTGGCCGTGGTGGCAGTGGCCGTACTGGAGGGCTGTGTCGGCGGGGCCGGGTTTGGCCTGGGAGTGGGTCTGCTGTGCGCCTGCTTCTATCCAGGAATGGAGGAGTGGATGCCCCTGGGCCTGGCCCTGGTCGGCCTGGGCGCTGGCCTGCTGGCCCAGTATGTGCTGCGCCAGAACCTGTGGGGCTGCCTGGTGTGCGCCCTGCTGGCCCTGGCCTTTGTGGACGGCGTGCGGATTCTGCTGCGCCTGGCCTGGGGGGAATATGCACTGGGGCCCATGCTCCGTCTGACCGGGATGGAGATCGGCTGTTCCCTCCCCTTTGTGATCCCGGTGTACGCGGTCTTTTTATGGGTATATCGCCGGGTCCCCAAACGGACCCACTTCTGAGCCGCGTCTGTCCCTGCGTTTTATTTGGAGTTCCCGTAACAGAAAGGTTGCCCTATGGACAAAAAACAATTTCAACGGCGTGTATATGTGGTGTCGGGTGTGTTGGGCCTGCTGTTTTTCCTGTTTGTGGGCGTGCTCTATCAGCTTCAGATCATCCAGGGCCCCTATTACCGGGCCCAGGCTACCAAGCGAAATGCCCAGACCGAGACAGTAGAGGCCGTCCGGGGCGAGATCCTGGACTGCAATGGCCGGGTGATGGTCTCCAACCGCTCCACCTACCAGGTGCGCCTCAACACCAGTGTGATGGGCACGGAGGAGGAGCGCAACGCCATTCTCACCGCCCTGCTTCAGATCTGCCGGGAGCAGGGTGTGACCTGGACGGACACCCTGCCGGTCACCGGCGCACCTCCCTTTGAGTACACGCTGGGTACCGCCACGGGGACCAACCGCCGGGCCTTCCTCAAGCTCATGGATATCCTGAGCGAGAACAACAGCAGCTGGGAGACCGCGTCAGCCTCCGGCGTGGCGCTGGGCGAGGAGTGGGAGGCCTACCGGAAGGCGGTGGATGCCGCCTCCCAGACCACCGAGACCGGGACCCAGGCGGCGGAGACCCCCGCCGCGCCGGAGGATACGGTTTCAGCCGCCCCTCTCATCGCCAAGATGAAGGATTACTTCGGCATCGATCCCACCATGCCCGATGAGGAGGCCAGGGACCTGATTGGCGTGCTCTATGAGCTTACCCTGCGCAGCAAAGGCGCGGCTACCAGCGAATATATTTTTGCCCAGGACGTGGATATCCGCTTTATCACCGCCGTCAAGGAGCAGGGCCTCAAGGGCGTCAAGATCGAGCCCACCACCACCCGGGTCTATGAGACCTCCTACGCCGCCCACATCCTGGGGCGCGTGGGTCCCATTTTTGCGGAAGAGTGGAACGAGGAGGACTCCTATTACAAGAATAACGGCTATAAAATGGACGATATTGTGGGAAAGGAAGGCATGGAGAAGGCCTTCGAGTCCTATCTCCGGGGCGAGGAGGGCACCCAGATCGTGGAGCTCAACAGCGAGGGAAAGGTGGTCAGCGAGACCTGGAAGACCGACCCCGAGACCGGAGAGCCCATGGCCCCCAAACCGGGCAACAATGTGGTCACCACCATTGACCTGCGCCTTCAGGAGGCGCTGGAGCAGTCTCTGGCTACCCGGGTGCCCGGACTCTCCGACACGGTAGAGGGTGCGGCAGGCGTGGTCATCGACATGAAGGGCGGAGTGAAGGCTATCGCCTCCTATCCTACCTTCGACATATCCCAGGCCTATAAGGACAGCAGCCTCTACAATGAGCTGCTCAAGGACCCCCTGCGTCCCCTGTATAACCGGGCCACCATGGGACTCTACTCCCCCGGCTCCACCTTTAAGATGATCACCGGTGTGGCCGCCCTTCAGGAGGGGCTGACCACCCCCTATGAGGAGATCCTGGATACGGGTTATTTCCGCTATCCGGAGGGAGAAAAATACCCCTACGGAGACTACCATCCGAAATGCTGGATTTATCGCCAGCAGGGAGGCACCCATGGCTGGGAGGATATGGCCCATGCTATTGAGGACTCCTGCAACGTCTTCTTCTTTACCCTGGCCGACCGGCTGGGGATCGACCTGCTGGATGAGTACGCCGCCATGTTCGGTCTGGGTCAGTCCACCGGCATCGAGGTGCCCGAGTATACCGGCTATGTGGCCGGACCGGAGACCAGTGAGCGTCTGAATCAGGAATGGTATGGCGGACTGCTCCTCTCGGCTGCCATCGGACAGGGCAATACCCTGTGTACCCCCCTCCAGCTGGCCAACTACATCGCCACGCTGGTCAACGGCGGAAACCACTATCCTGCCCATCTGCTCCAGACGGTCAAGAGCAGCGACTACTCCCAGGTGGTGCTGGAGAATGAGCCGGAGCCCCTGGACACCATCAACATCAGTGAGGAGAACCTGGAGGCGGTCAAGTACGGCATGTACCTGCTGGGCACCGAGGGCAGCGTATCCAAGTACTTTAAAGACCTGCCCGTAGAGGTGGGTGCCAAGACCGGTACCGCCCAGGTAGGCTCGGAGACCACCGAGGCCAACGCCGTCTTTGTGTGCTTTGCCCCCTATGATGACCCGGAGATCGCCATCGCCCTGGTGGCCGAGCACGGTGACTCGGGCGGCGGTCTGGCGGCAGTGGCCGCCGATGTGCTCTCGGTCTACTTTGGACAGTCGGGAACCTCCCAGGCCGTCAATGGCGAGGGCGTGCTCATCCGCTGAGCGCAGTTCAACTTTGGAAGATTGGAAGGAATGTCCATGACGAACCCCTTTATCTTCGATCCCCGGGACCCGGAGAGTAAGTTTCCCTACGGCGCGGTCCCGGCGGGGACCCAGGTACGCTTTACCGTCCGCCCGCCCCGGGCGGGGGGATACTCCCGCGTGATTCTCACCGCCCGGTTTGAGAGCCGGGACAATGCCGTGGTGGAGCACATCTTGCTCTGGCATGGGATCGAGGGCGCCCGGGATGTCTTCACCGGCACGCTGGAGACAGGGGAATACGTGGGGCTGGTCTGGTATACCCTGCGCCTGGAGGGATTGGACGGACGCAGTGCGGAGCTGGGCGAGTATCAGCTCACCGTCTATGACGACTCTGAGACGGTCCCCGGGTGGTTTGGAGAGGGGCTTACCTACCAGATCTTTCCCGACCGCTTCCGCCGGCGTGCCATTCCCGACCCGACCGGTATGGTGGGCGGACGAACCGTCCATCAGAGCTGGGAGGAGGAGCCGGTCTACCTTCCCGATGAGCACGGCGAGATCCGCAACCGGGACTTTTTCGGCGGGAGCCTCGCCGGGGTCCGGGAGAAGCTGACCTATCTGCGGCGTCTGGGGGTGGAGACCATCTACTTCTGCCCCATCTTTGAGGGGGTGGAAAACCACCGCTACGGCACTGGCGACTATGAGAAGATTGACCCCATGCTGGGGGACGAGGCCCAGTTCCGCCTCCTGTGTGAGGAGGCCCACCACCTGGGGATGCGCATTATGCTGGACGGTGTGTTCAACCACACGGGCTATATCAGCCGCTATTTCAACGGGGACGGCTCCTACCCCTCAGAGGTGCCCGGTGCGGCCCAGTCCACGGAGAGCCCCTATTATCCCTGGTATCATTTCACCCACTGGCCCGACCGGTACGACTCCTGGTGGGGGATCTACTCCCTCCCGGCGGTCAATGAGAGCGAGAGCACCTATCTCGACTATATCATCCGGGGGGAAAACAGCATCGTCAAGCGCTGGCTGCGGGCCGGGGCGGACGGCTGGCGGCTGGATGTGGCCGACGAGCTGCCCGACTCCTTTGTCCACGCCCTCCACACCGCCGCCCGCGAGGCCAAGAAGGACGCGGTGGTTATCGGCGAGGTGTGGGAGGACGGCTCCAACAAGATCGCCTACGGGGTGCGGCGCAAGCACATTCTGGGGGGACACTGCGACGGACTGATGAACTATCCCTTCCGCAACGCGGCCATCTCCTATCTGCTGGGCGGGGACGCCCGCTGGTTCCGGGAGACCATGGAGGGGTTACGGGCCAATTATCCGCCCACCGCCTACTATTCCGCCATGAACGCCCTGGGGACCCACGATACCCCCCGCATCCTCACCCTGCTGGGGGTGGGTTCCCCCTGCACGGAGTACCCCAAATCCTGGCGGGCCGACTTCCGCATGAGCGAAGAGGAGTATGCCCGGGGCAAGGCCCGGCTCAAGCTGGGCGCGGTGCTGCTCTACGCCTTCCCGGGCTCCCCCACCCTGTATTACGGGGATGAGGCCGGGATGGAGGGCTTTGAAGATCCCTTCAACCGCCGTACCTTCCCCTGGGGACGGGAGGACGGTGAGCTGGTGAGCTGGTTCACTGCTCTGGGCTGCATCCGCAGCTGGTCCCAGGCCCTGCGGAGGGGAGATATTTCCTATGTGGAGGCCGACGGACCGGTGCTGGCCTTCCGGCGTACCTGGGAGGAGGAGAGCGTGCTGGTAGCTCTGAACGCCGGAGCAGAACCGGCTTCCCTGCCTCTTTCCGGTCCTATGAAAGATCTGCTCACCGGAGAGGTCTTCCCTGCGCCCGGCGCCCGCACCATGGAGGCGGCCCTGCCCCCCTGTACGGCACGGCTGCTGGTTCCCCTGCGCCTGCATCTTGCCTGCCGGGCGAAGTAAACGATTGGAAAGATTATGAAAAAAGGAGCGCGGAATCGCCATGTACCGTCCCATCTGATGCCAACTGATCGGATACCGGAGGCGCCCTCCCATGGGAGGGCGTGCTTTGGCATGTGTAAAACATCCGGATCAGGAGGAATCGGTATTGGAACGGAACAGACGAAACCGGACGCTTCTTTTTTTGGCCTATGCCCTCCAGGGCATGGTATTTTATAACCCCATCGCCACCCTCTACCGCCTGCAAGCGGGGGTGACCCTCACCCAGATGCAGGTCATTGAGGGGATCTCCCTGCTGGTCATGCTGGGACTGGAGGTGCCCTGGGGCCGCTGGGCTGACCGGATCGGGCACCGGCGGTCCATGGTACTGTGCTTCGGCGTGCTGGCCCTCTCCAAGGTGGTATTCTGGCGGGCCGAGACGGTATGGGGCTTTTTGGCGGAACGGCTGCTGCTTTCTTTTGCCCAGGCCGGGCTGAGCGGCTGTGACACGGCCTATCTCTATGCCTGCTGCCGGGACCCGGAAGAGCACCGCCGGGTCTTTGCCCGCTGGCAGGGCGTACAGGTGGCGGGATTGCTGCTGGCCTCCCTGGCCTGGCCCCTGCTGGGCGGGGATTACCGCCTCTCCGCGCTGCTGACCGTGGGGAGCTATACCCTGGCCCTAGGGGTCACCTTACTGCTGCGGGAGCCGGAGGGACAGCGGGCCGAGGAGCAGGCCCGGGAACCCCGCCCGCCTCTGGGCGAGATGCTGCGGGAGAGCCGGAGGATGCTGGCCTTTTTGCTGGGTGTGGCCCTCTTCGATCAGACGGCCCAGGCGGCAGTCACCTTTTTCAGCCAGCTTCAGTACGGGCGCTGTGGGATTGCAGAGGGGGCCTTTGGAGTCCTGGCGGCCCTGAGTGCCGGGGCCGGACTGAGCGGCGCCCTGGCCCACCGGCTGGTGGGGCCGGGCGGGCCGGAGCGGGTCTGCCGGCGGCTGATTGCGGCGGGGGGCGCAGTCTGTCTGCTGTTGGCCGTCACCACCGCGCCGGCCGTCTCCGCCCTAGGTATCCCCCTGCTGGCTGCCCTGCGCTCCTGTGCAGCGCCCCTGGCCCTTGCGGTGCAGAATGAGCGGGTGAGCCCCGGTGGACGGGCTGCCCGGCTCTCCTGCAATGCCATGGTGCTGGAATGTACCGGGGTTTTACTGGCCCCGGTCCTGGGCTGGACAGCAGAACAGTGGCTGCCCGGAGGTTTTCTGCTGGGGGCGGTCTTCTGCTGGGCGGGAAGCCTTCTGCTTTGGCAGGATGAAAGACGCCGTTGACTTGTATTTTTGGGGTATATTTGATATAATAAAGGGTAATTTTTACCGTCTTACCGGAAAGGAGGGCGAAGCCAATGAAATATCAGCAGTGGAAGCGCCCCGCCGGAGACGGAACGGGCCGGGCGGCCCTGGAGGAGGCGGGCATCCCGGATCTTCCCGCCCTGGTCCTCTCGGCCCGTGGCATTGACACGCCCGAGAAGGCCAGGGAGTTTCTGGCGGGCGGACCAGAGCGCCTGGAGGACCCCCTCCTGCTCCGGGACATGGACCGGGCAGTGGAGCGCATCCGGCGCGCGGTAGAGCAGGGAGAGTTGGTGGCTGTCTACGGAGACTATGACGTGGACGGCATTACCTCCACCTGCCTCCTCACCAGTTTTCTGCGCAGCCGGGGGGCGGATGTGGTGCCCTATATCCCCGACCGGATGGAGGAGGGCTATGGACTCAGCTGTGCAGCCGTGGACACCCTCCACGCCCAGGGAGTCACCCTGATCATTACCGTGGACTGCGGGATCACCGCGGTGGAGGAGGCCCGCCACGCCGCGGAGCTGGGCATGGATCTGGTCATTACCGACCATCACGAGTGCAAGGAGGAACTGCCCGCCGCTCTCGCGGTGGTGGACCCCCGGCGGGGCGACTGTCCCTATCCCTTCAAGTCCCTGGCCGGCGTGGGGGTTGCCCTCAAGCTGGTGCTGGCCCTGGGAGAGATGGAGGAGCGGCCCACGCTCCTGCGGCAGTATGCCGACCTGGCCGCCATCGGCACGGTGGCCGATGTGATGCTCCTGACCGGAGAGAACCGCTCCATCGTACAGATGGGACTCTCCTCCCTCCGCCATACCCGCCGCCCCGGACTGGCCGCCCTGCTGCGGGAGGCGGGACTGAGCGAAAAGCCCCTGACCTCCATGGCCATCGGATACACCCTGGCCCCCCGCATCAACGCCGCCGGGCGGATGGGATGCGCCCGGGTGGCGGCCGAGCTGCTCCTGACCGCCGACCCGGTGCGGGGCGAGGAGCTGGCCAAGGAGCTGTGCAGCCTCAACCGGGAGCGGCAGTCCATTGAGGCGGATATCTTTGCCCAGTGTGCCCGCCTGGCCGAGAGCGCGCCGCCGGAGGAGCGAAGCGCTCTGGTCCTGGCCGGAGAGGGGTGGCACCAGGGCGTGGTGGGCATTGTGGCCTCCCGCCTGTCGGAGAAGTACTCCTGCCCCACCTTCATGATCTGCCTTCAGGACGGGCACGGAAAGGGCTCCTGCCGGTCTTTTGGCGGGTTCAACCTCTTTGCCGCGCTGGAGTCCTGTGCCGAGCTGCTGGAGGGCTTCGGCGGGCATGAGCTGGCCGCCGGCTTTACCATCCGGGAGGAACAGATCCCGGCCTTCCGCCGCCGGATGAACGAGCTGGTCCGTCTGCGCACCGGCGGAGAGGAAATGACCTCCGAGCTGGAGATTGACGCGGATATTCCAGACCCCTCGATCCTCACCCAGGAACAGGTGGAGGCACTGGACATCCTGGAGCCCTATGGCGCGGGAAATGAGAAGCCGGTCTTTTTCCTGGGGGGCTGTACGGTCTCCTCCCTCAATGAGGTGGGCGGCGGACGCCACCTCAAGCTCCGCCTCCTGGCGGGCGGAAAGCCCTTTGACGCCATCTTTTTTGCCGCCACCGCCGCCGAGGCGGGGGTGCGGCCCGGGGACCGGGTGGATATCGCCTTCTGTCCCCAGATCAACGAGTACCGGGGCTGGCGCTCGGTGCAGCTCCAGATCACGGATCTGCGTCCCGGGATGACCCGGGCCCAGAGTGAACAGGCCCTCTATGAGCGCTTTGCCCGGGGGGAAGATCTGAGCCCACAGGAGGCCGCCTTTCTCCTGCCCAGCCGGGAGGAGTTTGTCACCCTCTGGCGCTATCTGAAGGTCCGTTCCGGCGGCGCAGAGCTGGAGGAGACGCCCCGCCGTCTGACCCGGAACCTGTCCCGGGATTTCGGACGCCATGCCCCCCTGCCCCGCACCCTGGTGTGCCTGGAGGTCTTTGACGAGCGGGGGCTGATTTCCCTGGAACAACACGCCGGCTGCTTCCGGATCTCCCTCCAGAAGGTGGAGGGAAAGGTGGATCTGGAGCAGTCCGCCATTCTGCAACGGCTCCGACAGCTGATGAGCGGCTGAGGGCCGCCCATCTCAACGAAATGTGGTGATCGTATGGACCCTATTTTAGAGCGATATCAGGCGCTGGAGGATAAGATCAAAGCCTACAACCCCGGGGTGGATACCAAGCGGCTCTATGACGCCTTCTCCTATGCCGACAATGCCCACACGGGGCAGATGCGCAAGGATGGATCCCCCTATATCACCCATCCGCTGGCCGTGGCCGAGATCGCCGCGGAGCTGGAGCTGGATACTGACTCCATCATCGCATCTCTCCTCCACGACACGGTGGAGGACACCAACGCCACCTATGACGACGTGGCCAAGCGCTTCGGCAAGAGCGTGGCCGATCTGGTGGACGGTGTGACCAAGCTGACCCAGGTCAAGTATGTCTCCAAGGAAGAGGAGCAGATGGAGAATCTGCGCAAGATGCTCATGGCCATGGCCAAGGACATCCGGGTCATCCTCATCAAGATCTGCGACCGCCTGCACAACATGCGTACCATGCAGTACCAGTCCCCCAAGAAGCAGCGGGAAAAGGCCCTGGAGACCATGGAGATCTATGCCCCCATTGCCCACCGCTTGGGCATGCAGCGGGTCAAGTGGGAGCTGGAGGACACCTCTCTCCAGTACCTGGACCCGGTGGGCTACAAGGAGATCAGCGACGAGCTGGCCACCCGGGCCGCCGCCCACGAGGAGTTTATGGCCACCATCCAGCGGAAGATCGAGGAGCGGCTGGCCGAGGAGGGGATCAAGGCCACCGTCTACGGGCGCATCAAGCACGCCTACTCCATCTACCGCAAGATGTACGGGCAGAACAAGACCATGGATGAGATCTTTGATCTCTACGCCTTCCGGGTCATCGTGGACGACATTCCCTCCTGCTACAATGTGCTGGGCTGTATCCACGACATGTTCAAGCCGGTGCTGGGCCGCTTTAAGGACTATATCGGCACCCCCAAGCCCAACATGTACCAGTCCCTCCACACCACCGTCATCGGCCGGGAGGGCCTTCCCTTCGAGGTGCAGATCCGCACCTGGGAGATGCACCACACGGCGGAGTACGGCATCGCCGCCCACTGGAAGTACAAGCAGGGCATGGCCAACCAGAATCTGGGCAGCGAGTCGGCCTTCGAGTGGGTGCGCAAGCTCCTGGAGGCCCAGCAGACCACCGACGCGGAGGAATTCCTGCGCTCCATGCGGGTGGACCTCTTTGCCGACGAGGTCTTCGTCTTCACTCCCAACGGCGACATCATCAACCTGCCCGCCGGGGCCACCCCCATTGACTTTGCCTACTCCATCCACTCGGCGGTGGGCAACCACATGACAGGGGCCAAGGTCAACGGCCGCATGGTGCCCTTTGATACCCAGCTCCAGAACGGCCAGATCGTGGAGGTCATCACCTCCAAGTCGGCCCACGGCCCCAGCCGTGACTGGATGAAGCTGTGTAAATCCAACGAGGCCCGCAACAAGATCCGCCAGTGGTTCAAAAAGGAGCGCCGGGAGGAGAATATCGCCACCGGCCGGGCCTCCTTCGAGTCCGAGCTCAAGCACGCGGGGATCTCTCTGGCCTCTATTACCACCGAGGAGATGCTCCCCCACATCCTCAAGAAGGTGCGTTTCGGCTCTCTGGACGAACTCTATGCCGCCATCGGTTACGGCGGTATGAGCGCCCAGAAGGCGGTGGTGCGCATCAAAGACGAGATCAGCCGCCTCAACCGGGTGCAGGCCGAGCGCAGCGCCGCCCTCCAGGCGGAGCAGACCCCGGTCATCCTGCCCGGCCGGAGCACACCGCCCAAGCAGGAGCCCGCCGCGGCCAAGACCCCCAAGCGCTCCTCCAACGGCATCGTGGTGGAGGGACTGGACAACTGTCTGGTCAAGTTTGCCAAGTGCTGTACCCCCGTGCCCGGGGACCCGGTGGTGGGCTTTATCACCCGGGGCTTCGGCGTATCGGTCCACCGCTCCGACTGTCCCAACTGCGCCCCGGAGAAGCGAAAGCCCGAGGAGGCCGGGCGCTGGGTCAAGGTCTCCTGGGTGGCGGGAGATCAGACCACCTACCAGACCGCGCTGGACATCTCGGCCAAGGACCGGGACGGCCTGACCCTGGATGTGGCCATGGTCCTCTCCGCCGCCAAGGTGAAGGTGAACGGACTCAACGTCCACGCCACTCCCGACGGCTACGCCATTGCCTCCATTCTGCTGGAGGTCAAGAACCAGGACGAGCTGACCAGCGTCATCAACAAGCTGGGGCAGATCCAGGGGGTCTATCAGGTCAAGCGTACCACGGGCTGAGCCAGTCCGTTATACAATCATTATTCCAGGGAGTACCGCCGTTGGAGGGGCTCCCTCCGCTGTGGAGGCGTGTTCAATGGAAAAGCGTTTTGTGCCCCTTCTGCTGGGGGCGGATATCAATGTGTACAGCATGGCCCGGGCCTTTCATGAGGCCTACGGCGTGCGTACCGTGGCCTATGGGATGTATCCCTCCGGCCCCTGCGTAGGCAGCGACATCATCGACTACCGGGTGTGCGCCAACAACGACGCCCCGGAGGTGGTGCTGGAGAATGTGAAGAAGGTGGCCGCCGAGTTCTCCGACCGGAAGGTCATCGTGCTGGGCTGCGGAGACAACTATCTGACCTCCATCGCCTGCAATCTGCCCCATTTCCCGGAAAATGTCATTGCGCCCTATATCGATCTGGCCACCATGGAGGTCCTGATCCACAAGGAGAAATTCTACGAGCTGTGCGATCAGCACGGCATCGACCACCCCGCCACCTTTGTCTACAAAAAGGGCATGGGGCACGACTTCACCCTCCCCTTCTCCGGCCCCTTCGTGGTGAAGCCGGCCGAGTCGGCCACCTACTGGGACCATCCCTTTGACACCCAGAAGAAGGCCTATATCCTCCAGACCCGGGAGGAGGTAGACCGGGTGCTGGACGAGATCTATGAGCACGGCTATGAGGACTCCCTCATCATTCAGGACTTCATCCCCGGGGATGACAGCTTCATGCGGGTGGTCACCAACTACTCCGGCGAGGACGGCAAGGTGCGTCTCATGTGCGTGGGCCACGTGCTCCTGGAGGAGCATACCCGCCACGGCATCGGCAACCACGCCGTCATCATCACCGAGCCCGAGCCCGAGCTGTGCGAGAAGCTCCGTTCCTTCCTGGAGGCCATCGGCTATACCGGCTTCTCCAACTTCGATGTGAAGTACGACCAGCGGGACGGCAAGTTCAAGGTCTTTGAGATCAATACCCGCCAGGGACGGAGCAACTACTACGTCACCGGCGCGGGCTACAACCTGGCCAAATATCTGGTGGAGGACCGCATCGAGCACAAGAGCTGCGAGCTGACCATCACGAAGAACCGCCATATGTGGCGGGTCATTCCCCGGAGTGTGGCCTACGACTACATTCCCAAGCGCTTCCACGGGGAGATGAAGGCCCTGGAAGAGCAAAACGCGGTGGTCAACCCCCTCTTTTACAAGGCCGACCGCAATCTGATCCACAAGCTGCGCATCATCCGGGATCAGTGGCGCTACAAGAAGCGCTATGCCAGCTCCATGGAGAAAGCCAACTGACCGACCGAGAGGAGGAGCCCATGGCAAACGACCGACCGAAGCTGGGTATCCTGGGCGGCATGGGCCCCCAGGCCACGCTGGAGCTGTGCCAGCGCATCGTGGACTATACCGACGCCGACCGGGACCAGGACCATATCCCCACGCTGATTTACAACGATACCTGGATCCCCGACCGTACCGGGGCCATTCTGGGCGGCGATGCCCAGCGGTGCTATGAGGCCCTCCTGTCCGGGGGCCGGGTGCTGGAGGGGGCGGGCTGCTCCATTCTGGCCATTCCCTGCAACACCTCCCACTACTTTGCCGCCCGGCTCCAGGAGGACCTGGGGGGCATGAAGCTGCTCCACATGGTCCGGGAATCGGCCGCTGTGCTGGCCCGGCGGGGATGCCGCCGGGTGGGCGTTCTGGCCACCGACGGCACGGTGCGCACCGGTGTCTATCAGCGGGAGCTCCAGGCGCTGGGGATCGAGTGTCCCCCGCTGCCGGAGGAGATCCAGCGCCGGGTCATGTCCATCATCTACGATGAGATCAAGCGGGGCCGGCGAGGCACACCGGAGGACTTTGTCCCCATTGACCGGGCCGTGCGGGAGGAACTGGGATGCGACGGCGCGGTGCTGGGCTGTACCGAGCTGTCGGTCTTCCGGACCTTCCACGGCCTGCCGGAATTCTATCTGGACGCCCTGGATGTACTGGCCCGTCATTGTGTGACCGCCTGCGGTTATCCACTGCGGGAGTGCTAAATGTGGAAAACCCCCGCCGTTCCAATTGGAACGGCGGGGGTTTTTGCTGTTTATTCCTCTTCGTTTTGGAAGAGCAGGCGGTACTTCCCGCTTCCCTCTACGGCGTAGACCGCATCCAGGTCCTCGTCGGCCATGGCGGGGTCAAAGTCCATACCGAACTTGACACAGGTGCCGCAGGAGGCGGACAGTGCCCGGGGCACCGGCATCATGGCGGCGCTGTCTCCCAGCGCCCGGAGTTTCTTCTGGAAGGTCAGGGCACCGAAGTGGGTGTGAAAGGTGGCGATCTGTTCCATCTTACTTGGTAATGGTCAGCTCAAAGTCCTCGCCCACGGCCCGGTGGCTCACCTGATAGCCGGCGTTGGAGGCAAAGCGGGTGATGTTCTGCACGGGAGTCATGCTGTCCACCAGCACCTTGAGGGGGGTGCCCTTCTGAAGGGCCTTCTTGGTCATCAAAACGGGTTCGGGGCAGGAGTAGCCCCGGGCGTCCAGTTCATTCATGGTTCTATGCTCCTTTCCGAAATCAGGCTTTCTTGCGGTTGAGGTTGGCAGCGCCGATGGCGGCCACCACGATCAGACCCAGGATCACAGCGATCTGGCCATTGGCGGTGGGACCCTTGGCAGAAGAGGCCAGACCGAAGTTGTGGCAGAAGGCGGCGCCCACGACCATGCCCAGAACGGCCACGGAGGAGTCACTGTTGCCGCTGCCGGAGAGGATGAGCTGCCGCAGGGGGCAGCCGCCCAGCAGGACCGAGCCGAAGCCCACCAGGACCATGCCCAGCAGGTTCCACAGGCCGTCGTTATAGGCCACGGGCTGATCGGTAAACGAGAAGTTGACCGGATTGCCCAGGATCAGGTTGCCCACCAGGGCGGCCACAAAGATGGCGATGAAGCCCAGCAGCAGGTGGAAGTCCTGGAACAGGATGGCGTCGCGGATGCCGCCCACCATGCACAGACGGGTCTTCTGGGCCAGAGCACCCACCACGAGGCCGGCGATCAGGGCCAGGGCGATGGGAGCGGCCTTGGAGCCGGGAGCTTCCGAGGAGAAGAAGATGAAGGCGGGACGGAGCACCAGCAGCACCAGCAGACCCAGGGAGATCAGGGGCATCACGAAGCCTTCGGCCTTGGGCTGGGGGGTGGATTTCTTCAGGGTGAAGCCGGCGCGCAGGAAGAAGGTGCCCACCAGAATGCCCAGAGCGAAGCCGATGAGGCCGAGCACCGCATTCAGGTCACCGCCGCCCAGACGCAGGACCATACGCAGGGGGCAGCCCAGGAACATCAGGGCGCCCACCATCACACAAAAACCGAGCACAAAGCGCAGGACCGGAGACGAACCGCCGCGGACGTTGAATTCCTTCCCCACCATGGCCATGCCCATAGCGCCCAGAACCAGGCCGATGATCTCAGGCCGGATGTACTGAACTGTCTCTGCACGGTGGAGTCCCACAGCGCCGGCGATGTCCCGCAGGAAGCAGGCAATACAAAAGCCCATGTTGTAGGGATTCCCCTGCCAGGAGAGGATGGCGGCGATCAAGCCCACCACCGCGCCGGCCACGATAATGAGGCCGTGCTGTTTCAGCTTTGACATAAAAAGTTCCTCCTTTACCCTTGCACGCCACACAATGCGTACTTACTCGTTTATTATAGCCGCCCTTTCCGCAGAATGGAAATTGAAAACAACGATATAAATATGGTGGTAATATTGAGAAAATCAATAAAGAAGCATGTGGAATAATTACAATATAATTTATTTTATTTTTAAATAAAATATTTCCAAGTGCAAACGGAAGGTGTATACTGAGGGGGAACAGTATGGGGAGGAGCATCCTGTGAGATCCGCGCAAAAAAACGGACCCCGGCTGAGCCGGAGTCCGTCTTTCTATCGCGTGAAGCATAAAATCAATAGCCGGGACGCAGACGCACCAGCTTGTCCCCGCGCGCTTTCACCATGCCAATGGCAGCGCCGGGCACGCCCAGGTCCTTCAGACGCTGGAGGAGCTCACCGGAGCGGGATTCGGGCACCGTGATGAGCAGGCCGCCTGCCGTCTGGGGATCGTACATGGCGTCGGACCGCTCCAGCGCCACACCGGGCTCCACCACCACATCATCGGCCAGATAGCCCATGTTGTTGTAGGCGCCGCCCGGGATGATACCGTCTTTCGCCAGCTCTAGAGCCTTGGGGACGATGGGCACCGCGTCGGCCCAGAGTTCAAAGCTCAGGCCGCATCCCTTGGCCATCTCCTGCACGTGGCCCAGCAGGCCGAAGCCGGTGATGTCGGTACAGGCGGTGGGGTGCACGGGGAGCATAGCCTCCTGTCCCTTTTTGTTGAGGGTGGTCATGATCGCGAGCATCTCGTCATACTCCGCCTGGGTGAGAAGCCCAGCCTTAGCGGCGGTAGAGAGAATGCCGGTACCAAGGGGCTTGGTGAGGACAAGGATATCGCCCTCTTTGGCCCCGTCATTGGTGAGAACCTCGTCCGGATGGGCAAATCCCATCACGCACAGCCCGTATTTGGGCTCCTTGTCCTCAATGCTGTGGCCGCCGACGATGACGGCACCCGCCTCCATCACCTTGTCATATCCGCCGGCCAGGATGCCCTGCACCACCTCCAGAGGCAGGCAGTTGGGGAAGGTGAGCAGATTCATGGCGATTTTCGGCGTGCCGCCCATGGCCCACACATCGGACAGGGCATTGGTGGCGGCCACCTGACCGAACTGGAAGGGATCGTCCACAATGGGAGGGAAGAAATCCACCGTGGCGATCATGGCCGTCTCATCGTTGACGCGGTAGACCGCCGCGTCGTCGCTGGAGTCAAACCCCACCATCAGATTCGGATCATAGATGCGGGGCAGATCGGCGAGCAGTTTTCCAAGGACACCCGGTCCTATTTTGGCCCCTCACCCACCGGCTGAGGTCATCTCGGTCAACTTGATCTTGCGTACATCCGACGACATATTCCGCACCCACTTTCTTGTGTTATGGCTCTCCGGGGGAGAGCGTGTTCTATTCTAACCCTGTTTCCTGCAAATAGCAACCACAACCCGAGAAGAAGAGAGAGGAACGATCATTATGCAACTCAAGCAACTGGAGGTCTTTGTGCAGGTGGCCCGCCTCAAAAGCTTTTCCAAGGCTGCCGACGCCCTCTACCTGACCCAGCCCACCATCAGCGCCCACATCAGCGCACTGGAGGGGGAATTGGGCAGTAAGCTGGTGGTCCGCTCCACCAAGGAGATCCAGCTTACCGCAACCGGCAATATCCTCTACGGCTATGCCAACCAGATCCTGGGCCTGTGCGAGCGGGCGGAGCAGGAGGTCAAGACGGCCTCCTCCGACATCCAGGGCGCCCTGTCCATTGCGGCCTCCACCGTGCCCTCCCAGTACCTGCTGCCCCGCATTCTGCCCCATCTGCGCAAGCGCTATCCCAAGGTCTTTTTCCAGGTGTTTCAGGGAGACAGCAGCCAGGTGGCCCAGCGCATCTTTGAAAACGGCGCGGAGATGGGAATCATCGGCTCGCCGGTACAGAAGGCGGGATGCGTCTGTACGCCCTTCTTTTCCGAGCGCATGGTGATCGTTACGCCCAATACGCCGGAATTCCGGGAACTGGACGGGACCATTTCCGGACAGGTGCTGCGCGCCAGTCCCTTCCTGGTGCGGGAGCCCGGCTCAGGTACCCGCAAGCGCAGCGAGGAATTCCTGCGGGGCATTGGAATCGATCCCCGGGAGCTGACCCTGGCGGCCCAGCTTCAGAGTACGGAGAGTATTTTGCAGGGGGTCAAGAACGGCCTGGGGATCTCCATTGTGTCTGGGCTGGCGGCGGCGGACTATGTACAGATGGGCAGTATCCTGTCCTTCGACTATGACAGTCCTCTGCTGGACCGGCAGTTCTATCTGATCCATCACCGTACCCGGCCCCACTCCCCGGCCGCATCTATGCTGCTGCAGGAGCTCCCCCGGTATTTTCAGGGGGAGATTGAAGCGGGCAGCCTCAAAGCGGAACCGACATCGTAAAAAACGGCCCTGCCGCAGCTGCGGCAGGGCCGTTTCCGTTCGCTTCTCAGGGGCAAAATTTAGTTAAAATACTCGGTAATACCGGTCTCGCCGATGTCGTACTCGTTGGGGATGTCGATCTTACCGGCCTTGATGTCTTCCACGGTCTGCTCGACCTGAGCCACCACATCCTCGGGCAGAGTGGCCTTGAAGTCCTCGTTCCACTGGAAGGAGATAATGCCCTCCTTCATGCCGAGATACTGGATCTCGCCGGAGGCCTCACCGTTCATGACGGACTCAAACGCAGCCACATAGGCGCCGGGGGCGTCCACCATCATGTTGCCGGCCACCTGCTCAGGAGCACCGGAAATGTAGTCGCCAAAGACGCCGAAGGCATACACACCCTCGGACTCAGACACGGCCTTGATGGCGCCGCTGTTGCCCTCGTCGGCATTGGGGAAGATCACGTCGGCGCCGCCCTGGATCTGGCTCTGGATGGTCTCATAGGCCTCGTTGGAGTTGGAGGCGCTCAGGACGGAGAACTTGACCACGTTGTTGGGGTCCACGCTCTTGGCGCCCAGGGCAAAGCCCACGCCGGGCTTGGTGAAGGAGGGGTAGTCGCCGCTGACGATGGTGCCCATGACGCCGCTCTGGGTGAGCAGGCCGGCCAGAACGCCGCAGACATAGCCGCCCTCCTCCGTGCTCATGCACATGGGGAACTGATTCTCACCGGTCACGGCACCACCGTTGGTAATGAACCAGGTGTCGGGGTAGTCGGGAGCCACTTCGGAGAAGTACTCGGCAAACTGGCCGCCCTGGCCAAAGACGATCTTGTAGCCCTCAGCAGCCATATTTTCGGCCTCGGCCCGGGCGTCGTCAGCCGTGGTGACCGAGTCGATGATGGCCACCTGGCAGCCGTACTTCTCCTCAATGGCACGCACGCCGTCGGCGCCCTGCTGGCAGTAGCCGCCGTCGGTGGGAGAGCCGGAGAGCATGACGCCGACTTTCCAGGTAGAGGGGTCGTCAGAAGCAGCCTGGGTGGGTTCGGTCCCGCCGCCGCCACAGCCGGAGAGAGCCGCTGTGAGAAGAGAGCAGGACAGGAGCAGAGAAAGTGCCTTTTTCATGTGGGTATCCTCCTCAAAATGAATCAGTGCGCGGGGTCATCAGAAGAATTTTCCGATACCACTATCATAATCAAAAAGGATTCCGCCGTCAAGGGAAACGACGGTAAAATGGGCCCGTTTGGATGACCAAACAGGCCCATTTTGATGGTGTGATTTAGTTGAAATAGACCTCGGTTCCGGTCTCGCCGATCTCATACTCGTTGGGGATGTCGATCTTGCCGGCCTTGATGTCCTCGATGGTCTGCTCCGCAGCAGCCACCACATCCTCGGGCAGGGTGGCCTTCAGGTCCTCGTTCCACTCGAAGGAGATGACGCCTTCCTTCATGCCCAGGAACATAATGTCGCCCGTGGTCTCGCCGTTCATGATGGCATCAAACACGGCCACATAGGCGCCGGGGGCGTCGGGCAGGCTGTTGCCGATGACCTGGTTGGGGGCGCCGGAGATGTAGTCGCCGAACACGCCGAAGCCATAGACCTCGGGGTTCTCAGACACGGCCTTGATGGCACCGGAGGTACCCTCGTTGGCGTTGGGGAACAGGAAGTCAGCACCGCTCTGGATCTGGCTCAGCGCGGTCTCATAGGCCTCGTTGGTGTTGGTGGCGCTGAGGACGGCGGATTTGACCGTCACATCGGGGTTGACGCTCTTGGCACCCAGGGCAAAGCCCACGCCGGGCTTGGTAAAGGAGGGCCAGTCACCGCCGGCGATCACGCCCAGCGTATTGGTCTTGGTCATCATGCCGGCGATCACGCCGCAGACATAACCGCCTTCCTCCGTGCTCATGCACATGGGGAACTGATTTTCGCCCACCACGGAACCACCGTTGGTGACGAACCAGGTGTCAGGATAGTCGGGAGCCACTTCGGAGAAGTACTCGGCAAACTCGCCGCCCTGACCAAAGATGACTTTGTAGCCCTCAGCGGCCATGTTCTCGGCCTCGGAGCGGGCCATGTCGGCCGTGGTGACCGAGTCGATGATCGCGACCTGGCTGTCATCCAGACCGTATTTTTCCTGAATGGCACGTACGCCGTCGGCGCCCTGCTGGCAGTAGCCGCCGTCGGTGGGAGGGCCGGAGAGCATGACGGCAATCTTGATGTCATCATACTCAGAGCCGCCGGAAGCACCGGAATCGCCTGTGGGAGCAGTGGACGGCTCGGCCGAAGAGCCGCCGCAGGCGGACATCCCCACCATGAGAGCGCCGGCGAGGAACAAGGGAATCAGCTTTTTCATTACATTATCCTCCTTTTGATTGGCATGACTGGGTGCATCCAGTCTATGCAGTGGGATACGCGCCCATGAGAGCGGGCTGATTCGCCGGTGTGACAGACACCGCCGGATATGCCTCCTGTATGCATCTCCAGACGGAAGATGCGGGCACAGGCTTGGAGAACCTCTGAGACCCTTCGGCATGGGGACAGAGTTGCGTCCGTCCAAGGTCATACCCCCGTGGGTGAAAGGAATGGCTCACCACAGCAATATCGTCAAGAATCACAAAAAGATTATATCATATGAAGACTATATGTGGTGAACTTGCCACTATTCTAAAGGACGAATGAAAAAAAGTCAAGAGGAAATGGTCTATTTAAATAAAATAAAGCTGATTATTTAAAATGTATTTGTCAAAATAGACAAAAATGAAATGGAGAGTTTACCTTATGGAACTCCAAAAAGGCGGCGTGCAGTTCATCTGCACGCCGCCTCTCGGTCAGGGTAAAATTTACTTTTTGCGGGAATAGGGGGTGTTCTCCAGGGGGAGGGTGGTACGGAACTGGCCGTCCATCTTATAATAGGCACCCTGCACCGCGGGAGGGGTGGGGATGGATGTGATCTCACCGATGCCGACGGCGCCATAGCCCAGTTCAGAGTCCTGGTTGGCCTCCACGATAATGGCCTCCACCGGGGGGGTCTTGTTGGCGCGGAAGAGTCCCAGAGTACCAAACTTGGCGGTGGGCTTGCCTTCCACCAGGGGGAAGTCCTCGGTCAGCGCATAGCCAAGGCTCATGACCACGCCGCCCTCGATCTGGCCCTCCACGCTCAGCGGGTTGATGGCCCGGCCCACGTCGTGAGCGGCCACGACCTTTTCGATGGTGCCGTCCTCATTGAGGCAGACCACCTGGGTGGCATAGCCGTATCCCACGTGGGAGACGGGGTTGGGCTTGTCGGCGCCCATTTTGTCGGTGGCGGCCAGGCACTCGCCATAGAACTCCCGGCCATTCAGATCGGCGAGGGAGTTGCCGGCGTCCAGGACCTTCTTGAGTTCCAGACAGGCACGGCGGCAGGCCTCACCGGTGATGAGGGTCTGGCGGGAGCCGGAGGTGGTACCGGCGTCCGGGGCATTGTTGGTCTCGGCCTGGGGATAGACCACCACGTCCTGATGCACGCCCAGCGTCTCGCAGGCGATCTGGGTGAGAACGGTGCCCAGGCCCTGTCCGATGCAGGAGGCACCGGCCCGCAGCCAGATCTTTCCGTCCTCCACCGTGATGCGGCAGCGGCCCCAGTCGGGGAGGCCCACGCCGACGCCGGCGTTCTTCATGGCGCAGGCAATGCCGGCTCTGGGATGGTTCTCATAGACCTCTTTGACGGCCTCCAGAGTCTGCGCCAGGGCAGTGCCGGGGAAGGCGATCTGACCGTTGGGCAGGACCTGGCCCGGACGGATGGCGTTGCGGTAGCGGATCTCCCAGGGAGAGATACCAACTGCCTCTGCCAGCAGGTTCAGGTTACACTCGGTGGCAAAGCAGCTCTGGGTCACGCCGAAGCCGCGGAAGGCGCCGGCGGGCGGGTTGTTGGTGTAGACGGCGGTGCCGTCGATGTCGATAACCTGATAGTTATAGGGGCCGGCGGCGTGGGTGCACAGGCGCTGAAGCACGGGGCCGCCCAGGGACGCATAGGCGCCGGTGTCGGTGACCACTACGGCCTTCATGGCGGTGAGGTAGCCGTTCTCATCACAGCCGGTGGTGAACTCCATCCAGGCAGCGTGGCGCTTGGGATGGATGAGGATGCTCTCATCCCGGGTCAGCTTGACCTTGACCGGGCGGTGGGTATGGTAGGCCAGCAGCAGGGCGTGGTGCTGTACGCTCACGTCCTCCTTGCCGCCGAAGCCGCCGCCCACCAGGGCGTTGATCACGTGGATCTGCTCCGGCTTCCAGCCCATCATGAGAGAGCACTCATGCTGGGTATCGTAGGTGCCCTGGTCGCTGGAGTAGATGAGGGCCTCCTGATTCTCGTCATCCACCATGGCCACGGCGCACTCGGGCTCCAGGAAGGCGTGCTCGGTGGGAGGCGTGTAGTAGGACCGGGTGACCACATGGGCCGACTTGGCCAGCACCTCGTCGGCGTTGCCGCGAACCAGATGCTCATGGGCCAGGATATTGCTGCTGCTGCTCTCGTGGACCAGCGGGGAGCCCTCTTTCAGGGCCTCCCGGGCGTCGAAAATGCCGGGCAGTACCTCGTATTCCACCTTGATCAGGGCCTTGGCCTGCTGGACCTGCTCCCAGGTCTCGGCGGCCACCAGGGCCACGGCATCGCCCAAGTAGTGGGTCACATGGCCCACGGGAACCAGAGCGTCCCAGTCCTGCTTCAGATGGCCAACCTTAAAGGAACCGGGGATATCCACCGCCGTGAGGACGGCATGGACGCCGGGCACGGCCTTGGCCGCGCTGGTGTCAATGGAGAGTACCCGGGCCCGGGGATACTGGGCGCGCAGAGCGGAGCCCACCAGCATGCCGTCGATCTGGATGTCATTGGTATACTGGCCGTAGCCCAGGACCTTTTCGGCCACGTCCACCCGGTGGGCCCGCTGGCCCACACCGGTGACCACCGGAGGCTTGAGATCTCGGCGGTCCTCCCGGATCAGGCGGGCGGCCAGCTCGATGGCGTCGATGATCTTCTTATAACCGGTGCAGCGGCAGATGTTGTTTCGGATGGCAAAGGCGATCTCATCCCGGGTGGGATTGGGATTGCGGTCGATGAGGGACTTGCCGCACAGGACCATGCCGGGGATACAGAAGCCGCACTGGACGGCTCCGGCCTCGCCGAAAGCGTAGACATAGACCTCACGCTCCCGCTCGCTCAGTCCTTCGACCGTGAGGATTTCCTTCCCTTCAAATTTGGAGACCTTCTGGACGCAGGCCTTGATGGGGGCGCCATCCACCAGAATGGTACAGGCGCCGCAGGCGCCCTGGTCGCAGCCGTCTTTGACGGAGGTGAGTTTTAGGTCCTCGCGCAGGACATCGATGAGCTTGCGGTCCTGCTCGACGGTTACGGTCTTGCCGTTGACGTTCAGAGTGAACATCTGAGTTGCCTCCTTTAAATCCTTTGAGATGGTTCTTACCGTGCGGGAGTGGGGTGTAGATGCGGATCGAACGTATCCGGCGGGGGCGATACAGCCCATCTGCATTTTGCACATTCCAATCTCAAAATAAGCCTATTTTCCTTCTTGTTTATAGCTTAGCACTAATTTTTTGGAAAGGCAATATCGGGCGTGTAGGTAAAATAAACAAAATTCAAAAATAGTTTTAGTTAAAATAAAAAATTTTTAGGATACCACTTGACTTATCAGTATAATATGGTATTATGGTTGCGGAAAGCGGAAGAAATTCCGCGAGGTAATCTCTCAAATTTTTACGGAGGCGAATGAAGTAAAATGGAGATGGAACAGATTAAGTGGGTACCCAACCGGATGCCCAAGAGCGACGACAAGTGGCTGGAAGTCATGTCCCTGGAGAACGTGGCCAAGGCCCGCGCGTTTCACAGCAGCTTCCCTCAGTATTCCGTGACCCCTCTGGCCAACCTGAAGCGGATGGCCACCTACATGGGCCTGGGCGGCATCTATGTTAAGGATGAGTCCTATCGCTTTGGCCTGAACGCCTTTAAGGTGCTGGGCGGCTCCTTTGCCATGGCCCGGTACATCGCGCAGAAGACCGGCAAGGACGTGTCCGAGATGACCTATGACTACCTGACCAGCGAGCAGCTGCGCAAGGAGTTTGGTCAGGCCACCTTCTTCACCGCCACCGACGGCAACCATGGCCGCGGCGTGGCGTGGGCTGCCAACAAGCTGGGTCAGAAGGCTGTTGTCCATATGCCCAAGGGCAGCTCCATTGCTCGTTACAATAACATTGCCAAGGAAGGCGCCAAGGTCACCATCGAGGACGTGAACTACGACGACTGCGTGCGCATGGCTGCGGCTGAGGCCGACGAGTGCGAGAACGGCGTCATCGTGCAGGACACCGCTTGGGAGGGCTATGAGGACATCCCCTCCTGGATCATGCAGGGCTACGGCACCATGGCTTCTGAGGCGGCCGAGCAGCTGCGTCAGATCGGCGTGAACCGTCCCACTCACGTGTTCGTGCAGGCGGGCGTGGGTTCTCTGGCCGGCGCGGTGCAGGGCTTCTTCCACAACCTCTTCCCCAACGATCCTCCCAAGGTGGTCATCATGGAGACTTCCGCGGCCGACTGCCTGTTCCGCGGCGCTCTGGTGGGCGACGGCAATCCCCGCATCGTCACCGGCGATCTGAAGACCATCATGGCCGGCCTGGCCTGCGGTGAGCCCAACATCATCGGCTGGGACATCCTGCGCAACCACTCCAGCGTCTTTACCTCCTGCCCCGACTGGGTCAGCGCCAAGGGCATGCGTATGCTGGGCGTTCCCTGCGACGGCGACCCCGTGGTCATCTCCGGCGAGTCCGGCGCCGTGGGCATGGGCTGCCTGGATGCCATCATGAACAACCCCGATTACAAGGACCTCAAGGATTATCTGGGCCTGGACCGCTTCAGCCAGGTGCTGATGATCTCCACCGAGGGCAACACCGATCCCCAGAAGTTCCGCCGCATCATCTGGGACGGCGAATATCCCACCACCAGCACGCCGCTGGCTGAGTACGAAGGTTATCGACTGAACAAGTAAGACTGGTTCCTGCGATACAAGCGAACAGACGTCTCTCAGCAAACGGCGGCCCCGTGGCCGCGGGGCCGCCGGATTGCTTACCCATTGTTTACAAAAAAAGTCATATATGTAATTTGGAGGATTAGTCATGGATTTTGAAAAGATCAAGGCCGCAGCCGAGAGCTACCGCGCTGACATGAGCCGCTTCCTGCGGGACATGATTTCCCATCCCAGCGAGAGCTGCGAGGAGAAGGAAGTCGTCATGTGCATCAAGGCCGAGATGGAAAAGCTGGGCTACGACAAGGTCGAGATCGACGGCCTGGGCAACGTGATCGGCTGGATGGGCGAGGGCGACAAGATCATCGCTTTTGACTCCCACATCGACACCGTGGGCATCGGCAACATCAACAACTGGGAAGCCGACCCCTACAAGGGCTACGAGGATGACGCCGTGATCTTCGGCCGCGGCGGTTCCGACCAGGAGGGCGGCATGGCTTCCGCCACTTACGGCGCCAAGATCATGAAGGATCTGGGCCTGATTCCTCCCGGATACAAGATCATGGTGGTGGGCACCGTTCAGGAAGAGGACTGCGACGGCATGTGCTGGCAGTACATCGTCAACAAGTTCTTCCCCGCCAACGGCATCAAGAAGGAGCAGGTCGAGTTCGTGGTCTCCACTGAGCCCACCGACGGCGGCATCTACCGCGGTCACCGCGGCCGTATGGAGATCCGCGTGGACGTGAAGGGCGTTTCCTGCCACGGCTCCGCTCCCGAGCGCGGCGACAACGCCATCTACAAGATGGCCGACATTCTCCAGGATGTCCGCGCCCTCAACGAGAACGACGATGCCGACTCCACCGAGATCAAGGGCCTCGTGAAGATGCTCAACCCCAAGTACAACCCCGAGCACTATGAGGATGCCCGCTTCCTGGGCCGCGGCACCTGCACCACCTCCCAGATCTTCTATACCTCTCCCAGCCGCTGCGCTGTGGCTGACTCCTGCGCCATCTCCATCGACCGCCGCATGACCGCCGGCGAGACCTGGGATTCCTGCCTGGAGGAGATCCGTCAGCTGCCCAGCGTGAAGAAGTACGGCGACGACGTGAAGGTCTCCATGTACATGTACGACCGTCCCGCGTGGACCGGCGAGGTCTATGAGACCGAGTGCTACTTCCCCACCTGGATCAACAAGGAGACTGCTGCCCACGTGCAGGCTCTGGTGGACGCTCACCACGGCCTGTTCGGCGACAAGCGTCTGGGCCACACCGACGCCGATCCCAAGCGCGACGCCATGCATCTGCGCGAGGGCCGTCCTCTGACCGACAAGTGGACCTTCTCCACCAACGGCGTGGCCATCCAGGGCCGTTACGGCATCCCCTGCGTCGGCTTCGGCCCCGGTGCTGAGAGCCAGGCTCATGCCCCCAACGAGATCACCTGGAAGGACGATCTGGTCCGCTGCGCCGCCCTGTACTCCGCCGTGCCCGGCCTGTACAAGGAGGAGAACAAGACCGACGACGTGACCCAGTTCCGCGCCACCCTGACCGACAACGACATTAAGTAAGTTTTTCCTGTGCATACAGGCGGAGGACCGCCGGAAGGTCCGGCGGCCCCCTCCTCCCTGTTCCATCTGAATCTGTGACGACCCGATTCGCCTCCGGTCCATACAGAACTGAACTGAAAACTCAAATATAAAGGAGAACAAGATTATGGATGCCAAACTGCAGGCTTATATTGACAAGCTCAACAAGCTCAACTTCAAGGAGATGTACGAGGGTGACTTCTTCCTGACCTGGGACAAGACCGACGACGAGATCGAGGCTGTCTTCACCGTGGCCGACGCCCTGCGCTACATGCGTGAGAACAACATTTCCACCAAGATCTTTGAGAGCGGCCTGGGCATCTCCCTGTTCCGCGACAACTCCACCCGTACCCGTTTCTCCTTCGCCTCCGCCTGTAACCTGCTGGGCCTCGAGGTGCAGGATCTGGACGAGGGCAAGAGCCAGATCGCCCATGGCGAGACCGTCCGTGAGACTGCCAACATGATCTCCTTCATGGCCGACGTCATCGGTATCCGTGACGACATGTACATCGGCAAGGGCCACACCTATCAGAAGGAAGTGGTCGAGGCCGTGACCCAGGGCAACAAGGACGGCGTCCTGGAGCAGAAGCCCACTCTGGTCAACCTCCAGTGCGATATTGACCACCCCACTCAGGCCATGGCCGACATGCTGCACATCATCCATGAGTTCGGCGGCGTGGAGAACCTGAAGGGCAAGAAGATCGCCATGACCTGGGCTTACAGCCCCTCCTACGGCAAGCCCCTCTCCGTGCCCCAGGGCATCATCGGCCTGATGAGCCGCTTCGGCATGGACGTTGTCCTGGCCCATCCCGAGGGATATGAGGTCATGCCCGAGGTCGAGGAGGTCGCCAAGGCCAACGCTGCCAAGAGCGGCGGTACCTTCACCAAGACCCACTCCATGGCCGAGGCCTTCAAGGATGCCGACATCGTGTATCCCAAGAGCTGGGCTCCCTTTGCCGCCATGGAGAAGCGCACCAACCTGTACGCCGAGGGCGACAGCGAGGGCATCAAGGCTCTGGAGAAGGAGCTGCTGGCTCAGAACGCCAACCACAAGGATTGGTGCTGCACCGAGGAGCTCATGAAGACCACCAAGAACGGCAAGGCTCTGTACATGCACTGCCTGCCCGCCGACATCAACGACGTCTCCTGCAAGGACGGCGAGGTCGAGGCTTCCGTGTTCGACCGCTATCGTGACCCCCTGTACAAGGAGGCTTCCTTCAAGCCCTACATCATCGCCGCCATGATCTTCCTGGCCAAGGTGAAGGATCCCCAGGCCACTCTGAAGGCTCTGGAGGAGCGCGGCATGGCCCGTTGGTTCCAGAAGTAAGTCTTTTTTGGAGATACCTCACGGTTTTTCTCAGTAGTATGGCGCGACCGGTTTCGCCTCCGGCCCTCACGCCTGCTATATAACCCCTTTGCGCAAGGCAAGGCCCGCTTGACGAATCATGGTTTGTCGGGCGGGCCAAACCAATTTCTGGGTGCTGCGCGGCGGGAAAGAGAAAAGAAATTAGAAGAGTTTACAATTTTGTCTGAAATACCATTTGACATCTGAAGACTTTGGCTTTATGATAGCCTTATCAAATTAGACTGCGTATTTTAATAATACGGAAAAATGAGGTGCGACTAATGGGTAAAAAAATCGTCATCGCCCTGGGCGGCAACGCGCTGGGCAATAACCTTCCCGAGCAGATGATCGCGGTGCAGCAGACCGCCAAGGCCATTGCCGACCTGATCGAGGAGGGCCATGAAGTCATTATTGCCCACGGCAACGGTCCCCAGGTGGGCATGATCCAGAACGCCATGACCGAGCTGACCCGCTCCAATCCCGAGAAGTACATCCCCTGCCCCCTGTCCGTGTGCGTGGCCATGAGCCAGGGCTACATCGGATACGATCTGCAGAACGCCCTGCGGCAGGAGCTGCTGGACCGGGGCATCAACAAGCCCTGCGCCACCGTTCTGACCCAGGTCATCGTGGACAAGAACGATCCCGCCTTCGAGAATCCCACCAAGCCCATCGGCGCCTTCATGACTAAGGAAGAGGCTGAGAAGCTGGCTGCCGAGCGCGGCTATGTGGTGAAGGAGGACGCTGGCCGCGGCTACCGCCGTGTGGTGGCCTCTCCCAAGCCCCAGGCCATTGCCGAGATCGATACCGTCAAGGCCCTGGTGGACGCCGGCCATGTGGTCGTCGCCTGCGGCGGCGGCGGCATCCCCGTGTTCCACGGTGAGGGCAACCGTCTGGACGGCGCTGCCGCTGTGGTGGACAAGGACTTCGCCTCCTGCGTGCTGGCTCAGCAGCTGGACGCCGACTGCCTGATCATCCTCACCGCCGTGGAGAAGGTGGCCATCCACTTCGGCAAGCCCGATGTGAAGTGGCTGGACGAGCTGACCCCCGCTGAGGCTGAGAAGTACATCGCTGACGGCGAGTTTGCTCCCGGCTCCATGCTGCCCAAGGTGCAGGCTGCTCTGCAGTTTGCCGAGTCCAAGCCCGGCCGTACCGCCCTCATCACTCTGCTGGAGAAGGCCAAGGACGGCGTTGCCGGCAAGACCGGTACCAGCATCCACTGCTGATTTTCCGTATTTACCGGGCCGGGGCGTAACACGCCCCGGCCCTTCCGTAGTTTTATCCGGGAGAGAAACTCCCGCATCTGAATGGAGGTTTTCCCATGAACAAGACCATTACCGCTGCCGCCGCCCCTACCGCGACCGGCCCCTACTGCCACGCCAAGCAGGCGGGCAACATGCTCTTCATCTCCGGCCAGCTGGGCGTGGATAAGGCCACCGGCACCCTGGGCAAGGATGTATCCGAGCAGGCCACTCTGGCCCTGAAGAGCATGGGTGCGATTCTGGAGGAGGCCGGCATGAGCTATGCCGATGTGGTGAAGACCACGGTCTTCCTGGCCGACATCAACGATTTTGCTACCATCAACGCCATCTACTCCGGCGTGTTCCACACCGATCCCCCCGCCCGCTCCTGCTATCAGGTGGCGAATCTGCCCAAGGGCGCTCTCTTTGAGATCGAGGCCATTGCGGTAAAGTAAGCGGCATCCTTGACGTTGTACAATGGAACCCATTCCCTTTTCGGGAATGGGTTCTTTTTTTATGCGCTGATCTGGTACTACCATTGTGATTATCCACAAAATGGAAGGTTAGAATTTTTGACAATGAGCAATGGTTTTTTCTTGCGAACAATTGTGCAATGTGTTATAGTGATATAGTCATCTGATGATTATGGGGATACATCGGATGAAAAAGTAAATAGAAAGAGGAGGAGAGGCTGAGACCCCCCACGCCGATTTTAAAAATCCCCGACGCGGTGCCACCGCGTCTAAAAAATAAATGAGGTGTTATTATGCAGCAGCATACCCGACAGACGTCCCCCTCGACCCTGTTTCAGCTGAACGGGATTCCGCCCATGGACAAGGCGATACCACTGGGCTTTCAGCATGTAGTGGTCGCGATCGTGAGTACCGTTTCCCCCGCACTTCTGGTGGCCAATACGGCCAATATGGCGGCAGATCAGAAAATCATGCTGGTCCAGGTATCCCTATTGATGACCGCTGTGGCGATTCTGCTCCAGTTGTTTCCCATTGTCCGGGGATTTGGTTCCGGCCTGCCCCTGGTGATGGGTATCAGTTTCATTCTTCCCACATTGATGATTGAGCGCTTTACCTTTGCAGAAATGATGGGGGCGCAGATCATAGGCGGAATCGCGGGAGCCCTGTTTGCTGTTTTCCTGAAACCAATCCGTAAGCTTTTCCCCACCATTGTGACTGGCACGGTGGTCATGACCATTGGTATGTCCATGTATCCCATTGCAATGCGGAACATGGCCGGTGGCTATACGGATAATTTTGGAACAGCGCCCGCCTGGATCGTCACCCTGTTCACCCTGTTGGTAGTCGTCATCTGTGACAACTGGGGCAAGGGAATCATCCGTCTGGGAGCCGTTCTCTGGGGACTGATTGCCGGCTATATTTTAGCTGTTATTTTGACGGAAATTGGTGTAGCGCCGCTGGTTAACTTTTCTGCCATCGGAGAGGCCGGATGGTTCTCCCTCCCGCGGCCGATGCAATTTGGAGTCAGCTTTAATACCACTGCCTGCATTTCCATGGCGATCCTCTTTGTGGCAAACTCGCTCCAGACCATCGGGGACATGAGCTCTCTGACCGTAGGCGGCTTTGACCGGATGCCCACCGACCGGGAGCTCTCGGGCGGAATCCTGGCTCAGAGTGTCGGGGCCATTGTGGGTGCTCTTTTTGGCGGGATGCCCACCTGCTCGTACAGTGAATGTGTGGGCATCGTAACGGTGACCAAAGTAGTGAACCGGGTTGTGTTTGCCATTGCGGCCTTTGCACTGCTGCTCTGCGGCCTGGTGCCTAAATTTGCCTCTGTACTGACCACAGTTCCGGAATGCGTGCTGGGCGGCGCGGTCATTTCGGTGTTTGCGGTAATTACCATGACCGGCGTACGGATGGTGACCGGGAGCGGTCGCTTTACCAACCGAAAGGCCACCATCGTGGGGCTGTCGGTAGCGGTCAGCATCGGAATCACCCAGGTAGACGGATGTATGTCCGGCCTGCCCGAGGTGTTTGATACCGTGTTTGGATCCTTTGCACCGGTCGGCGCGGCACTGATTGCCATCCCGCTGAATTTGCTCCTTCCCAAAAACCAGGAAGATCTGGATGACGAGCAGGAACAGCGCGAGCGAGAGGAAAAGCAGATGGAGGCGCTAAAGAGGAAGGAAGTCTCCGCCAAATAGAAAGAACCATTCGAGCCATTACATTTGGGTTTGTTATAGTACGGCGCGCTGAAAATAGTATTATGATTTGATGTATGAATCGCGTTACCCCTCCCGTACATTGGATACAGAAGAAGAGGAATTAGGAGGTAACCAAGTATGAGTAAAGCACAAGGTGTCTCAAAACCGGTGGCGGCAGCAGATCCACTGTTCCAGTGGAAGGCAAAAGCATCCCTCCCCAAAATACTGCCCATGGGCATGCAGCATGTGGTGGCAGCTGTGGTCAGCACGGTGGGACCGGCCCTGATGGTGTCCAAGAACTGCGGACTGGATGATGCCACCACCACCCTGCTGGTGCAGATGGCCCTTCTGATGACCGCGTTTTCCACCATTTTGATGCTCTTCCCCGTTACCAAATACATCGGCTCCGGCCTGCCGGTCATTATGGGCGTAGGGTTTACCATCCCCACGCTGATGAGCAAGACCTTTACCCTGCCGGAGATCCTGGGGGCCCAGATCATTGCAGGCGTGGTGGCGATCCTCTTTGGACTGTGCATCAAGCCCATCCGGAAGCTCTTCCCGCCTCTGGTGACGGGTACCGTTATTCTGGCGGTGGGCATGAACCTCTATCCCGTGGCCATCAAATACATGGCGGGCGGCGCAGGTACCCCGGATTTCAGCTCCCCCAAGAACTGGGGCGTGGCCATTTTTACCTTTGCACTGGTGCTGGCCTTCCAGAATTTTGGAAAGGGCTTTCTGAAGCTGGGCGCCGTGCTGTGGGGCCTGGTGGGAGGTTATCTTCTTGCCCTGCTCCTGGGAATGGTGGACTTTAGCAGCGTGGGCGGCGCCGGATGGTTTGCCGTGGCAACGCCGGTAAAATCCTTTGGCCTGGAGTTTAACGGCTCCGCGATCCTGGCCATGGCCATCCTCTACATTGCCAACTCCCTCCAGACCATTGGAGATATCAGTTCGACTACCATGGGCGGTATGGAGCGCATGCCCACCGATCAGGAGCTTCAGGGAGGTATCATCTCCCAGGGTGTCACCTCGGTGATCGGCGCTCTGTTTGGAGGACTGAGTACCTGTTCTTACAGCCAGAACGTGGGCATCGTGACCATGAATAAGGTCATTAACCGCAGTGTGTTTGCCTTTGCAGCGGTGGTGCTGGGTGTAGCCGGACTGGTGCCCAAGTTCTCGGCGGTGCTCACTACCATTCCCAACGCCGTTCTGGGCGGCGCCACCATTTCGGTGTTCTCCATCATTGCCATGACTGGCGTCAATATGATCGTCTCTGCCGGCCCCTTCACCATGCGCAATCGCACCATCGTGGGACTGGCGGCGGCCCTGGGGATCGGTGTGACCATGGCCCCTGGCTGCCTGGAGCTCTTCCCCATGTGGGTGCAGAATGTGTTTGGCTCCTTTGCACCTGTGGGGGCCGCGGTGGTAGCCGTGATTCTGAACCTGATCCTGCCGAAGGACCCTGACCCTGAGACAAAGTGATTTTATCTTGAGTTTGGACAAAATCCGTCAATATATCGCTCTGGTTGGATTGACCAGGGCGATATATTGTTTTTTTGCACAAAAAGATTGGGGATAATTTGATGATCTGCCGGACATATTTTTCTTGAAAATGAAAAAGAATGGGGGTATCATTTTATTAAAGAAAATATTTTATGAAAACTAAAAAAAATTAATGAGGTGATTTGGATGAAGCAGACTTCCCGTGAGGGGCGGGCGTCCGTATTCCAATATGAGGGCATACCTGCTCCAGGTCAATTGGTCCCTCTGGGACTTCAGCATGTGGTGGCCGCGGTAGTAGGAATCGTGACCCCGGCCATTCTGGTGGCCAACACCTGCAACATTACCGGATCGGACCGAACACTGTTGATCCAGGTCTCTCTGCTGGTGACGGCGCTGGCGACCCTGATCCAGCTTTTCCCCATTTTTGGGCGCATCGGCGCGCGCCTTCCGGTGGTTATGGGCATCAGCTTTGCCTATGTCCCCACACTGCTGGCCATTGGCGGGCAATTTGATCTGCCCACTATTTTGGGCGCGGAAATCTTTGGCGGTATCATCGCCATCCTGTTTGGTATTTTTGTCAAGCAGATCCGGGTCTTTTTCCCACCACTGGTGACCGGTACGGTCATCTTTACCATTGGCCTTTCCCTGTACCCCACGGCCATCAAGTATATGGCCGGCGGCGCAGGCACGGAGGGCTTTGGTTCCATGAAGAATTGGCTGGTGGCCATTGTGACCTTCCTGGTGGTGGTCATCCTCAACAACTTCTCCAAGGGCGTGCTCAAGCTGGGCGCCATTCTCTGGGGCATGATCGTCGGCTATGTGCTGGCCTTCTTCCTGGGCATGGTGAGCTTTGACGCGGTAAGTGAGGCGGGCTTCTTCCAGGTCCCCATGCCTCTGCACTTTGATATTTCCTTTAATGTGAGCGCCATTATCTCCCTGGGTATCGTGTATGTGGTCAACGCGGTGCAGACCATCGGAGATCTCTCCTCCACCACCATGGGTGGTATGGACCGTATGCCCACCGACAAGGAGCTTCAGGGCGGCATCATTGCCCAGGGTATCGTCAGCATCGTAGGCGCGCTGTTCGGCGGCCTGCCTGCGGCCACTTACAGCCAGAACGTGGGTATTGTGACGGTCAACCGGGTCATCAACCGGGCCGTGTTTGCCTTTGCCGCCATTATTCTGGCGATTGCGGGTTTTGTTCCCAAGTTCTCCTCTCTGCTCACCACCATTCCCCAGAGCGTCATCGGCGGCGCGACGGTGTCTGTATTTGCTATGATCACCATGACAGGTATGCGCATGATCACCTCTGAGAACTTCACCATGCGCAGCAGCACGGTAGTCGGTCTGTCTGTGGCACTGGGCGTGGGTATCACGCAGGTGCAGGACTGCCTCCAGGGTTTCCCCCAGTGGGTCACCACCGTATTCGGCAGCAGCCCCGTGGTAGTCACCGCCATCATGGCCATCATCCTCAACCTGGCGCTTCCCAAGGATGCTCCGGTGCAGGAGAGCAAGAGCGTATAATTGTCTGCATGAAAAAAGGCGCGCACCTGTTTTATCAGGTGCGCGCCTTTCTGATCTGTCACTTTACAGAGCTGGGAAGAGAATCGTCTTCCCGGATCCAGTCCTCCACGTGGACCACGGAGTAGTCCTCTTTCGTGCGGCGGATCACCACCCGGTCGATCCCGGCGTTGATGATGAGGCGCCGGCACATGGAGCAGGAGGTGGCATCGGAGAGCAGTTCTCCCGTCTTGGCGTCCCGGCCGGCCAAATAGAGCGTGGCGCCGATGGACTGGCTGCGGGCGGCAGAAATGATGGCATTGGCCTCCGCGTGGACCGAGCGGCACAGCTCATACCGCTCGCCCGAGGGGATATTCATGGCCTCGCGGGTGCAGTAGCCCAGATCGCCGCAGTTGCGCCGTCCACGGGGGGCGCCGTTGTACCCGGTGGAGACAATCTCATCATTTTTGACGATGATGGCGCCGTAACAGCGGCGTAAACAGGTGGAGCGCTCCAGTACAGTCTCCGCAATGTCCAGGTAATAGTTTTCTTTGTCAATACGTGCCATGATAATTCCCTCCCGAGGGATCTATTTTTTTTAGTATAGCGGTTTTGTCCGCCCCACGCAAGCACAATTCACATATTGTTTACGTTTGATTTCTTGACGATTGGGGGGTCAGGCAGTATCATTAGAACAGAAAATAATTCGGGGACGCATCTGCGTCCCCATACTTCACAGCAAAGGAGACGACCGCACATATGAACTGGCTTCGGAGATTCATGTATGGGCGATATGGCGGCGATCAACTCTCCTGGTTTCTTCTGGCGGTCTATGTGCTCCTGGTAGTTCTGTCCGGACTGCCCCATCTGGAGCTCTTGTCCTGGCTGGCACTTGCGGTGCTGTTCTGGTCCTTTTACCGCATCTTCTCCCGGCAGTATGCCAAGCGCCGGGCGGAAAACGCCCGCTTTCTTACCCTGGCTGGACCGGCCATCCGTTGGTGTAAAATGCGCCGGACCATCTCGCGGGATAAGGAACACCGCTATTTCAAGTGCCCCAATTGCGGACAATATCTGCGGGTCCCCAGAGGAAAAGGAAAGATCACAGTCAATTGCCGCAACTGCGGCGTGAGCTTTGAGGAAAAAAGCTGAGTGAACGCTGTAAGGCGCGTCCCCGATCGGGGACGCGCCTTGTCTTATGTTTGGGATTACAGCAGGCCCAGCAGATGCTGCATGCCCAGGCTCACGCCCGTGATACCGGCCCAGCAGCACACGCCCATGAAGATGGGCTTGCCGCCGGTGCGCACCAGCTTGACGATGTTGGTGTTCAGACCGATGGCGGCCATGGCCAGGATGATGAAGAACTTGGACAGCTCCTTGAAGGGCTGGAAGAAGGCGGAGGGCACACCGCAGGAGGTAGAGAGAGTCGTAATGACCGAGGCCAGCACAAAGAAGAGGATGAAGAAGGGGAAAATCTTCTTCAGATCAAAGGTGCCGCTGGAGGTGTTGCTGCCCCGCTTGACCTGCCAGGTCCGCCAGAAGGCGAGGGCCAGCGTGATGGGGATGATAGCCAGGGTGCGGGTGAGCTTGACGATGGTGGCGTACTCCAGCACCGCGCCGTTGGTGCCGTGGAGGGTATCCCAGGTGGACGCGGCAGCGGTGACCGAGGAGGTGTCGTTGATGGCGGTCCCCGCAAAGAGGCCGAAGCCCTCGTTGCTCAGGCCAATGGCCCCGCCAAAGGTGGGAAAGAGCAGGGCGGCCAGTACGTTGAAGAGGAAGATTACCGAGATGGCCTGGGCGATCTCCTCATCGTCGGCTCCGATGACCGGAGCGGTGGCCGCGATGGCGGAGCCGCCGCAGATGGAGGAGCCTACCCCAACCAGGGTGGAAATGTTGGCGGGCATCTTCAGCAGCTTATAGAGCACAAAGGAGATAATGAGGGAGGTGGCGATGGTGGAGCAGATGATGGGCAGGGATTTTGCCCCTACCTTGGCGATCTCCGAGAGATTGAGGCCAAAGCCCAGCAGGATGACCGCATATTGCAGGATCTTTTTGGAGGTGTAGGCGATGCCCGGCTGGAACCGGGTCTTATCGGTCAGCAGCAGAGTGATAATCATGCCGCAGAGAATGGCGAAGACCGGTCCGCCAATGACCGGGAAAAGCTTGCCCAGCCACCAGGAGGGCAGCGCGATAACCAGACAGAGCAGCAGGCCAGGTCCTTTCTGTTTGACAAAGTTCATATCAGAACGCCCCTTTGTTTTCGTTTTCCCCTTGATTATAGTACGGCCTGACGATAAAATAAAATGATGATTTTTTATCTTTCCATAATTTTCTGTAATGGGTGATTGTATGCTGGATCCCAAACTCCATACCTTCCTGGTCCTGTGCGAGACCATGCACTATACCCGGGCGGCCCAGCGGCTGTGCGTGACCCAGCCGGCGGTCACCCATCAGATCCGTGCGCTGGAGGAGCACTACGGCTGCCGACTCTTCTCCTATGAGGGAAAGACCCTGCGCCTCACGGAGGCGGGCGTGCGCCTGCGGGAGATGGCCCGTTCCCTGGCCTACAACAGCCGGAAGATGGAGCAGGCCATGGCCGTTCCCGCGCCCCGGATCCTGCGGGTGGGGGCCACCAAGACCATCGGAGAGTTTGTCATTGCCCCGCTCATCAGCCGCTTTCTGCGCCGCCATCCGGAGGGGACGGTCTCCCTGACGGTGGAGAATACCCGTGCTCTGCTGCGGGCGCTGGAGGAGGGACGGCTGGACTTCGCGCTGGTGGAGGGCTTTTTTGACCGGGAGCGGTATGCCGTGCGCCTCTACCGGAGAGAGTCCTTTTTCGGCGTGTGTGCGCCCGAGCATCCCCTGGCGGGGCGGACGGTCCCCTTAGCGGAGGTCCTGGGCGAGCGCCTCCTGGTCCGGGAGGCGGGGTCGGGTACTCGGGCCATTTTGGAGGCTGCCCTGCGGCAGAACCACTGTACCCTGCGCAGCTTTTCCAGCGTGGTGGAGATCAGCGACTTTTCCACCATCAAGTCCCTTGTGGTGGAAAATTTGGGGGTCTCCTTCCTCTATGCCCCGGTGGTGGAGCGGGAGCTGGCCGCCGGCAAGCTGGCCCGCTTTGATCTGGCCGGGCAGGCCCTGAGCGGGGCCTTCCACTTTGTCTGGTTGCGGGACAATCTCTTTGCCGGGGAGTGGGAGGACTGGATGGCGTAAGGCCCCGGAGCGGTTGTCTTTTTTCTCCCGTTCGTGTATACTGGTGTGATCTTTTGTGATGCACCGAGCAAAGGAGCGTTTGTATGCTGTTATCCGCAGAATCCATTACGAAGACCTATGGGACCCGGGTCCTGCTGGACCGGGTGTCCTTCTATCTGGAGCCCGGGGAGCGTGTGGGCGTCATCGGCGTCAACGGCGCGGGCAAGTCCACCCTGCTGCGCATTCTGGCCGGGGCGGAGGAGCCTGAGACCGGTTGTGTCACCCGCTTCCCCAATGTGCGCCTGGAGTATCTCCCCCAGAATCCGGAGTTTGCCCCGGGGACCACGGTGCTGGAGCAGGTGCTGCTGGGCCTCTCCACCGATGCCCGTGCCCTGGCGGAGTACGAGGCCAAGACCATCCTGACCCGGTTGGGGATCACCCGCTTTGAGCAGCGGGTGGAGGAGCTCTCGGGCGGGCAGCGCAAGCGGGTGGCCCTGGCGGCCGCTCTGGCCCGGCCCTGTGACGTGCTCATCCTGGACGAGCCCACCAACCACCTGGACAGCGAAATGGTCACTTGGCTGGAGGAGTGGCTCCAGCGCTTTGCCGGCGGGCTGGTGATGATCACCCATGACCGCTACTTCCTGGAGCGGGTCACCAACCGCATGGCCGAGGTGGACGGGGGAAAGCTCTACTTCTACGAGGGCAGCTATGAGGACTTCCTCCGCCGGAAGGCGGAGCGGGAGGAGTCGGCCCGGGCCAGTGAGCGCAAGCGGCAGTCCATCCTCCGGCGGGAGTACCAGTGGGTCATGCAGGGCCCTACCGCCCGGGGCACCAAGAGCCGGGAGCGTCTGGAGCGCTACGAGGCCCTGAAAAATCAGAGCGGCCCCACCGAGCGCGCCGGGCTGGAGCTCTCCTCCGTGGCCAGCCGTCTGGGGAAAAAGACGGTGGAGCTCCGGGGAGTCTCCAAGTCCTTTGAGGGGCGGCAGGTGCTGCGGGACTTTGACTGCATGCTCCTGCGGGATGACCGGATCGGCATTGTGGGGGTCAACGGCAGCGGTAAGTCCACCCTGCTCAATCTGATCGCCGGGCGCCTCTCGCCTGACCAGGGGGAGGTCATCGTGGGTGAGACGGTAAAGATCGGCTACTTTTCCCAGGAAAACCCGCCCATGGACGGCGAGACCCGGGTCATCGACTATGTGAAGGAGATCGGGGAGCGCATTGAGACGGTGGACGGCGTCATCACGGCCAGCCAGCTGCTGGAGCAGTTTCTCTTCTCCGCCGACGTCCAGTGGAGCCCCATCGATAAGCTCTCCGGCGGGGAGAAGCGGCGGCTCTTCCTCCTCTCTATTCTGGCCTCCGCTCCCAACATCCTGCTGCTGGACGAGCCCACCAACGACCTGGACATTGAGACCCTCACCATTCTGGAGGACTATCTGGAGACCTTCCCGGGGGCGGTGGTGGCGGTCTCCCACGACCGCTATTTCCTGGACAAGGTGGCCCGCCGCATCTTCGTGGTGGAGGGGGACGGCCGGGTCACCCCCTATGCCGGAGGCTACACCGACTATCTGGCGGCCCTGGCCGAGCGGCGCCGGGCAGAAAAGAAGGCCGAGAAACCGGCCCCCAAAAAGGAAGAGTCCCGGCCCTCCGCGCCCAAGAAGCTGAAGTTCAGCTACAAGGAGCAGCGGGAGTACGAGACTATCGATGCAGACATCGCAGCGCTGGAAGAGCAGCTGGCCGACAATCAGGCCCAGCAGAGCGCATGCGGCAGCGACTATGTGGCCCTGCAGCGGCTCCAGGAGGAGCAGAGTCAGCTGGAGAGCGCGCTGGAGGAAAAGATGGAGCGCTGGGTCTATCTCAACGATCTGGCCGAGCGCATCGCCGCCCAGTAGGGCACAAAAAAACGCGGGCAGCCTGAAGAGGCTGCCCGCATTTTTATTACAGTTGGAGCAATTTATCCGGCATTCTGGGCTTCCAGTCCCCGGATGCGCTTCATCTCCCGGGAGACCAGACATACCGTGGTGAGAAAAGCCATTGTGTCGGCCACCGGTCCGGCAAAGAGAATGCCGTCGATCCCGCCCATCAGGATGGGCAGAAGGAGCAGCAGCGGAATCAGGAAAAGGACCTGCCGGGTCATGGAGAGGACCAGGCCCTTGACCGGCTTTCCAATGGCCGAGAAGAAGCTGGAGGAGAGCATCTGTACCCCGTTGACCAGCACCATAAAGAGGAAAATACGCATAAACCGGACGGCAAACTCAAAATAGAGCGCATTGCCGCTGCCAAAGATAGAGATGATCTGACGGGGACAGAACTGGAAGAGAAGGAAGCCGACCAGGGAGACCACCAGATTGCATCCAATGGCCAGGCGATAGATTCCACGGACCCGGTCGTACTGCTTGGCGCCGTAGTTGAATCCAATGATGGGCTGGGAGCCCTGGGAGATCCCGATGACGACAGCCAGCAGGATGGCGTTGGTCTTCATCACAATGCCGCAGGCGGCCAGGGGGATGTCGGTGCCATAGATCGAGCTGGCGCCGTAGTGGGTCAGAGAGTTGTTGATGACGATCTGTACAAAGGTGATTGCCACCTGGTTGAGGCTGCTGCTCATGCCGAGAGAAGCGGTCTGAAGGCTCTCGCTCAGGCTCAGGCGCAGGTGTTCCCGCCGCAGGTTAATGTGCTGGAAGCGGAAGGCATAGCGCACAGCCAACAGGAAGGAGAAGAACTGACCAATGACCGTGGCCAGGGCAGCGCCGGCCACCCCCTGGTGAAACACGAAAATGAAGATAGGGTCCAGGATCGTGTTGATAACCGCGCCCACCAGCATACAGGTCATGGAGTATTTGGGACTGCCGTCGGCCCGGGCCAGGTTGCTCATGGCATTGGTCACGATGAGCAGGGGCATGCCCAGAGCCGTGATCCGGGTGTACTCGATGGCATAGGGCATGACATCGGGCGTGGCACCGAAGGCCAGGAGAAGCGGGTGCAGAAAGAGCTCTACCAGCAGCGCATAGAGGATACCTAGGACCGCCATCATGGCGATGGCGTTGCCCACCACCCGGGCGGCCTGTTCCGGCTCCCCTGCGCCCAGGGAGAGAGAAAAGCGGGAGGCACTTCCGATGCCGATAAGCAGGGCGATGGCCAGACAGATGGTGGTCAGGGGATAGGCCACATTGGTGGCCGCATTGCCCAGATAGCCCACACCCTGCCCAATGAAGATCTGGTCCACAATGTTGTACAGAGAGCTGACCAGCATGGCGATGACACTGGGGACGGCGAAGCTGCGCAGCAGTTTGGGCAGCGGCTCATACCCCAGTGGATTACTGAGATGATTCTCCATATTCCTCTTCCTTTCCGATCAGACTGATGGGGGCCAGGGCATAGTCGGCCCCGGCGAGGGAGACGGACCGCTCCCCCACGCGCTGGAGGAGGGTCAGAAAGATCTCCCGCTCCTCCGGGGAAAAGGGCTCCATGACCTGCTCCTGCCACTGGCGCACCAGAGAGAGGATCTGGGGGCGGGCATCCAGGGCCCGCTGGGTGGGAAAGAGCCGGCAGGTGCGCTTATCTTCCGGGTTGGACTCCCGCCGGAGAAAGCCGGCCTTTTCCAACGCGGAAAGAGCCCGGGTCACATTGCTGGGGTGGACATAAAAAAAGTGCATGAATTGATCTTGTGTGACCCCCGGCATCTCGCAGATTTTCACGACGTACATATGCTGGCTGCTGTTTAACCCCAGCGGAGCCAGCGAGCGGTCCAGGTACATCTTGGTGTGCCGGTCGGAAATTGAGAGCCATTTGATCAGTTTCATCCCGGTTCACCCCCCTTCTCCCTGTTTTGGCAGGCTTATTATAGCAAAAACTATTTGCTTGCGCAAGCAAATAGTAGGCAAAAAAACCTCCCACGCAGCTGCGTGGGAGGTTGCAGGATAGAGTCTGCAAAGGGAATTGGAGAGAATCAGCCCTCCAGGCCAGCCAGTCCGCTCTCAAAGGCGGCCACAGCCTCATCGGCGTTCTCGGCGATTACAAAGAGGAAATAGCCGTCCTTCACCACTGTGCGGGCGTCCTGCACCTTGGGGAGGTTCTGGGAGAGATACCAGGAGAAGGTGTCCTCCTGCTGCTGGCGATAGGCCTCCAGATCCGCCTTGGCCTGCTCCTCCTTACCCTCGGCCAACTTGCCGATGATGATGGTGTCGGGAGAGGTGATCATGGGGAAGAAGCCGGCCGCCTCCGTGAAGCTGTCGCTGTGGATGCCATAGGTGTCCAGGCTCTCGGCGTCTACGGCCATGCCGTAGCCAACCCCGCCGGCGTCGGCCACTTCATAGGCCAGCTTGACCAGGGGGGAGTTGTTGGGGGTGGTGATGCTCACACCGGCCTCGGTCTCCTCCAGCGTGATGCCGTCCAGACCGTCCAGCACGGTGGTGGGGACAAAGGTCACACCGTCCACGACCTGCGCCACGGCATCCTCCACCAGGTTGTCGTCCACGGTGATGGAGCCGTCCTGGAAGGAGACCTCCACCCGGTGCTTGCTGAAATAGAAGGAGCTGGAGTTTTCCTCGGCGAACCAGGAGGCGGAGCCGTGATCGGCCTCAGCCACCAGCCGGAGCGGAAGCCCCTGGGCCTCAGGAAGCGCGGAGGTGTCCAGCGCGGTACCGTTGACCGTGATGGAGGTCGCATAGCCTGCGGCCAGGGCGGGAGTGAGAAGGCTGCCAGTCAGGGCGGCGGCCAGAGCAAATGTGCCGAGCTGTTTCATACCGTTATATCTCCTTTGTGTCCTCCGGCAGAGGGGCCGGAAAAGTTGGTCGCAGAGTTAGACGGGGACGGGACAAAAAAGTTCCCTGTTCGCTGCAGAAATATGTTAAAATAATTTTATCAGGTTTTGAAAGCAGGGGGCCAGTCCCCCAGTCAAAAGAAGGAGATTGTGATGCGGGAAATTTATCCGATTCTATGGTATTTTTTTGTGTACGCCTTTCTGGGGTGGTGCAGTGAGGTGTGCTATGCGGCCCTGCGGACCGGGAAATTTGTCAACCGCGGATTTCTCAACGGCCCCCTCTGCCCGATCTACGGCTTTGGCGTGGTGTTGGTGACCTCCCTGCTGGCCCCGGTGCGGGAGCGCTTCTTGCTGCTCTTCCTCTGCTCGGTGGTGCTGTGCAGCGCGCTGGAGTGGGTGACCGGGTTTGTGCTGGAAAAGCTCTTTCATCAAAAGTGGTGGGATTACTCCGACCAACCCTTTAATCTCAACGGCTATATCTGCCCCCTTTTCTCTCTGCTGTGGGGCTTTGCCTGCCTGATCATCATGGATATGATCCACCCGGCGGTGATGGGGATGGTGCGGCACATCCCCCGTCCGGTGGGGCTGGTGCTTCTGGTGCTGTTCCTTGTGTTGACGGCGGTGGATCTGTCCGCCACGGTGGCCTCCATGATCGGCCTGAACAAGCGTCTGCGTCAGCTGGAGGAGATGGCGGCCCGGATCAAGGCGGCCTCCAACGAGCTGGGCGAGAACCTGGCGGATGCCACCCTCTCCCTCTCCGAGCGGGGAGCCGACCTGAAAGAGGACCTGAACGACCTGCGGGATGACCTGGCCGAGCGGGGCGCCGATCTTCGGGAGGACCTCACGGAGCGTCTGGCGGCCCGGGAGGCGGAGCAGACCGCCCGGCGTATCGCCCGGGAGGCCGCTCTCAAACGGCGGGAGGCCGCGCTGGCCGAGCTCAAGGCCGCCAACGAGGAACTGCTCTCCACCTATGGCTTTGGCCAGCGGCGTCTGCTGCGGGCCTTCCCCCATATGACCTCCACCCGGTATGCCGCCGCGCTGGAGGAGCTGCGCAGACGGGCCCGCGGCATGCGGAAAAAGGACGAAGAGGATACATAGGAGAAATATACGTACTTATAAAATGTGCCCGGTCCCGCAGACGAGGGGCCGGGCGCATTTGCTGTGTCATTTTGTGAGATCAACGCTCCATCAGGCGGCAGAGAAGGGCGGCAGCCTCGCCCCGGGTGGCATTTCGGTTCCCGGACCAGGGGCCGCTCACCAGACCCAGGCCCTGGGCCAGGGCGGCATAGCCCAGATCGGCGGCAGGGATGGCGGCGCGGTCGGGATAGGAGCAGGTGAAGATCCCCTCCAGACGGGCCACGGGACCGTATCCGGCGCCGTCCAGCAGACAGCGGATGAGGTCGGCGCGGGTGAGGATAGCTTCCTCGGAGCGCTGTTCCCGGGTGAGGAATCCCAGCTCGTAGGCGGCGGAATAGGCGGTGTCTCGCTCTTCCGGGGTGGCATTTGCCGGGTCCAGGGGACGATAGCGGAGACTGAACAGGAGACAGACCAGATCCCACTGGGTCAGAGTCTGGGACGGGCGGAAGGAACCGCCCTCGTACCCCACTCGGTACTGGGCCAGACGCTCAATGCTGGCGCGGGCCCAGTGGCCCTCCAGATCGTCATAGGTGAGGGTGTCGCTCGAACTGGTGTAGTCGAAGCGGATGAGCTCGCCGGTCCCGGCATGGACACCCTGATAGGCCTCCTCCTGGTCCATGGTATAGCCCAGGCGCAGGGTGTAGTAGGAGGTCCACCCCATCTGGGACAGGCGCAGGGCGGCGGGGTCAGACGGATCCAGCGTCTGGGGCACCAGCAGATAGCCCAGGGTCACCGGATAGGTCTCCGCCCAGATGGCCAGGGCCTCCTCCATCGTGCAGAGATCCTCGGGAAGCGGGAAGGTGACCGCCTCGTCATAGCGGAAGGACAGGCCGCACACCGAGCCGTCCTCCCCGTCGATCTCCAGGGAGTAGAAGTGTTCCGGGAAGAAGTATCCATTTTCCTGACGGGCAAACTGGAAGGAGTAGACAGCTTGTGCCTCCTCCCCGGCCTCCTCCGGCTGGTAGAGGGCCAGATGATCGGCCTGCTCCCCGCAGAACTCGGCCAGGAAGGCCTCGGCCCGGCGGAGGGCCTGTTCCTGAGAGAGGGCGGGGCTGGGCTCTTCCGCCCAGGGGCGGGAGGAGAAGAGAGACTGCACCGCGCCGGTACGGGCGTCGACCACAAAGGTGCGGGAGTAGACGCCCGCGTCGGCAGAGCGGCTGTACCGGAGGACACAGCGGACCGCGGGCTTTTCCGGGTTCTCCGGTGCTTCCTCCAGGGAAAAGACGGCGGAGACCAACTCATAGCGATCCAGACCATAGGCGGGAACAGAGCGCAGCTTCTGGTCCAGCGCGTCGGAGGAGAGAACCCCCTCCAGCTTGCGGATGCCCTCCTGTTCGGCCTCGGAGAGCCCCTTGTCCGGAGCGGCCTCCGGGGCGGCGGCCTCGCCGTTGCTGCCCCCGCCGGCGGTAGACATATCCCGCTCCAGCTCCGTGAGATCGGTGAGCCGGCCGGTCTGGGCGTCTACGTAGAAGCGGTGGCTGGACTCGGGCAGGTAGACCAGTGTAGCGGCGGAGTCCTCTTCCTGGAGGCGCACATATTCCAGACGCAGTTCCAGGGTATCATGGAGGGCCTGGGTTGCTTTGTCCAGATCGGTCCGGGAGACGGGAGAGGGCACATTGCCCAGGAAGAGGGTCTCAGGCACATCCCGGTAGAAGCGGGTGACCGTACTGTCCTCCGCCCGGACGGTCAGAGAGTAGTGCAGCGGAGAAGGCAGGTCGTGGAGGAGGACCGAGCCGGAAAAGCGGTAGGAATCGCTGTCCAACCGGTCCGGGGCGGCCGGTTCCTCCAGCGTGACCGACTCTGACGTGGGGTCCAGCACCCGGTCCAGGAAGGCCTGGGCGGAGGCTCGGGCCTCTGCCGGATCTCCAGCGGGAAAGGCGGGCAGGGAATTCTGGGAGAGAGGCTCTGCTTCCGGGGTGTCCAGCCGGTACTCCACAATGGTGCCGTCCTCCAGGGCGCTGACGGCGAGAGAGCCCTCCTCCCCCTCCCAGTAGAGGGACCAGAGGGTGGCGAGGGTCTGTTCCTGCCGTTCCCCGTGGAAGGATGTGTAGCATTCCGTGTCCAGATCCAGTGTGGACTTGACGGCCTGGGTCACCCGGGCCAGCTGGGCATCGGCAGAGTCCTCCGCCGCCAGCGCGGGCAGGGCAGCTCCGGTCAGCAGTGCGGCACAGAGCAGCAGAGAGAGCAGCTTTTTCATAAGTACCTCCTTTTTCCGTTGTCTGCCGTTTTTGCAGGGGTTTTCACCTCCATGCTATCATAGAGATAGACGAAAAGAAACCCAAAGAGTTCCAAATTATGAAAAAGTCCCGGACGACAGGTCCGGGACTTCAGGCGGGGGTATGCTATTTTGCCACGGGGGCGAACTGGGCCCGGGCCAGCCGGGCCAGCTCCGCGGGCGGGAGCTCCACCTGCGCGCCGATCTTCCCGGCGCTCACCACCATGGTTTCCAGGCTTTGGGCGCTCGCATCCAGCACGGTGCGAAACTGCTTTTTCATCCCCAGGGGAGAGCAGCCGCCGTGCACATAGCCCGTAAGCGGGAGAAGCTCCGCTTGCCGGAGCATGGCGATGGACTTCTCCCCCACCGCCTTGGCCGCGGCCTTGAGATCCAGCTCCCGGAGGACGGGGACCACAAAGACATAGTGGGCGCCGGAGGGGGCGCAGGTCACCAGGGTCTTGAATACCTGTTCCGGGGCGCGGCCGATGAGCCCGGCCACGGTGACGCCGTCCACCGCGCCGTCGGGAGAGGCATAGTGGTGCGGGGTATAGGGCACCTTCTTCTGGTCCAGAAGGCGCATGACATTGGTCTTTTCTTCTGCCATGATGGATCGCTTCCTTGCTTTTTCGTTGGAATAGGGGTATGCTGGAACTGCTTTTTACCATACCACAAGCAAGGAGACGTTTCAAATGGATTTTCAGCATATGATCCCCTGTCTGAAGGAGACCGCCCATGCCATCCTGGGGGTGGACAGCCCCACCGGGTTCACCGCCCGGGCGGTAGAGACCGCCGAGCAGATGGCCCGGGCCATGGGATATGAGACCCGCCGGAGCAAGAAGGGAAACCTCACCATCCTGGTGGAGGGCCGGGACCAGACCCGTACCGTCGGGATCTGCGCCCATGTGGACACCCTGGGCCTGATGGTGCGCGCCATTACCCCCGCCGGAGAGCTGATGTTCACCAAGGTGGGGGGCGCGGTGCTTCCCTCTCTCCACGGGGAGTACTGCAAGATCTACACCCGGGACGGGCGGATCTACACCGGTACTATTCTCTCCCTCTCCCCGGCGGCCCACGTCTTTGACGACGCCCGCACCCGGCCCCAGGACGAGCAGAATATGTACGTCCGGGTGGATGAGAAGGTGCACTCTGCCGAGGATGTACGCGCCCTGGGCATCGAGGTGGGGGACTATATCTGCTACGATCCCAAGACGGTCTTTACCGACAGCGGCTTCCTCAAATCCCGCTTCATTGACGACAAGGGGAGCGTGTCCATCCTGCTCACCCTGCTGCGCTGGATGAAGGAGAGCGGCAAGCGCCCCCGCTGCAATGTGGAGGTGACCTTTACCGTCTATGAGGAGCTGGGCCACGGCGGGGCCACCTTCTCCCCCGATCTGGAGGAGCTGCTGGCCGTGGATATGGGCTGTGTGGGGGCCGACCTGAACTGCGACGAGTACCATGTCTCCATCTGTGCCGCCGACAGCTCCGGTCCCTTTGATTACGGGATGGTGAGCCGCCTGGTCTCTCTGGCCAAAGAGAACGGCATTCCCGCCGTGCTGGACGTCTACCCCCACTACTCCTCCGATGTGGCGGTGGCCTGGAAGTCCGGCCTGGATGCCCCTGCCGCCCTGATCGGTCCCGGAGTGCAGGCCTCCCACGGCATGGAGCGCACCCATCTGGAGGCCATGCTGGGAACCATGGCCCTGGTGGAGCGCTACCTGGACTGCCAGTAACGGCCCGCACCCCTATACCCGGCGCACGCCCTGGGAGATGTTGGCCAGAGCCGCCCCCGCCTCCATATCGCAGGTGCGGCTGCGGGCCAGGTCGCCCAGGGAGACCATGCCCACCACCCGGCGGTCCTCCACCACCGGCAGCCGCCGCACCTGGGCCGCTGCCATGACCGAGGCGGCCTCCCGCACGTCGGCATTGGGACTGACCCAGGCGCAGGAGCGGGTCATGATGTCCCCCACTGGCAGGCGCTCCGGATTCTCGCCGGGGGCCAGGCACCGGAGGACCAGGTCCCGGTCGGTCACCATGCCCTTGAGCCGTCCGTCGTTCTGACACACCGGCAGGGCCCCCAGATCATACCGGGAGAGCAGCCGGGCCGCCAGGGCCGCGCTCTCCACGGGGGTGATGGAGACCACATGGGGATTCATCAAATCACGTACCAACATAAAACCGCCGCCTTTTCTGGTGTTTGATACCTGAGTATCGCCAGAACAGGCGGCGGTTATGCGTTTGTCACTTCTTTTTTTGCAGGGCTAAATTGCGCCGCAGGACGGCCGGGCCCCGCCAGGCAAAGGCCCGTTCTCCGTAGGCCTCCCGGAACTGCCGGTTGGTGAGGCCTTCCACCGCCTCGCTGGTGAGAGAATCGAGCCGATCCTCCCGGAAGGGAGCGAGCGGGGTCTCCACGGCTCCGGCGTTGTGGGGACAGACCAGCTGGCATACGTCGCACCCCCAGATGAGCGGGTGGGCGGCTACCAGGGCTTCCTGTTCCGGCGGAAGCTCTCCCTTTTTCTGGGTGAGGTGGGAGAGACAGCGCTCCGGATCAAAGGAATCTCCCCGCAGCGCGCCGCCGGGACAGGCAGAGAGGCATTTGCCGCACGCCATACACCCCCCGCTGGGCAAAGCGGGCGGGAGGGCAAGGTCCAGATCGGTGAGGATGGTGCCCAGGAAGATCCAGCTGCCGTAGGGCGGCAGGATCACCAGGCCGTGCTGCCCGATCATACCCAGCCCAGCCAGGCGGGCGGCCTCCCGCTCCGGGAGGGGGGAGTTGTCCGCACCGGGCACAAAACGATACGATTCGTATTTTTCCTCCAGCATATGACAAATTGTGGTCAGTGCCTCGGTGATCACCAGGTGGTAATCCCGCCCCCGGGCGTAGAGGGAGAGATTGCCCGGCGTCCGCCCGGCGTAGTACGGGAAAGCGGCCACCAGAACGCTTTGAGCGCCGGGACACAGGTTTTCTGCCCGGTCCCGCGCCTCCCGGCTCATGGCGGGGAGCAGCCGCTCATAGGCCACATGGCCCCAGCCCGCCGCACCGGCCGCCGCAAAGGCGGCGCTCAGCTCAGCCCCGGTCATAGCGGTCCAGCACCTGCTGGGCCAGCAGGCCGTCCGGGACGCAGGGCTCCGGACCGTTGCGCCGCTTTTGCAGGTGCTCGCAGCCCTTTCCGGCCAGGACCACCACCGCCGGAGTATGGCAGTTCAGGATGGCCCGGGAGATGGCCTCCTCCCGGTCGGGGATGACCTCTCCCACCTTGCCGAAGGGGGTGAGATAGCGCTGGATGTCGGCGCAGATGTCGGTGACCTCCTCCGGCCCGGGATCATCCTCCGTGAGCAGGATACGGTCGGCCAAGGCCCCGGCGGCCGTCCCCATGCCCTCCCGGCGGTCGATCCCCTTGCCGCCGGTGCAGCCGAAGAGGACGGTGAGCTCCCGCCCCGGATACTCGGTCCGGGCGGAGCGGAGGAGGTACTCCAGACTCATGCCGTTGTGGGCATAGTCCACGATGACCGAGACCTGCCCGTCTGCCGAGACATAGTGCTCCATCCGGCCGGGCACGGCGGCCTGGCGGAGGCCCTGCTCCACCGCCTCCATGGGGATGTCGTAGGCCTCGGCCACCGCCACGGCGGCCAGAGCGTTCTCCACATTGAAGAGGCCGGGCATGCCCAGGGTGAGCTCCTCCTCATACCGGGGGGTGCGCACATGGAAGCGGATGGTGTGGCCAACCTTGCGCACGTCGCTGGCATAGACGTCGGCGTCAGCGGAGCGCTGGGAGAAGGTCACCACCCGCTGACAGACCGAGGCGGCCTCCTGCACATCCGCAGCGTGGTCACAGTCCAGATTGACGCAGGCGGTACGGGCCTGCCGGAAGATGAGGAGCTTGGAGGCAAAATAGTCCGCCCAGTCGGGGTGCTCCACCGGGGAGATGTGGTCCTCGCCGATGTTGAGGAACACCGCGCAGGCCAGATCCACTCCGATGACCCGGCCGTATTTGAGGGCCTGGCTGGAGAACTCCATGGTCACATACTCGCTCCCGGCGGTCACCGCGTTGAGGAGGTGCCGCTGGAGATCCAGAGGCTCCGGAGTGGTGAGCTTGGCGGGGCGGCGCTCCAGCCCGTCGTCGGTGACGATGGTGGAGAGGATGGCACTCTCCCGCAAGCCCTGCCCGGTCCGCCAGGCGTCCACAATGGATTTGATATAGTAGGCCGTGGTGGTCTTGCCCTTGGTACCGGTAATCCCGGTGATGGTAAGGCGGCCGGAGGGATGGCCGTGGGAGTGGTCGGCCAGCAGGCCCATGGCAGTACGGATGTCCCGGACCAGAATACAGGGGACGTCTCCCCCCTCCTCATAGGGGCGCTCGCTCACATAGGCAAAGGCCCCGCGCTGTATGGCGTCGGCCAGATATTGTCCCTTGAAAGCCGCGCCCTTGCAGAGAAAGAGGGTGCCTGGAATCACCTTTTGGGAGTCGCAGGAGACCAGTTCCACCGTGCGCTCCAGAACGGTGGGAAGAGGCGCGTCGCCGGCCAGCAGGCCGTGCTGAAGAAGAAGCTGATAGTAATCGCCCAGCGGAAGGCGGGGTCGTTGCATATCGGTCACCACCCGTGTAGATTCGGTATCTGTATATCTTAGCATACCCACCGGCAAAAGAAAAGGCGAAGCCGTCCCGGCTCCGCCTGTTGTGCTCAGTGGGATGGAAGGGGTCGAGCTCCGCATTGCCCCCGAGAGGGACAGACCGTGGAAGACGGTCCTCTCACGGAATGCCGCGCTTCCCTGAGTCCTCAGCAATGGCCTGTATCGGCGCCACCCTGGCAGTTTGGACACTTTTTTAGGTGAATATCGCTGCCGTTTGCCTTGTATGTATGTCCGCAGCGCAGACAGCGCATGAGATAAAGCTTTTGAGCAAAATCGGTGCCGTCCAGATCAGTTTTCCCCAGGTTCTGCTGCTCATTTTTATTGATATAGCCAGTGATTGTAGTCATACCTTTTTGAGATTTTGAGCTGCTGTTCATTTGTATTTGATCCTCCTTCATAACCTTTCGGGACGGAAAAATAGTAATCGGCGGCCCCAGGGCAGACTGCCCGGGGTCGCCGCATTCTATGGCGGCTTGGCCTAGCTCCGCCTGTTGTATCAGTCGATTTTGTAGCCCACGCCCCACACCGTCTTGATAAAGCGGGGATTGCGGGAGGGCTCCCCCATCTTCTCTCGGAGGCGGCGGATGTGGACCATGACCGTGTTGTTCCGGTCCAGATATTTCTCTTTCCAGACCGACTCAAAGAGCTTTTCCGCTGAGATGACCTGTCCCCGGTTCTCGCAGAGCATCCAGAGGATGTCAAACTCGATGGGGGTGAGCACCAGAGGCTGGTCGTAGAGCCAGCACTCATGGGTGGAGCGGTTGATGACCAGACCGTTGAAGTCGATGACCTCCCCGGCGCTCTTGTCGGTCTCGTTGTAACGGGTATAGCGCCGGAGCTGGGCCTTGACCCGGGCGATGAGCTCCAGGGGGTTAAAGGGCTTGGTGATGTAGTCGTCCGCGCCGATGGTCAGCCCGGTGATCTTGTCCGAGTCCTCCACCTTGGCCGTGAGCATGAGCACGGGGAAATGGTGTTCCTTGCGGATCTCGCTGCAAAGGGTAAAGCCGGAGATATCGGGGAGCATCACGTCCAGAATAGCCAGATCCAGGGGGACGGAGCGCACCACCTCCAGCGCGGCGGTGCCGCTGCCGCATTTGTGGATGGTAAAGCCCTCGCTCTGGAGATAGACCTCCACCAGATCGGCGATCTCCGGCTCGTCGTCCACCACCAGAATATGGGTTTCCATGGGCACTCCCCCTTCTCAGAAATCGTACCGACATTATACCCGTCTGCCGGGACACAAGTCAAGAAGTGGGGGGAAACGTAAGAAAAAGTTAATGGTAGAGCAGAGCCAGACCCAAAAGAAATACCACCAGCCCGGGCAGGATCCGTTCTGCCTGCCGGGGTGTGCGGAGCAGGCCCAAAAGCAGCATGACCGCCCCCACCGGCAGCAGCGCCAGGGGAAGCAGCGCAAAAAAGAGGACCGCAAAGGGCAGGCCTACCGCCACAAGGACCAGACCGATCAGGGCCAGAAGAAAGAGGACCGCCGTACATAGTGTGAGTGTCAACATCGCTATCGCTCCTTTCTCAGGTTGTGTCCAGTATACCGCGCAAGCCTGAAAGGGCGGTAAAGAAAGGATTAAAAAAGTCTAAAACCGGAACATGCGTGTCAGAGTCCGGTTTAATGGACTGTAGGAGGCGTATGCTAAAGACAACTTCTCAGAACAGAAAGGGGCGTCTCCTGATGTATTACGAATTTCGATGGGTCTGCGGACATGTGGAGGTATATGACCATGCCGGGCGATTCTGCTTCTCGGCGGACAGTGAGCAGGAGGCGCGGGAGGAGCTGTCTGACGCGGCGTAATGGGCGGAAGCCCTGCCGCTTGCGGGGGAAGAAAAAAAGGCCTATAATGGACCCCGCCGGGCCAACCGGCAGACAACAGAACGACCGAGTTAATATGGGGCGGAAGGAGCGATATGCGATGAAGCTGATGGTGTTGGAACCTCTGGGGATTGAGCAGGAAAAGCTGCTGGACATGGTAGAGAAAGCGGTGGACGGCCGGATGGAGGTCGTGGCCTATGATACCCGTGCGGAGGACGTGCCCACCCTGATCGAGCGGTCCAGAGAGGCCGACGCGGTGATCCTGTCCAATTTTCCGTACCGCAGGGAGGTCATGGAGCACTGCCCCAACCTGAAATACATCAATGTGGCCTTTACCGGTGTGGACCATGTGGATCTCGCCTATTGCCGGGAGCGGGGGATCACCGTGTCCAACTGTGCCGGCTACTCGACGGCGGCCGTGGCGGACCTGGTGTTCGGTATGGTAATCGCGCTGGGCCGGAACCTGGGCGCCTGTGACGAGGTGGTCCGCCGGGGCGGGACCAAGAACGGACTGGTGGGCTTTGAGTTGGAGGGAAAGAAGTTCGGCGTGGTCGGCCTGGGTGCCATCGGCAGCCGGGTGGCCGCCATCGCAAACGCCTTTGGCTGTGAGGTATACGGCTACAACCGCTCCCCCAAGACACTGCCGGGGGTCAAGCAGGTGGATCTGGATACCCTGCTGTCCGAGTGCGACATCGTCTCCCTCCACGTCCCGGCTACAGAGGAGACAAAAGGACTGATGGACGCCGAGCGCATCGGGCGGATGAAATCCAACGCGCTGCTGATCAATACCGCCCGGGGAAGCGTGGTGGACTCCCAGGCCCTGGCCGACGCCCTGAACGAGGGACGCATTGCCGGCGCGGGCATCGATGTGTTTGAGATGGAGCCGCCGGTACCCGAGGATCATCCCCTCCTGCGCGCCAGACATGTGCTGGCCACGCCCCATGTGGCCTTTGCCACCGGGCAGTCCATGGAGAAGCGGGCCGCCCTGGTCTGTGAAAACCTGCGGGCCTGGCTGGCCGGCAGCCCCATTCATGTGGTCTGCTGAGAAAATCAAATGGACCGGCGCGGCTCGGAAGGCCACGCCGGTCCATGTCAAATCATGGGCTTGGATGGGGAACAGATTTGATCAGGTGCGCTTGGAGGAGGCCAGTGCCTTGCCGTTTCGGTCGGTCATGGTATCCAGAGAGGTCTGGATGGAGTGGGCGGCATAGCCGGAGGAACGGCTGAACTGCCCCCAGGCCAGCCAGCTGCCAAAGACCCAGACGAGCAGCTCCTTGAGCAGTTCACCCAGACCATAGCGGGCGGACCAGAGCTCCAGCAACTGTGCGGGGGCGGAGAGACCCTGCGCCGCATAGGCACAGTGCCCCAGGCCCAGGAACAGGGTGGCGGCCAGGGAGAAGAGGGCGGCGGTCACCAGCGGGGCGTGGCGGTCCATCCGCCCATGCAGAAGCTTATACCCCTGGAAAGCGCACAGCGGCGGGATGGCATAGGCCAGCAGAAAGACCCGGTCCAGGAGCACAATGGTGAATATAGACGGGATCAGTCCGACCAGAGTGCCGAGAAGGGCGCCGATCAAGCCCAGGGCACGGCTCCCGGAGGCGCGCACCGGACGGAGCGTTTTTTCCGCCTTGCGTAGACAGGAGCGGTGGACGGGACCAAAGCCAAAGTCCTGTACTTTGGCCAGAGCGTCGCAGCCCGTTTTCTGGCAGAGGGGACAGGTGTCGGGGACTGGGATGCGGTCCGCCTGGAGCGCCTTGGCCATGTGCTCTACGGCCCCGGCAAAATCAGGACTTTCGTTCTGCTCCCGGGTGGGCTTATAGGTGAGGCTGTATGTGCCGGAAGAGACCACGCCGATGGTCCAGCCCTGGCCCAGAGTCTCCCGCAGAGATTTCAGCCGATCAGCGGATAAAATGCCGTTGATCCGAAAGAAAAAGCACACGGCGCCCCGGCCGTGGGAGGCCAGTGCGGCCTCAAAGGGGTACCGGCGGCAGGCGCCGTAGATCCGGTTGTCCCGGAGCAGATAACCGCCCTCCCGCGCAAAGGCGGAAAAGGCGGCGGTAAGTGAACTGGTTGCAGCAGACATGACAGATTCGCTCCCTTGCATTCGAGTAAAAATCATTGTATCATAAACAGAGGTAAAAAACACTAGACGCCCCCGTATGATTTTTGACAAGAGAGGTCGGAGAACATGTATTTTGACACTCATGCCCATTATGACAGCGATGCGTTTGACGCCGACCGTCATCAGGTCCTGGAGGGCCTTGCAGAGCGGGGGGTAGAGCTGGTGGTCAATCCGGGCTGTGATCTGGAGACATCCCGCTTTGCGGTGGAGTTGGCGGAGCGCTATCCCTTCCTCTACGCCGCGGTGGGGTACCACCCGGAAAATCTGGAGGGGGTCTCCCTGGCGGATCTGGATGCCATCCGCACCCTGGCGGCCCATCCCCGGGTGAAGGCCATCGGCGAGATCGGACTGGACTACTACTGGGTGAAGGACCCGGAGGGACGGGCCAAGGAGCGGGAGTTCTATGACGCGCAGCTCTCCCTGGCGGAGGAGCTGGACCTCCCCGCCATCGTACACGACCGGGATGCCCACCAGGACTGCCTGGATATTGCCCGGGCCCACCCCAATGCCCGGGGGGTGTTCCACTGCTATGCGGGCAGCGTGGAGGAGGCCAAGATCCTGGTCCGGATGGGGTGGATGCTCTCCTTCACCGGGAACATCACCTTTAAAAAGGCCCGGCGTGCGCTGGAGGTGCTGGAGTGGCTGCCTTTGGAGCACATCATGCTGGAGACCGACGCGCCCTATATGACGCCGGAGCCCTTCCGGGGGCGGCGGTGCGACTCGGGCTACCTCTACCGCATGGCGGAGACCGTGGCCCAGATCAAGGGTTTGAGCACCGAAGAAGTGGCCCGCATCACGACGGAAAACGGAAGACGCTTTTTCCGTCTCGAGGCATAAGAGGCACCATGACGGCCCCAGGGGCCGGATCGAAGGGAGTTAATCTGTATGATGACCATATCTTATGAATATGAAGGCGCGCTCTACGTCAACCTCACCAACCGCTGCGACTGCGCCTGTGTCTTCTGCCTGCGCCACAACGGACACAAGGGGAGTATCTACGCCGACGACCTGTGGCTGGAGCACGAGCCCACCCGGGAGGAGGCTCTGGATGACCTGCGGAAACGGGATCTCCCCTCCTATCGGGAGCTGGTGTTCTGCGGCTTTGGAGAGCCCATGTTCCGCACGGATGACATCCTGTGGCTGGTGGACCGGCTGAAGGAGGAGGTCCCCGGCCTTCCCCCGGTGCGTATCAACACGAACGGACACGCCAACCTGATCCAGGGCCGGGATGTGACGGCGGATCTGGCGGGGCGGATCGACACGGTATCCATCTCCCTCAACGGCTCCACGGCGGAGGAGTACTGCGCCGTGACCCAGCCCAAGGATGGAGTGCAGGGCTGGGAGGCCATGCTGGACTTCACCCGCCGGGCTACGGCGTATGTGCCCCATGTGGTCATGACCATTGTGGATAAGGACAAGACGCCGGAGGAGATCCAGCGCTGCCGTACGCTGGCCGAGAGTCTGGGCGCCCGGCTCCGGGTCAGAGCGTACATCCCTGAGTAAGGGTATACCGCCATATTTTGGCGTTTTAAAGTGGGAAAAGCACTACCTTTTTCGGGGAAAAGCTGATATAATGATAGTTGTATCATGCCACACGTGTGTGTGAATGGAACGAATCATGCGTACATACAAGAGAAGAAAGAGGATATGTCAGCCGCACGCTTTGTCCCAAAGTAAGGGAGGAACGTCACATGAAACAGCCAGCCGCCGTACCGAAACGGATGTCTGTCTCGGTCTCTATGCTGGGCGGTTTCGGTATAGAGGTAGATGGAAATCTCCTGACCGATGAGATCAATCGCTCGCAGAAACCTTGGAATGTCCTTTGCTATCTGATCATACACCGGGATCGGAATGTATCCCAGTCGGAGCTGATCGAACTGTTCTGGCCGGAAGAGAACAGCTCCAATCCCGTCAATGCGCTGAAAACCCTGCTCTACCGGGTTCGTGCCATGCTCGAGCCCCTGTTTCCCAGCGATATGCCCCCGATCCTGTCCCAGCGCGGCTCTTACTCCTGGAACCGGGAGATCGAGTGCGTGGTGGACGCCGACCGCTTTGAAGAGCTGTGCCTGCGCGCCCAGGAGAAAGACCGGAGCGATGAGGAGCGGATGGCCTGTTACCGAGAGGCTGCCGAACTGTACAAAGGGGATTTCCTGCCCAAGCAGGAAAACCATATGTGGGTGATCCCCCTGTCCACCCACTACCACGCCCTTTTTGTCCGGGCGGTGAAGGAGTATGCCGCCCTTCTGGAAAAGCACGAGCAGTTTGAAGAGATGACCGCCCTGTGCAGCCGTGCCAGCGAGCTGGATCCCCTGGACGAGGGGCTTCACATCCTGGTGGTGCGCTCTCTGGTGAAGCAGGGACGGGATGCCGCCGCGCTGGAGCGCTATGAGATGGCCACCGATCTGCTCTACCGGAGTTTGGGCGTCACGCCCTCGGCCGAGCTGCGGGATCTCTATACCGCCATTATGGACACGGAAAAGAGCCTGGAGACCGATCTGGCGGTCATTCAGCAGAGCCTGAAGGAGACCGCCATCCGTCCCGGTGCCTTTGTGTGCGAATACGGCTTCTTCCGGGAGGCCTACCGTCTGGAGGCCCGCCGGGCTGCCCGCAACGGGACCTGCGTCCATCTGGCGCTTCTGACGGTCTCTCTGCCCGGAGGCGGAATGCCGGAACTGGGGGCGCTCAACAACACGATGGATCAGCTTCTTGCCATCCTCACCAACGGCCTGCGGCGGGGGGACGTGGTCTCCCGGTACAGCGGGGCGCAGTATGTCGTGATGCTGCCCGCGGCCAATTTTGAGGATTCCACCATGGTTATGGAGCGGATCGTCGCTGCCTTCTACCGGCAGCACCGGCGCAGCTTCCTCAAGATCTCCTACCGCATCCGGGAGCTGGAGATGGCGTGAGCGAAAAAGGAGCCGGTTTTTCCATGAAACAACACAAACTCTGGGCGGTACTCTGTTTTGCCGCCGCCGCTGTGCTGCTGGTGCTGGCCGGCGCTGCTGTGTGGAAAAGCAGCCGGCCGGCCCCACTGCCCACACCGCGGTATACGGCACAGCCACAGCCCACGTTGGAGGTCCTCCCCTCCCCCTCCGCCACGCCCATGCCCTGGCCGGAGGCGGATGACGGGGGACTCCCTCAGGATAAAGTATTTGTCAGCGAAAAGCGCAAGGCCTATGTGAGCGGCAGTATGCGCCTGGTGATTCCGAAGCTTGATGTGGACGTCCCGGTCCTGGACGGTGTGGACGAACAGACCCTTCTCCAGGGGGAGGGCCTGTATGATTATGCCCAGATGCCGGATGAGGTTGGGGGCAATGTGTCCATTGCGGGTCATCGGAACTGGGTGCGCAACGGCCAGATCACGGACGACGTTCCCTTTTACTACCTGCACACCATCGGGCCGGGCGACTGCCTCTATCTGGTGGATGAGACGCACATCTACCAGTATGTCTGGGATCAGACCAAGATCATTGAGCCGGACGACTGGAGCGTTATTTACTGCCAGGGCTTTTCCTGCCTGACCCTGACCACCTGTACGCCCATTGGCGTGGCGGACCACCGCTATGTGGTGCGCGCCCGGCAGGTGGATATCCTGCCCTATGACGAAAACTACGATTTCCCCGCCTGGCTGGACATCGGCACGGCGGACCCTTCCCCTATTCCAACTGAGGAGGTAACACCTTGAATCTACCCATCAAAAAGCGCGTTGGTGCCGCAGTTCTCGCCCTGGTTTTGACGGCGGGCGTTGCCGGCACGGTATTTCAGACCTGGGCGGAGGCTTCCAACATTCCGTCCAAGACCGTTATGCAGAGCGGCGTCACCGTCCTCTCCAACGCGAAAGCCGCCGTGGATACGTCCAATCTGAGCGAGGGATTTATCCAGGTCAAGTACACCGGCGGAAAAAATGTCCGCATCAAAGTGCAGATCACCAAGAGCGGCGGCACGACCTATACCTATAACCTGAACAATACCGGCAGCTATGAGACCTTTCCTCTGACCGAGGGGGACGGAAGCTACACCGTCAAGGTGTTTGAGAACACCTCCGGCACGAAGTATGCCCAGGCGTACAGCACCAGCGTCTCTCTGAAGCTGCGCAACCAGTTTCTGCCCTTCCTCTACCCCAACCAGTATGTGAACTTTACGGAAAAGAGCACCACGGTGGCCAAGGGAAAAGAGATCGTGCAGAATGCCGGCGCCACCGATGATCTGGCCAAGGTAAGCGCGATCTTCAACTGGGTGACCAGCAACTTCAGCTACGACTACGACCTGGCGGCCAATCCGCCCACGGGCTATCTGCCCGATGTGGATAAGGTGCTGGCTGCGCGCAAGGGCATCTGCTTTGACTATGCAGCGGTCATGGCCACCATGCTCCGCTCTCAGGATATCCCCTGCAAGCTGGTCGTGGGCTATGCGGGCAAGATCTACCACGCCTGGATCGACGTCTATGTGGAGGGCGTGGGCTGGATCAAGAATGCCATCTACTTTGACGGCAAGAGCTGGACCATGATGGACCCCACCTTTGTCTCCACCGGCAAGGGGAGCGCCTCCATCATGAAGTACGTGACCACCCCCAGCAATTATTCCCAGAAATACGCCTATTAAAGGAGCGGAAAGGGAGCGAAAAGAATGAAAAAGACGGCAAAGCCCCAGGTGCTTGGCCCGGATGAGCTCTCTGTATTCTGTTATGAGCTCTCTCTGATGGTCCAGGCCGGCATCGGCTCGGAGGAGAGTGTGGGTATCCTGGCCCAGGACGCCCGATCCCCCCGTGAGAAGGAACTGCTGGAGCGGATGCACGCCGTTCTGCTGGAAGGACGTGCGCTCTCCGCGGCGCTGGAGGAGACGGGAGTATTCCCCCACTATATGCTGCGCATGGTGGAGATCGGGCAGGCCTCCGGCCGGCTGGACCAGGTGCTCTCGGCCCTCTCCGCGTACTACCGCCGGGAGGCGGACACCCAGCAGTCCCTCCGGCGGGCCATCGCCTATCCGGCGGCCATGGCGGTGCTCATCGCGGTGGTTTTTCTGGCCCTGGTATCCCGGGTACTGCCCGTGTTCCAGCAGGTATTCAGCCAGCTGGGTGTGAGTCTGTCCCCCGTTGCCCGGGGTCTGATGACCTTTGGCGCGGTGAGTAAATATGTGGCTGCCGCCTTTGCGGTGGTGCTGGTGGCTGCTGCGGTGTGGGTGTTCTGGATGTTCCGCACTGCCAAGGGGCAGGCTGCCCTGAGCCGTCTGCTCTCCGGTACCGCGCCCTATCGGGCGGTGGACCGCAGCCGCTTTGCCTCTGCCATGGCGCTGATGCTCTCCAGTGGTCTACCGCTGGATGAGGCCATGGACCGCTCCTGTGACCTGTTGGACGGAACGGGGATCGCCCCCGCCCTGAAGGATTGCCGGGACCGGATGGCGGCAGGGACTGCCTTTGCTGACGCGGTGGAGAGCTGCGGGCTCTTTACCGGTCTTCAGGCGGGGCTTCTGAGTGCCGGTTTCCGGGCCGGCGTGTCCGAGCAGGCCATGGAAGAGCTCTCCCGCCGCTGTCAGGCCGACGCCGATGAGCGGCTCTCGCTGCTCCTCAGCCGCTTTGAGTATGGCCTGGTCATCATCCTCTGTCTGGCGGTGGGACTGGTGCTCCTGTCCGTGATGCTGCCCCTGCTGGGTGTGCTCTCCGCCATCGGCGGTTGATAAAGACCGTTTTTGGGAGGTGTTTTTTTGTTCCAGTCCAGACATACCCTGCGCCGGGCCCTGCCCCTGGTGCTGTTGGTCGTTGTACTGCCTGTATTTCTCTTTGCTGCGGCGGGAGGACTGGGCGGAAAGGCAGACCAGGAGAGCCTGGTCATGACAGAACGTGCGGTCCGGCGTGCGGCAGTCCAGTGCTATGCGCTGGAAGGAAGCTATCCGGCCAGTCTGGCCGATCTGGAGGAGCGCTACGGCGTATCCATTGATGAGAGCCGGATCTTTGTGGACTATCAGTACATCGCCTCCAACCTGATGCCCGACATCACGGTTTTGCCCGCGGCAGGGCAGGGGGATCCCGTTCTGGAATGGGCGGGCGGCCCATTTTGGAAGGAGCGTGACCAGTTATGAAACTCTCAAGTGAAGGGCGCGGACTGCGTTCCGCTCTGGTCGTGGTGTTGTGCGCCCTCTTTTTTATCCTGGCCATGGGAATCACCCTGCTGGGCAGCGGAGTCTATCGGGACGTGGTAGCGGTCTCCGACGGGAACGAGACGGAGCGCACGGCACTGTCCTATCTGATCAATCAGGTTCGCCGGTCCTGGAGTGTGGGGGTAGGCTCCTTTGAGTACCTGCCCGCCCTGGAGCTGACCGATTCCGGCGAGAGCGACTACCATACGGTCCTGTATGTCTATGACGGACAGCTGCGGGAGCTCTATGCCGAGAAGGACAGCGGCATGAAGGCCGAGGACGGCGTAGCCATTCTGCCTCTGGATCGTATGGAGCTGACGCTGGAGGGAGATCTTCTCACCATCACCGTGACGGCGGAGGATGGCGAGGTCTGTTCCGCCAGCGTCACGTCCCGGATGGGCGTGAACACGGTACCCGGCGGGGAGGTGTTGGGATGAGTTACGGACCGAAAAAAGCCAACCTCTTTCTCATCGAGCTGGTGTGCAATCTCCTGATCTTTGCCCTGTGCGCGGCGGTCTGCGTGGGCCTTCTGGTCCATGCCCGCCGTATCAGCCAGGAGAGCACGCGTCTCACCCAGGCGGTCTATCTCGCCCAATCCATCGCCGAGGAGTGGAAGGCCACCGGGGAGGAGCCCGCGCAGCGCAGGGAAGAGGACAATGGATTTAGTGTCCAGTGCGCGGTGCGTGGGAACGAGTTGGATATCGCCATCTATCAAGACGATATCCAGGTTTATGAGTTGGAAGGGGTGACCTACCTTGGATAGACGGCAGGAATCTCCCTTTGGAGTGGGGATCATCACCATCATTACGGTGCTGCTGGTGCTCACTCTGTCTATTTTTGCGGCACTGACTTTGACGACCGCCAAGGCGGACCTGGCCCTCTCGGAGATCAATGCAGAGACGGTGCAGTCCTACTATGCTGCCGACCGGGAGGCAGCCCAGCGGTATGCCGCCTTTGCCTCCGGGAATGAGACCGAGCTGGACGAGTGGATCCCCATGGAGGGGAATCAGTCCCTTCACATCACGCTGGGACGCATTCCGTCGGGCGCGATGGAGGGCGGCGTTACCATTGAACACTGGGAAGTGGTGGCCAGCGGGCCCGACGAGAGTGAGATCCAAGACCAGTGGAACCTGTGGGACGGCGGCCTGGGCGAGTGAACCGGCCCCGCCCGCTGAAAGAAGGAAACAGCATGACCATTCTGGAGATCCTGGAGGGGGCCGTGGCCCGCTCCGCCTCAGATATTCTCATCATTGCCGGCATGCCGGCAGCCTATAAGATCCATGGCCTGATCCGGCGGGAGGGGGAACGTCTCCTCCCCCCTGACATTCAGGCCCTGGTGGAAGAGCTCTACCACCTGGCGGGAGAGCGGGATATGAAGCGCCTGCTGGAGGTGGGGGACGATGATTTCTCCTTTGCCGTGCGGGGCCTCTCCCGCTTCCGGGTCAACGCCCTCAAGCAGCGCGGCTCCCTGGGACTGGTGATCCGGGTGGTCTCCTTTGCGCTGCCTGACCGGGAGGCCATGGGAATCCCGGACAATGTGATGGCCTTTTCCCGCTACACCCGGGGTATGGTGCTCTTCACTGGCCCGGCGGGCAGCGGCAAGACCACCACACTGGCCTGTCTGGTGGACGCAGTCAACTCCACCCGCAACAGCCACATTATCACCATTGAAGACCCCATTGAATACCTCCACCACCACAAGGAGAGCGTGGTGACCCAGCGGGAGCTGTCCACCGACACGGCATCCTACGATGCCGCGCTGCGGGCCGCCCTGCGGGAGGCCCCCGATATCATCCTTCTGGGCGAGATGCGGGACGCCGACACCATCCGGGCGGCGGTCACCGCCGCCGAGACCGGCCATCTGGTCATCTCCACGCTGCACACGGTGGGGGCGTCCAGTACGATTGACCGGATCGTGGATTCCTTCCCGCCGGAGCAGCAGCAGCAGATCCGCACCCAGCTGTCCATGGTGCTGGAAGGCGTGGTCTCGCAGCAGCTGGTGCCCACCGTGGACGGGGGGCTGACCCCGGCCTTTGAGGTGATGGTGGTCAACAGCGCCATCCGCAATATGATCCGGGAGTCCAAGGCCCATCAGATCGACAATGTGATCTCCCAGGGCGCGGCGGAGGGCATGGTCTCCATGGACCAGAGCCTGCTGCGCCTGGTGCAGAATGGACGCATCAGCCAAGAGGAGGCCCTGCGCCACAGCATCAACAGCGAATGGATGCAAAAACGGCTTGCCGCAGTACGGTGAGGAGGAGAAGCTATGCCGGCAAATATGAACCACTATGACGCAGCCATCCGGATCTGTGTGGATCAGGTGACGGACGGGCGTATCTGCGGCCGGGTCGTGAGCCGCCGCCTGCTGCGTCCCTTTTCCTTTTCCGATATCGGCGGACTTCTGCTCCAACTGGAGGAAGTGCTGGATACACAGAATTTTCCCCAGGCCTTTGAGCGCACCCGTACCTTCTGCCCCGGACGGGGAGAGGGGTGCAGCGACTTGGTCGCCAAAGATCTGAACAGCGGCATGTCCCGGGAAGAGGTGGAGGCCGCCCGGGGCGAAGCAGCCACCTTTCAGCTGTATGTCATCACCCGGCGGAATACCACCTGGCAGGGATTTCTGTACTGGCTGGATGGGACGCCGCGGCAGGAGTATGCCAGCGTACTGGAGCTCATCAAATGTGTGGATGAACGGTTGAGCGGAAAAGCGTAATAGAGAGCAGCCCGCCGGGCCCGGTTTTTCCGGGTGCCCGGCGGGATTTTTGCAGCCAGAAAAGAAAAAGTGTGCGACCAAGTTCCCGATGAAGCGGCGTAATTTGACAAATGTCGCGGTTGACGATCGTGGAATTGGGGGAAATGTGTGGAAAAATGGCAGTTCCGTGGGAAAATTGCGAACGATTTTTCTTTCCGTGCCGTAGGAAATACAATATAATTGCATTGGAAGTGATCTGATATAAGGAGGGGAAGGCGCAAGATGAGGGAATTGTACGTCGGGCAGCGCACTGAGGAGGGTGAGGACGGTCAAAAGTACTGCTTCGACTATTACATCTTGGTGGACCAAATGTGTGTGAGTGATGGGTTCGCCTGTGAAAGCTACGGCGTAAAGATCGCGGCTGCGGATGGAAGTGAGGGAGCACAGCTCCCCCATGTCACCGTAAGCGTTTCCCGCATTGATGAATTAATGGAACTCCTGCTGCGCAACACGGTAACTCCTTCCACCCTGCGAGATGTGGTCCTGGATTGGCTCGCATAAGCATGGATACCGGAGGCCGGATCGATGATCCGGCCTCCGGTATTTTTATGGAAACAGGGTGTGCAAAGGGAAAGAAGCAAGGTTGACAGTTGATGGGAAAACGGGGTAAAATGTCAACATATGTGTGGGCGTTGTGCCCAAAAGAGGCAAGGAGGAAACGGATGTGAAAGAGAGAGAGACCTTTGCGTCCCGGCTGGGCTTTGTGCTCATCTCAGCCGGGTGCGCCATTGGCCTGGGAAATGTGTGGCGCTTCCCCTATATTGTGGGACAGTATGGCGGCGCAGCCTTCGTGCTGATCTACCTGGCCTTCCTGGTGGTGATGGGTCTGCCCATCATGGCCATGGAGTTCGCGGTGGGACGAGCCAGCCGGAAGAGTGTGATCGTCTCCTTCCAGCAGCTGGAGCCCAAGGGCAGCAAGTGGCACTGGTACGGCTGGTTCGGTATGGCGGGCAACTACCTGCTCATGATGTTCTATACCACCATTGCCGGCTGGCTTCTGCTGTATTTCTGCAAGATGGTGCTGGGCCGCTTTGAGGGCCTGGATACCGCCGGTGTGGCGGATGCCTATGGACAGATGGTGGCCACCCCTGGCATCCAGCTGCTCTTTATGGCCATTGTGGTGGTGCTGGGCATGCTGGTGTGCAGCCGGGGACTGCAAAATGGCGTGGAGAAGATCAACAAGGCCATGATGCTCTGCCTGCTGGCGCTCTTGGTGGTGCTGGCGGTGCGCGCCGTCACCCTTCCCGGGGCGATAGAGGGCCTGAAGTTCTATCTGGTGCCCAATTTCCACAACCTGATGTACGACGGCGAGGGGAACTTCCGCCTGTTCCGTGCCATCTATGACGCTATGGGTCAGGCCTTCTTTACCCTGAGCCTGGGCATCGGCGCCATGGCCATCTTCGGCAGCTACATCGGCAAGGAGCGCCGCCTGTTCGGCGAGGCCATCAGCGTGGGTATCCTGGATACCTGTGTGGCCTTCATCTCGGGTCTGATCATCTTCCCCTCGGCCTTTGCCTTCGGGGTGCAGCCCGACGCGGGCCCCAATCTGATCTTTGTCACCCTACCCAATGTCTTTAACGCCATGCCCGGCGGCCGGCTGTGGGGCGCCATGTTCTTTGTGTTCCTCTTCTTTGCGGCCCTCTCCACCGTGACGGCGGTCTTTGAGAACATTCTGGCCTGCTGGATGGACAAGTGGGCCATTTCCCGGCGCAAGGCGGTGCTGGCCAACCTGGTGCTCATCTTCCTGCTGAGCCTGCCCTGCCTGCTGGGCAACAACCTGTGGAGCGGCGTGAAGGTGCTGGGCATGGGAATCATGGACCTGGAGGATTTCCTGGTCAGCAACAATCTGCTGCCTCTGGGCTCGGTGGTCTATCTGCTCTTCTGCTGTGTCTCCGACAAATACGGCTGGGGCTATGAGAACTTCCTGAAGGAGGCCAACCAGGGTGAGGGCGCCCGCTTCCCCGGAAAGCTACGCGTTTACTTTACCTTTGTCCTTCCCGTGATCGTGCTCATCATCTTCTTCATGGGCTACTGGGATAAGTTTGCACCCAAGGGCTGATTGCCTGTATCCCCGGAAATAGGGATTGACAGAAGGTTTCGTTAGTCCTACAATAAAACACGCAAGGGAGCTCCCGCGAGGGGGCTGAGAGGAGGGGCGAGTCCCTCGACCTTACCTGATGTGGGTAATGCCAACGTAGGGACGCGGCACAGACTTCGTGCGGTTCTCCTTCGTACGGAGGAGCATAGAGAAACGCTTGAGGCGGGATGTCCCAACTGGGACATCCCGCCTTTTTTGGTCTGCCCCACAGAAATCCAAACGAAAAAAGGAGAGGCAAGCAGATGAGACGAGTTTTGACTATCGCGGGCAGTGATTCCAGCGGCGGCGCCGGGATCCAGGCCGACCTGAAGACTATGACCTGCCTGGGGGTGTATGGCATGAGCGCCATCACCGCCCTGACGGCCCAGAATACCACCGGCGTGCGGGAGGTATTGGAGGCGACCCCGGCTTTTGTGGGCGCACAGCTGGACTGCGTGTTTGAGGATATCCGGCCCGATGCGGTAAAGATCGGCATGGTCTCCAACGCCGACATCATCCGCGTCATTGCCGCTAAGCTGCGGGAATACCGGGCAGAGCGTATTGTGGTGGACCCGGTGATGGTGGCCACCAGCGGCAGCGCGCTCATGCAGGACACTGCCCTCACTGCGCTGATGGAGGAGCTCTTCCCCCTGGCGGCGGTGATCACGCCCAATCTCCCCGAGACCCAGCGGCTGTGCGGCTTTGCGGTGGAGAGCGAAGCGGACATGCTCCGTGCCGCCCGCACCATTGGAGAGCGGCTCCCCGGGGGCGTACTGGTCAAGGGCGGCCATCGGAGCGATACGGCGGACGATCTCCTCTGGTGGAAGGGCGAGGCCATCTGGTTCCGCTCCCCCCGGGTGGACAATCCCAACAACCACGGCTCGGGCTGCACCCTCTCCTCCGCCATCGCCTCCTTCTTGGCCCTGGGGGAGGAGCTGCCCGAGGCAGTGCGGAAGGGCAAGGCCTATATTACCGCCGCCATGGAGGCCCAGCTGGATCTGGGCCAGGGCAGCGGCCCGCTCAAGCACAACTACGCCATTGCAGAAGGAGGAAGCGTACAATGAACGCAAGCATTGCCATTCAGGTCCTGCCCAAGGTGATGGAGCAGGAGGAGACCCGGCGGATCGTGGACGAGGTCATCGCCTATCTGGCCTCCACAGGGCTGCACTATGTGGTGGGGCCCTTCGAGACCACGCTGGAGGGCGATCTGGAGGAGCTTCTGGACATCGTCAAACAGTGCTGCCGCATCTGCGTGGAAGCCGGTGCCCCCAGCGTGATGAGCTATGTGAAGATCAGCTATAAGCCCGACGGCGTGTGGACCATCGACGACAAGACGGGCAAATATCAGAATCGTTGAGGAGGCTGCCGAAATGAAAGTGACTGCGGATACCCATACCATGACCCGTGCCAACAGCCTTTCCGTGCGCCGGATGGTACTGGCCGCCATGCTGGCGGGCCTGGGCTTTGTACTCTCCACCTTTGTCTACTTCCCCTCCATGGCGCCCTTCCAGCACTTCTGCAACATCCTGGGCGCGGTGTTCCTGGGACCCTGGTACGGCTTTGCGGCGGCCCTGCTCACGGGACTGCTGCGGATGCTCACCGGGCGGACCATCCAGGCGGTGGTGGGCGCCGTGTTCGGCGCGTTCCTCTCGGGGCTGCTCTATCAGAAGACCCAGAAGCTGTGGATGGGCTATGTGGGTGAGGTCATCGGCACCGGCTTTATCAGCGCCATGGTGGCCTATCCCCTGATGAAGCAGTTCTACGGACTGGACGCCCAGTCCCCCTTCTTCTACATCCCGGCTTACCTGCCCTCCTCCGCTGTGGGCGGCTTGATGGGCTGCGCCGTTATCCTGCTCCTCAAGCGTTCCGGTGCACTGGATCGGATGCTGGAGCAGCTCAAGCGCTGAGGTGAAGCATGGAGAGAACGGAACTTGCCTCCTGCCTGGGGGCGGTGCGGGAGCGTACCCCCTTGGTCCAGTGCATTACCAATTTTGTGACCGTCAACGACTGCGCCAATATCCTGCTGGCCGCCGGCGGCTCTCCCACCATGGCCCACGACATCCGTGAGGTGGAGGAGGCCGTAGCGGGGGTCCAGGCCCTGGTCCTGAACCTGGGCGCCATCGGGGATGTGGAGGCCATGCTCCTGGCCGGAAAGCGGGCCAACCAGCTGGGCATCCCGGTGGTGCTGGACCCGGTGGCGGCGGGGGTCACCTCCCTGCGGCGGGAGGCCTGCCGCCGCCTCCTCGCCGAGCTGCGCTTCACCGTGATCCGGGGCAATGCCTCCGAGATCCGCGCCCTGGCCCTGGGCGCAGAGGGCGGGAGCGGCGTGGATGTGTCGGCCGGCGACGCGGTCACCGAGGAGAATCTCTCCCGGGGCGTGGAGCTGTGCCGCCGTCTGGCGGAGTCTACGGGGGCGGTGACCGCCCTCTCGGGCCAGGTGGACATCCTGTCCGACGGAACACAGACCGTTCTGATCCGGGGCGGCGTGCCCACCATGAGCCGGGTGACGGGGAGCGGGTGTATGCTCACCGCCCTGCTGGGGGCCTTCTGCGGGGCCAACCCGGAGCGCCCGCTGGCGGCAGCGGCTGCCGCCGTGGCTGCCATGGATCTGGCGGGAGAGCGGGCCGAGGCCCGCCGCCTCCAAAACGGCACCGGAAACGCCACCTTCCGCACCGATCTGATCGACGCGGTGTTCAATCTGACCGAGGACGAACTGAGAGAAGGAGTACGCTATGAAATTTACCAGGGATGAGATCCGCAGCGCCATGCTGCTCTATGCCGTGACCGACCGGAGCTGGCTGGGGGAGCGCACCCTCCCCGAGGTGACCGAGGAGGTGCTGCGCAGCGGCGCCACCTTCCTACAGGTCCGGGAGAAGGGGATGGACCACGACGCCTTTCTGGCTGAGGCCGAGATCCTCAAAGAGCAGGCCGGGCGCTATCACGTGCCCTTTGTGGTCAACGACTCCATTGAAGTGGCCCTGGAGTGCGATGCCGACGGCGTCCATGTGGGCCAGAGCGACATCGTAGGCAAGGATGTGCGCGCCATGATCGGCCCGGATAAGATCCTGGGCATCTCGGCCAACACGGTGGAGACCGCCCTGGCCGCCCAGCAGGCGGGGGCCGACTACATCGGCGTGGGCGCGGTCTTCGGTACCACCACCAAGAAGGACGCCAAGAGCCTGACGGTGGAGGCGCTGCGGGCCATCTGCGACGCGGTGGACATCCCCGTGGTGGCCATCGGCGGCATCAGCGCGGACAACCTCCTCCAGCTCCAGGGGAGCGGGGTGGACGGCGTGGCCGTGGTCTCCGCCATCTTTGCCCAGCCTGATCCCGGCGCGGCCACCGCCCATCTGCGCACCCTGGCCGAGGAGCTGGTGGCGGACCATGGATAAGGGCTTTTGCATTTTCGACATGGACGGCACCCTGGTGGACTCCATGGGATACTGGCGGCGATTGGGCCGGGATTATCTGGAACAGCGGGGCGTTTCTCCTACGGCGGAGCAGTTGGCCCCCATCGGCCCCATGACCATGCTGGAGTCGGCTGCCTATTTTATGGAGACCTTCCACATCCCGGGCCCGCCTGCGGCCATTGTGGAGGAGATGCACGCCGTCATGGAGGACCACTACCGCCGGGACATCCCCCTCAAAGCGGGCGTGAAGGCGTATCTGGAGGGACTCCGGGACCGGGGGGTCCGCCTCTGTGTGGCCACCGCCACGGCTGAGCCCCTCTCCCACGCCTGCCTGGAGCGGCTGGAGGTGGACGGATGCTTTGACTTCCTCCTCAGCTGCGAGACCCTGGGAGTAGGCAAGTCCCGACCGGACATCTATCTGGAGGCCGCCCGCCGTCTGGGGGCGGCGCCGGGTGAGATCGCCGTCTTTGAGGATGCGCTCTACGCCGTACGCACCGCCCGGGAGGCGGGATTTTACGTGGTGGGCGTGGCCGAGGAGGCCTACGCCGGGGACTGGCCCCAGGTGTGCGCCCTCGCCCATGAGACCATCACCGATTGGAGGAACTGCGTTCTATGACTGTGACCCAGCGTCTTTATGAGGCCGCCCGACCCATTTGGGAGGCCTGCCATGCCCATCCCTTTGTCACCGGGATCGGGGACGGCACCCTGGAGGTGGAAAAATTCCGGTACTTCCTGCTCCAGGACTATCTGTACCTCTTTGATTACGCCCGCGTCTTTGCCTGGGGCGTGGTAAAGGCCCGCAGCCCCGAGCTGATGCGCTTTTTTTCGGCCAACGTGGACGCCATCCTGGGGGGCGAGATGAAGATCCACCGGGCCTACATGGCCCGCCTGGGCATCACGGAGGAGCAGGTCTTCGCGGTGCGTCCCGCTCTGCCCAACCTCTCCTACACCAATTACATGCTCTCGGCTGCCGCCGCGGGCGGTCCGGCAGAGATCGTGGCCGCCATTCTGGCCTGCTCCTGGAGCTATGCGGAGATCGGAACACGTCTGGCCGCCCGGCCCGGCGCGCTGGAGCACCCCTTCTACGGTGAGTGGGTCCAGGGTTATTCCTCGGAGGAGTATCAGGAGACCAACCGCGCCCTGGTGGAGCGGATGGACGCCCTGGCAGCAGGGTGCAGTGAGGAGGAGTACCGCCGGCTGGAGGAGATCTTTGTGGCGTGCAGCCGGTATGAGCTGGGCTTCTGGGAGATGGCATGGAAACTGGAAGCATGAGCGCGCTGGCCTTTGAGGAGGTCTCCTACCAGTACCCCAGCGAGGATTTTGACATCATCGACCGTCTCTCCTTTCAGGTGGAGCCCGGTTCCTTCCACTGCATCATCGGGGCCAGCGGCTGCGGAAAGAGCACCATCTTCCGTATGACCAACGGTCTGCTTGCCCCCAAGGGCGGGACCATCCGGGTAGACGGCACGCCCATTGCCGGACGCAAGGGCTACTGCGGCTATATGCCCCAGAAGGACCTGCTCTTCCCCTGGCGGAGCGTGGGGGAGAATGTGGCCCTTCCCCTGGAGATCCAGGGCGGGTACAGCCGGAAGGAGCGGCGGGAGCGGGCGGAGGAGGCACTGGCCGATGTGGGCCTGCCCGGCTGCGGGGATAAGATGCCCCAGGAGCTCTCCGGGGGGATGCGCCAGCGGGCTGCCTTTGCCCGCACCATGCTCACGGGCAGCGACCTCCTCCTTCTGGACGAGCCCTTCTCGGCGCTGGACTTCCTGACCCGCATCTCCATGCAGGAGTGGCTCCTGGACCAGTGGCGGCGGCACCACAAGACCATCCTCTTTATTACCCACGATGTGGAGGAGGCCCTCTTCCTCTCCCAGAGTGTGCTGGTGGTGGAGTCCACCCCCATCCGTGCCCTGACTGAGATCCCGGTGCCCGCCTCCGATCCCCGGGACCGGTCCTGCCTGAAGGACCCGGCCATGGTGGAGCTGAAAGAGCAGCTCATTGCGCTGCTGAGAAAGCAGGTGGCGGTATGAAACGTGCGTGCAGGACCAATCTTCCGGCCCTGATCTTTCTCTTTGCCCTGCTGTTGCTGTGGCAGGCGGGGGCCATGGGACTGGATGCGGCCTATATCCTCCCCTCTCCCGTTCAGATCCTCCAGACGCTGTGGGAGCTGCGGGGGCCCCTCTTTACGGTCCATCTGCCCGCCACCATGGGAGTGACCGCCATCGGACTTGCCATCTCCCTGGTGCTGGGCCTGGCTCTGGCGGTGGCCATGGACGCCAGCGCCCTGGTGCGCCGGATGCTCTATCCCCTGGTGGTGATCTCCCAGACCATCCCCACCACCGCCATTGCCCCCCTCTTCGTGCTGTGGTTTGGGTATGGGATCTGGAGCAAGGTGCTGGTGACCGTGCTCATCACCTTTTTCCCCATCACCATCACGGTGTATGACGGCCTGCGCTCGGCCCAGACCGAGATGGCCGAGCTTCTCCTCACCTACGGGGCCACCCGGCGGGATATCTTTCTGCGCATCAAGGTGCCCTGTGCCCTGCCCTACTTCTTCTCCGCAGTGAAGATGGCCGTGCCCATGAGCGTTATCGGCGCGGCCATCGGCGAGTGGCTGGGAGCCAAGAGCGGGCTGGGCTATTTCTCCCGGCGGATGATGACCCAGCTCAACGGCGCGGGGGTCTTTGCCCCCATCGTGCTGCTCTCCCTGGCCGCCATGCTGGCGGTGGGGGTGGTGGCTCTGCTGGAAAAGAAGATCGTCCGCTGGCGGGGCGAATCCTGAGACACAGAAAGGAAATGGAACCATGAGACGACGCAAACTGGCCCTGGGCCTGAGCGCCCTGCTGCTGTGGAGCGGCACGGGCTGCGGGGCCCAGGGAGAGACTCCCGCCCCCTCTGCCGGCGGGGAAGAACTGGAGACTGTGGATGTGGTGCTGGACTGGTACCCCAACGCAGTCCACGCCTTCCTCTACGAGGCGGAGGAAAAGGGATATTTTGCCCAGGAGGGCCTGCAGGTGAACATCCTCTTCCCCTCCAACACCAGCGACCCTCTCACCATGACGGCGGCGGGCAAGGCCGACATCGGTTTTTACTACCAGGAAGACACCATCATCGCCAAGGCCAACGAGGACGTGCCTGTGAAGGTGCTGGGCGCGGTGGTGCAGGAGCCGGTGGCCGTGGTCTGCTCCCTGGCGGAGCAGGGGATCCACAGCGCCTCCGATCTGGTGGGTAAGACCATCGGCTACTCGGGCACCCGCTTCGGCGAGGTGGCGGTGGAGCAGATGCTCCAGAGCGTGGGGGCGTCCCTGGAGGACGTGGAGATGATCGACGTGGGCTTCGATCTGATGAGCGCCATGACCACCGGCAATGTGGACGCCACCTATGGGTGCTTCCTCAACCACGAGATCCCTGCCCTGGAGGAGCAGGGCTTCCCCATGGATGTGATGAAGGTCACCGACTACGGGGTGCCCAACTATTACTCCCTGATGCTGGTCACCGGAGAGAAACAGCTGGAGGAGAAGCGGGACACCTACACCCGCTTCCTGCGGGCCTGTGAGAAGGGCTTTGCCGACATGCAGGCCGACCCGGAGGAGGCCCTCCAGCTGCTGTTGGCCAATCAGGACGAGGAGAACTTCCCCCTCACCGAGTCGGTGGAGCGCAAGAGCTTTGATGTGCTCCTGCCCCTGATGGACCGGGAAGGCGGCGCCTTCCTCTCCCAGGACGAGGCAGTCTGGCAGGAGAACATCGACTGGCTCCAGTCGGTGGGCATGATCCAGGAGGGCTTTGACCCGGCGGAGGTCATGGTGGACCTCCTGGGCGAATAGGAGCGGCCATGGACGAGCGGGAAAAGCAAACTCTCCTCCATCTGGCCCTGACCGGGGCGGAGGAGGTTCTTCCACGGCAGCTTACTCTCCTGGGTGAACTGTGTGTTCAGGACAGCGGCACCGGCCTGGAGGCGGGAAACGAGGCGGTGCGGCAGCTTCTGCGTCCCCTGTTGGAGGAACTGGGAGCACAGATCGAGGAGGTTCCGGCCCCCGGCCTTGGAAAGCATCTGGTGGCCCGGGTGCGGCCGGAGGGACCGGCCCAGGGCCGTGTCCTCCTGGCGGCCCATCTGGACACGGTGTTCGGACTGGGCGCGGCGGCGGAACACCCCTTCCATGTGGAGGGGGACTGGGCCTGGGGATTGGGCGCGGGAGACTGCAAGAGCGGGGTGCTCATCTCCCTGTTCGGCGCCCTGATCCTGCAAAAGGCGGGTTTGCTCCCGCCCTGGGAATTGACATACCTCTTTACCTGTGACGAGGAGACCGGCTCTCAGTCCGGCCGGGAGCTCTACCGCCGGGAGGCGGCGGGAGCCGACTGCGCCCTGGTCTTTGAGGGTGGAAGGGAGCGGGAGGGACAGCCCTGCTTTGTCACCGGCCGCCGGGGCGTGATCCTGGGCTCCATCCAGGTGGAGGGCCGGGAGGCCCACGCCGGGAAGGCCTATCTGGAGGGGCGCAGCGCGGTGCTGGAGTTGGCCCATCAGATCATCCGGCTCTATGGGTTCAACGACCTGGAGCGGGGGATCTATTTCAATGTGGCCCCCATCTCAGGCGGCCGCCCCAACGGTGTGGTGGCCGGAGAGGCCCGGGGAGAGTTCTGCTGTGCGGGCATTCCGGAGAACCGGGACTTTGCCGCCATCCAGGAAAAGCTGGATGCCATGGCGGGACAGGTCACGGTAGATGGGTGCAGGGTGAAGGTGGAGTACCGCACCCTCTTCCCCGCCATGGAGCCGGGGGAGGCCAACCACCGGGCCTGGACGCTCCTGGAGGAGCCCTGCCGCCTTCTGGGCCTCACCGCCCGGGAGATCAGCGATCCCTCCGCCACCGACGCGGCCTACCTGAGCACCTTCGGGGTGCCCACGGTGGACGCCCTCTCCGCCCTGGCCGAGGATATCCACACCACCCGGGAGCGGGTGTCCATCCCCTCCATTCGCCAGCGCACCGCCCTGTGCGCGCTGACCCTGGGGCTGCTGCCCCGGCAGAAGGGGGCGCTCCGGAACCCCTGCGCGTAAAAATGGAGGGAAAACAGAATATATTCGCAAAAATGATTGACAATACAAAGAGGCATTGATATACTATTAGAGCCGCTTTGACTGGGTTTGCAAGCGGAAGCGGGGTCCCCCCTCTTCCCGCCCCTGAGAGCGAGTCCGTTATGAAGGAGTGAAATCAGAATGCAGGCAATCATTGTGACCGGCGGCAAGCAGTACAAGGTGGCGGAGGGCGATACCATTTTCGTCGAGAAGCTGCCCAACGAGGCTGGCGACGCCATCGTGTTTGATCAGGTCCTGGCTGTCATCGACGGCGAGAAGGCTACTTTCGGCACCCCCGTGGTGGCTGGCGCCAAGGTGGACGCTTCCGTGGTGAAGAACGGCAAGGGCAAGAAGATCATGGTCTTCAAGTACAAGCCCAAGAAGGGCTATCACAAGCGCCAGGGTCATCGTCAGCCCTACACCAAGGTGACCATCGGCAAGATCTCCGTGTAATCCGGATATGACTACCATATCCTTTCGCATGGAAGGCGACCGCGTGGTGGGCTTTACCGCCCAGGGCCACAGCGGCTACGCTGAAGCGGGAAGCGACATCGTCTGCGCGGCGGTGACCAGCGCCATCCGCATGACAGAGTGCGCCGTCAACGACGTGCTCGGTCTGGAGGCCTCGGTCAAGGTCCGGGAGGACAGCGTTTCCCTTCGGCTCCCCGGCGGCCTGAGCCAGAGCAACGAGAGCACCTGTCAGACCCTTCTGACAGCGCTGATGCTCTACCTCACCGAGCTGCACGAGGAGTATCCGCAACACATTCTCGTGGTGGAGGAGGACTGACCTTCTCCATCGCGCATCATCGACACACATGTCTGGAGGTGTACGACAATGCTGAAAATCGGTCTTCAGTTCTTCGCCCACAAGAAGGGCGTCGGCTCCACCCGTAACGGCCGTGATTCCGAGTCCAAGCGTCTCGGCGTCAAGCGCGGCGACGGTCAGTTCGTTCTGGCTGGCAACATCCTCGTCCGTCAGCGCGGCACCCACATCCACCCCGGCGTCAATGTGGGCAAGGGCAGCGACGATACTCTGTTCGCTCTGAAGGACGGCAAGGTCAAGTTCGAGCGTCTGGGTAAGGATCGCAAGCAGGTCTCCATCGTGGAGATCGCCCAGTAACAATCGGGTATGAGAGAGCCTCGGACGGAAACCGTTCGGGGCTCTTTTTGTAAGATAGGACCGTGGGCGCACAATGTGCGCCCCTACCGAAGAGAAACCGTGTAGGGGCGGACATTGTCCGCCCACTGATAGAACAGGAGGATTTTACGATGCCTCAATTTATTGATACCGCGAAGATCACCGTCCGCTCCGGCAACGGCGGAAACGGCGCGGTGGCCTTCCACCGGGAGAAGTATGTGGCGGCCGGCGGACCTGACGGCGGCGACGGCGGCCGGGGCGGCAACATCATCCTTCAGGTGGACGGGCATATGTCCACGCTGATGGACTTCCGCTACAAGAGAAAGTACAGCGCCGGAAACGGCATGGACGGCTCCGGCAAGCGCTGCACCGGCAAGGACGGCGAGGACCTCATCATCAAGGTCCCCCGCGGCACCGTGGTCCGGGACGCTGAGACCCGGGAGATTATCTGCGATATGTCCGGGGACGAGCCCTTTGTGCTGGCCCGGGGCGGCAAGGGCGGCTGGGGCAACAAGCATTTTGCCACCCCCACCCGCCAGGTGCCCAACTTTGCCAAGGCTGGCCTGCCCGGTCAGACCCGGGACGTGATTCTGGAGCTCAAGCTCCTGGCCGATGTGGGCCTGGTGGGATTCCCCAACGTGGGCAAGTCCACCCTCCTCTCGGTGGTGTCCAAGGCCCAACCCAAGATCGCAAACTACCACTTTACCACCCTCTTCCCCAACCTGGGTGTGGTGTATGTGGACGAGGGGGTGTCCTTCATCCTGGCCGATATCCCCGGCATCATCGAGGGCGCCAGTGAGGGCGCCGGCCTGGGCCATGATTTCCTGCGGCATGTGGACCGCTGCCGCCTGCTCATCCACGTGGTGGATGTGTCGGGCAGCGAGGGCCGTGACCCGGTGGCCGACTTCGAGGCCATCCAGGCCGAGCTCCAGGAGTACTCCCCCGAGCTGGCCTCCCGCCGGATGATCGTGGCGGGCAACAAGGTGGACATCGCCGCCGACCGTACCGGCCTGGAGGCCCTCAAGGCCCATGTGGAGGGGCTGGGCATGCCCTTCTTTGAGATCTCGGCGGCTGCCCACCAGGGCACCCGGGAGCTGATGTTCGCCGCAGCCAAGGAGCTGCAGGACCTGCCCCCCATCACGGTCTATGAGCCCACCTATGTGGAGCGGCCCACCCAGGTGGATACCAGCGCGCCGCTGGACATCCGCCATGAGGACGACACCTGGATCGTGGAGGGCCCCTGGCTCCAGCGCCTGATGGCCAACACCAACTTCGGGGACTTCGAGTCCAGAAGCTGGTTTGACAAGATGCTCCGCCAGTCCGGCCTCTATGACCGGCTGGAGGAGATGGGGATTCAGGACGGGGATATCGTCTCCCTCTACAACCTGGAATTTGAATATCAGAAATAAAAAACGGAGCCGGGCGGCATTTGCCGCCCGGCTCCATCTATGACAGGTCCGTATCTGGGGAAAGATTACTTCATGGAGTTCTCGTAGGCCTGGATCATCTTTTTGACCATCTGGCCGCCCACGGAACCGGCCTCACGGCTGGTCAGGTCGCCATTATAGCCCTGCTTCAGGTTGACGCCGACTTCGGAAGCGGCCTCCATCTTGAACTTGTTGAGGGCCTCGCGGGCATTGGGGACAGAAGGCTGATTAGAATTGGTAGACATAACATGCATCTCCTTACGTGTTGTTTATTTGGATTGAGAATCCGAACATAGCTTTGCCCCGAAGGCGATTTCTATGTGTTTTTCTTGATTGCTAATTCATAGTAAAACTGGAAACAGCCTCAAGCCGTCACTAATTGCTTTCATTTGGACGCGTAGCATAAAAAGCGTTTCTATGGGGCATGTTTTTGGTATAGTTATAAAGAGAAGGGTTCAGACTCTTTTTGTTTTTGAAGAAAATTGTTTTGATTTTACAGGGGTATGATGCTATAATATCTTAGCATTGAGATGGGCGGCCTTTCGGCCGCCGGGAACATGACATAATGATGGGTCCGGGCGCAATTCGTCCGGCCGTTTTACTGCCGGGTCCTCCCGGACTGGAGAATAGAAGGTGCGGTCTTGACAAAGTATGTGATTCACGGCGGGAAACCGCTTTTTGGTGAGATTTCCATCAGCGGCGCGAAGAACGCGGCCGTTGCCATTATCCCGGCCACCCTGCTGGTGGACGGCGTCTGCCGGATCGAAAATATCCCGCAGATCAGCGACGTTACGCTGATCCTGAATATCCTTCAGGATCTGGGCGCCGATGTGCGCACCGTCAACCGGACGACGGTGGACATTGATTGCAGCCATATCCACAATTCCAAGGTCCCGGAGGAACTGGCCCGCAAGATCCGGGCCTCCTACTACCTGATCGGGGCCCTCCTCAGCCGCTTCGGCAGCGCGGAGGTTCCCCCGCCGGGCGGATGTGATCTGGGCGGCCGTCCCATCGACCAGCATATCAAGGGCTTTGTGGCCATGGGGGCCGATGTGGACGTAAAGGGTGGCTATATCCACGCCAAGGCCAAGGGCGGCCGGCTGACCGGAACCACCGTCTATATGGATATCGTCTCGGTGGGCGCCACCATGAACATCATGCTGGCGGCTACTCTGGCCGAGGGCCTGACGGTCATTGAGAATGCCGCCAAGGAGCCCCACATCGTGGACCTGGCCAACTTCCTCAACTCCATGGGCGCCGACATCATGGGCGCCGGTACTGATGTTATCAAGATCCGCGGCGTGGAGCGTCTGGGCGGCGGGATGTACTCCATCATCCCCGACCAGATCGAGGCGGGCACCTATATGGCCGCCGTGGCGGCCGCGGGCGGTGAGGTTCTCATTAAGAACGTCATCCCCAAGCATCTGGAGTGTATCACCGCTAAGCTGGTAGAGATGGGCGTGGACGTGGAGGAGCGGGACGACGCAGTGCTGGTCCGCCGCACCGGCAAGCTGACCCGTACCAACGTCAAGACCCTGCCCTATCCGGGCTTCCCCACCGACATGCAGCCCCAGATTGCCGCAGTGCTCTGCCTGGCCCAGGGGACCAGCGTGGTCACCGAGGGCGTGTGGGACAACCGTTACCGCTATGTGGACGAGTTCCGCCGTATGGGCGCACAGATCCAGGTGGACGGCAAGATCGCGGTCATCGAGGGTGTGGAGAAGCTCACCGGAGCCCGGCTGCGCGCCTGTGACCTGCGGGCGGGTGCCGCCATGATCATCACCGCTCTGGCGGCCCAGGGCACCTCTGAGATCAGCAACATCCACCACATTGAGCGGGGCTATGAGGACATTGTCCGCAAGCTCTCCGGGGTGGGCGCGGATATCCGCGTGGTGATCACTCCCGATGAGGAGCAGAGCGAGGCCACTGCGGGCTGACCGGCCTTTTTCCAACGAGAATGCTGACGCACTGAGGGGCGGCGGATTTCCGCCGCCCCTTTTTTCGGATTTTGGACCATAGAAAGTAGGAGCGATTTTTTTGCTGACACTGACGACACTGGCCAGCGGCTCCAGCGGCAACTGCACGCTGGTCTCGGATGGCACAACCCATATCCTTGTGGACGCAGGGATCTCGGCCCGGCGGATCACAACGGCCCTCAAAGGGCTGGGGATCGATCCCGGGAGTCTGTCCGGCGTGCTGGTCACCCATGAGCACTCCGACCACATCTGCGGCCTGACCACGCTGGCCAAACAGCTCTCCTTCCCCGTCTATGCCAGCCACGGCACGGCAGGGGCGCTGTGCTGCCGCATCCCCACATTGGAGGCCCGGATGCATGCCTTCACCCCGGGGGTATCCTTTGAGGTGGGCGGCGTGGCCGTGGAGACCTTTGCCACCCCCCACGACACGGCTCAGAGCAATGGCTATGCCCTCTCGGCGGGCGGGCGGAAGGCGGCAGTGGTCACCGACCTGGGCTGTCCCACCGAGGAGGTGCGCCGGGGGATCAAGGGCAGCCACCTGCTGGTGGCTGAGACCAACCACGAGGTGGAGTGGGTGCAGTCGGGCCCCTATCCCTATTTTCTGAAAGCACGGGTGCTGGGTGAGCGGGGCCACCTGTCCAACCAGGCGGGCGCCGAGCTCATCTGTTCCGCCGTGCGGGAGGGAGCAAATACCATACTGCTGGCCCACCTCTCCAAGGAGAACAACACCCCTGCCCGGGCCTATGAGACGGTCTCGGCCGCGCTGGAGCGGCAGGGGGCGGCCGTGGGCCGGGATGTGCGGCTGGAAGTGGCCCCCCGGGCCGAAGTGGGACAGACCTATGTGGTCTGAGTACATACTGTGCCAAGAGGAGAAGAGAACATGCTGAGTGTGCACATCATCTGTGTGGGGAAATTGAAGGAAAAATTCTACCTGGAGGCCTGCGCCGAGTATGTCAAGCGCCTGTCCGGGTACTGTAAGCTCCAGGTGGTGGAATTACCCGAGGAGCGCCTGCCCCAGAACCCCTCCCAGGGACAGATCGACGCCGCGCTGGAAAAGGAGGCCGACGCCATTCGCGCCAAGCTCCCTCCCAGCGCCAGCCTGGTTGCCCTGTGCGTGGAGGGAAAGCTCCGCTCCAGCGAGGAGGTGGCCCGGCTTCTGGCCGACTGGAGCCAGAACAGCGCCAAGCATCTGGTCTTTCTCATCGGCGGCTCCTACGGTCTGCATCCCTCCATCAAGGCCCAGGCGTGGGTCAAGCTCTCCATGTCGCCCATGACCTTCCCCCATCACCTGGCCCGGGTCATGCTGCTGGAGCAGATCTACCGCGGCTTCAAGATCAATGAGGGGTCCAGCTATCATAAATAAGGACCTTTCTGGAGAAAGTCCTAAAATTCGGCTGGAATTTGCGGCCTTTTTGCGCTATAATAACCATGTCAGAGCCCGTCTATACTTGTGAATCAATGGATTGGAGGTCCTTCCCATGTCCTATCGTGAACGATATGAGCAGTGGCTGAACAGCCCCGCCCTCTCCCAGGAGGAGAAGGCTGAGCTCCAGAGCATTGCCAATGATGAAAAAGAGATCGAGTCCCGCTTCTTTGCCCCCCTGGAGTTCGGCACCGCCGGCCTGCGGGGCACCATGTGCGTGGGCCTGCATCAGATGAATATCCACGTGATCCGCCATGCCACCCAGGCCTTTGCCGAGGTCATCCTGGCCGAGGGGAGCGAGGCCGTGGAGCGTGGTGTAGCGGTGTGCTTTGACTGCCGCAACCACTCCCAGGAGTTTGCCCGGGAGACCGCCTGCGTCATGGCGGGCAACGGCATCAAGGTGCGCCTGTTCGAGTCCCTGCGTCCCACCCCGGAGCTGTCCTTCGCGGTGCGGGAGTACGGCTGCATTGCCGGCGTGAACGTCACGGCCAGCCACAACCCCAAGGAGTACAACGGCTATAAGGTCTACTGGGCCGACGGCGCCCAGCTGCCCCCCCACCACGCCGCGGCCATTGCGAAAAAGATGGAGGAGCTGGATCTCTTCACCTCCATCCGGCGCATGGACTACGATGAGGCGGTGGCCAAGGGCATGATCACCCTGATGGGAGAGGAGACCGACGAGAAATTCCTCGCCAATGTCATGGGCCAGATGAACGACAAGGCCGCCGTGGAGAAGGTGGCGGACACCTTCAAGATGGTCTACACCCCCTTCCATGGGACAGGCTACAAGCTCATTCCTGAGACGCTGCGCCGTCTGGGCATGAAGCATGTGCTCTGCGTACCGGAGCAGATGGTGGTGGACGGAAACTTCCCCACCGTGGTCTCCCCCAACCCGGAGAATCCCGAGGGATTCTACCTGGCGGTGGAGCTGGCCAAGAAGGAAGGCGCCGACTTCATCCTGGGCTCCGACCCCGACGCCGACCGGGTGGGCATCATGGTCCGCAACGACCAGGGCGAGTATATCGTCATCTCCGGCAACCAGACCGGCGTGCTGCTGCTGGATTACCTCATCGGGGCCCGGAAGCGCGCGGGTACGCTGCCCGCCAATGCGGTGGCCCTTAAGACCATCGTCACTACCGAGATGGCCCGCAAGGTGGCCGAGACCAACGGCGTGAAGTGCTTTGATACCTTTACTGGTTTCAAGTTCATGGCCGAGAAGAAGAACAAGCTGGAGGCCTCCGGCGAGGGGAAGGTCATCTTCTCCTACGAGGAGAGCTACGGCTATATGCTGGGCGACTATGTCCGGGACAAGGACGCTGTCACCGCCGCCCTGCTCCTCACCGAGATGGCGGCCTGGTATGCCGGACAGGGCATGACCCTGTACGACGCCCTCCAGAAATGCTTTGAGAAGTACGGCTATTACGGGGAGAAGACCCTCAACCTGGTCATGCCCGGCCTGGACGGCCTGAAGAAGATGGCTGACCTGATGGCCGGCCTGCGGGAGCATCCCCCGGTGGAGATCGCCGGTGTGGCCGTGGAGCAGCAGAAGGACTACAAGGACGGCAGCGTGGTCCGGGTCTCCGACGGTGCCAAGAGCACCATGGAGCTCTCCGGTTCCAACGTGCTGCGCTATGAGATGGCCGACGGCACCAGCATCATCGTCCGTCCCTCCGGCACCGAGCCCAAGGTCAAGGTCTATATCCTGGCCAACGGCGCGGACAAGGCCGTGTGTGACGAGAAGGTGGCCAAGTATGCCGCCTGGGCCGAGAGCCTGAAGGGCTAAGAGTCACAGAAACAAAGGGACCCGGGGCAGAAGTATCGCTTCTGCCCCGGGTCCTTCCCTGTGTGTTCAGCCCATGCTGATGCCCATGCGGCGGGCCACCTCCAGCATGCCGTGGCTCTCTGGGACCAGGCGGCTCTTGCCGGCCACATCCTTGAGCTTATTTTCACCCACATGGTTGTTCTTCATGGCGATGGTAATGCCGTAGTTTTCGTCCTCCACCATTTTGGCGGCGTAGGAGCCGAACTGAGTGGCCAGCACTCGGTCATAGGGGGAGGGACTGCCGCCCCGCTGCATGTGTCCGGGGACGCAGACCCGGGTCTCAAACCCGGTCAGCTCCTCGATCTGCTTGGCGATGCGGTTGGTGGCGGTGGTATAGCCCGCCTCTGCCCGCTTGGCCGCGCGCTCCTTTTTCTTCATGCGGGCCTCGCAGGCATCCATAGCGCCCTCGGCTACGGCCAGAATGGAAAAGGTCTTCCCCTGGGCGGCCCGGCGCTCGATGGCAGCGCAGACATTTTCGATGGTATAGGGCAGCTCGGGAATGAGGATGATATCCGCGCCGCCGGCGATGCCGGCATAGAGGGTGAGCCAGCCGGCCTTGTTGCCCATCAGCTCCACCACCATGCAGCGGCTGTGGCTGCCGGCGGTGGTGTGCACCCGGTCGATGGCCTCAGTGGCGATGTCCACCGCGGAGTGGAACCCGAAGGTGACGTCGGTGCCGTAGATGTCATTGTCGATGGTCTTGGGGAGGCCAATGATGTTGAGCCCCTCCTCCGCCAGGAGATTGGCGGTCTTGTGGGTACCGTTTCCGCCCAGGCAGAGCAGACAGTCCAGCTTCATCTCCTGATAGTGTTGCTTCATGGCGGCGACCTTGTCCACCTGGTCCTCCCCCACCACCCGCATGAGCTTGAAGGGGGTGCGCCGGGTGCCCAGGATGGTGCCGCCCACGGTGAGGATGCCTGAGAACTCCCGGGGCTCCATGACCCGCCAGTCTCCATGGATCAGGCCGTGATAGCCGTTTGCAATGCCGATGATCTCCACCTGATCTCCCATGCGCTGGTAGAGCGCTTTGGCAACACCCCGCAGTGTGGCGTTGAGACCCGGACAGTCCCCGCCGGAGGTGAGGATACCCACTCGTTTTTTCATTGGCTGTATGCCTCCTTTTCTGTATCGCTCCGTCCGCTTTTCTTCAGCATAGGAGTCTGGTCGTTTCCTGTCAAGCCCCGAAGGGAGATTATGGCGGGAAATGCACGGAAATCCCCGGCTTTAGTTGCATAAAATCGCCTTATATGTTACAATTAAAAAATTGCAGGAATGCAAATGAGCCGGGGGAGAAACCTTCCCTGTGATTTGAGGTCGCGCCGGGAAAACGGCGTTCCGGACGTGTGTGCCGATGGATGGGGACCTTGAATCGGGCACAGCGAAAGGAAGGAACGTATTATGATGGAAATCAACGGCGAACAGGTGGAAGGCCTGTCCAACTATGCCGACCTCGGGCTCTCCGAGGCCGTAATGAAGGCCATTGAGAAGAAGGGCTATGTGCAGGCCACACAGGTGCAGTCGGGTGCCATCCCCTACTTCATGCAGTGGAGAGACGTGATCGCCAAGGCCCCCACGGGAACGGGCAAGACCTTTGCCTTCGGTATTCCCATGGTGGAGCATATCGACCCGGAATCCACCGATGTGCAGGGACTGATCCTGGCCCCCACCCGGGAGCTGGCCATTCAGATCCAGGATGAGCTGCGGGATCTGTGTGCCTTCAAGGAGGGCGTGCGGGTGGCCTGCCTCTACGGCGGACAGCCCATTGAAAAGCAGATCACCCAGCTCAAGAAGCGGCCCCAGATCGTGGTGGCCACTCCGGGCCGACTCATGGACCATATGAAGCGGCGCACCGTGCGGCTGGACAAGGTGGAGACCGTGGTGCTGGATGAGGCCGACCGGATGCTGGACATGGGCTTTGTGCGGGATGTGACCCGCATCCTGGATCAGATCAAGCACCGGAAGAATATGGGCATGTTCTCGGCCACCATCTCCCGGGAGGTCATGGATATCTCCTGGGTCTACCAGCGCGACCCGGTGGAGATCACCGTCCGCCCGGTGGAGGACTCCAAGCCCGACATCCAGCAGTACCGGATCGATCTGGACAACCGGGAGCAGAAGCTGGATACCATCGCCGCTCTCATTACCCACGGCGGGTATGAGCGGGCCATCGCCTTCTGCAATACCAAGAACATGACCGACCGCCTGGCGGGGCTTCTGAAGATGCGTGGGATCTCCTGCGAGGCCATCCACGGGGACATTCAGCAGCGGGTGCGGGAGCGTACCCTGGACAAGTTCAAGAAGGGCGAGCTGCGGGTACTGGTGGCCACCGATGTGGCGGCCCGGGGACTGGACATCGACGATGTGGATGCGGTCTTTAACTATGATGTGCCCGATGAGATGGAGAATTATACACACCGCATCGGCCGGACCGGCCGTGCCAAGCGCCACGGAGTGGCCTATACCTTTGTGGCCAACATCACCGAGGGGATCCGGATGGACAGTATTGTCAGCAATACCAAGGCCGAGATCCAGCGCCTGCGCTATGACCAGGACGGATGCCTGATGCTGGTGGAGGAAAAGGCGTAAGCCGTCTTTTAAGGAAGCAGAGCTGCCCGCGGCGATGCCGCGGGCACAGCCATTTTGCTTAGGATTCCGAATTACGGAAAAAGATTTGCTTTTTCGGAGATTTTACCGCTTTGTGTCAACTTCTATGAAGAAATTCTTTACACCGTTCGGCGTTCTGTGGTAAAATACCAAATAGCTAGAACTCCAAGTTTACTTTTCAATATATTCCACGAAGCGGAGGTCTTTTTATGCAACTGCATCAGGTTAAGGAGGTCCTCAATGCCATTGTTCTCTGTGGAGAGGACCGGTTAGATCAGGAGGTCGTTTCTGCCTGCGGAAGCGACTTTCTCAGCGATGTGCTGGCCTTTGTCCATAACCAAAATCTGCTGCTGACCGGTCTGGTCAACCCGCAGGTGGTGCGTACGGCAGAGATGACGGACATCAAGTGCATCGTTTTTGTCCGGGGCAAGCGCCCGGATGAGGACATTATTCAGATGGCGCAGGAGCGTGGCATTGTGGTCATGACCTGCGGCGAGCGTATGTACAGCGCCTGCGGGCTACTTTACAGCAATGGATTAAGGGGGAATTAGATCCGATGGAACCTGTTAAATTGGTATACCCTGTGGAGGGAGGCGACTTCATCGAGGCTGGTGAGGCTTCCAGCAAGATGAAGATGACGTTGAAGAAGCTGGGCCTTCCGTCCGATGTCATCCGCAAGGCAGCGATCTGCATGTATGAGGGTGAGATCAACATGGTCATCCACGCCAACGGCGGGCGCGCCGAGGTGGAGGTTACGCTGGACCAGATCGTCCTGAAAATGATCGACGAGGGTCCGGGCATCCCCGACGTGGCAAAGGCCATGGAGGAGGGGTATTCCACCGCCGGCCCCGAGGTGCGCAGTCTGGGCTTTGGCGCCGGTATGGGCCTGCCCAATATGAAGCGCTACTCTGACGAGATGAACATTGAGACCGAGGTGGGCAAAGGGACCGTGGTCACCATGAAGCTCAAGATCGGATGATGCCTGCGTGGAACCTGGAGTTGATACTGCGATGAAGCACTCTGTTGTCCTGGACCGGAACCGCTGCCGGGGCTGCACGACCTGCATCAAGAACTGCCCGACCGAGGCCATCCGGGTCCGGCGGGGAAAGGCTCTGATCTTGTCGGACCGGTGTATCGATTGTGGGCGCTGCATCCAGGTGTGCCCCCACCGCGCCATTAAATCGGTGAGCGATAATTTGGAGCGGCTGCGTGACTACCGTTACTGTGTAGCAATCCCGGAACCTGCCCTCTATGGTCAGTTTCAGCACATGTGGGACATCGACCTGGTGCTGAACGGACTGAAAAAAATCGGTTTTCATAAAGTCTTTGAGGCCGCCAAAGCAGCGGAGCTGCTGGCGGAATACACCTCCCGCCGGGGGACGGAGGAGAAAAGCCCCGTGCCCCTGATCTCGGCCAACTGTCCCACCATCCTGCGGCTGATCCGCATCCGTTTCCCGCGGCTCATTGAGCACATTGACCCCCTCATCCTGCCCATGGAGCTGGCGGCCACCCTGGCCCGCCGGGAGGCGGAGAAGGAAACGGGACTGCCGCCGGAGGAAATCGGGGTCTTTGCCATCGTCCCCTGTCCGGCCAAGGCCACGGCCTGCCACCGGCCGGAGGGACTGGAGTCCCCGGTGCTGGACGGCGCTTTTGCGATCCGTGACATCTATATCCCGCTGCTGCGGGCCATGGAGCTGCTGGAAGAGCCGGAGCCTATGCTCTCGGCCGGTGCAACCGGAATCGGCGTGGCCATCTGCAGCGGGGAATGTCATGCGCGGGGGTCCAATAAGTATCTGGCGGTGGATGGAATTGAGAATTCCATCCAGATGCTGGAGGAGATTGAAGACGGCCGCCAGCCCGAGGTGGAGTTCATCGAGCTTTCGGCCTGTACCCAGGGGTGTGTGGGCGGCTGTCTGACTGTGGAGAACCCATATGCCGCCCGTATGCGGATCCGCCGGATGATGAAGCAGCAGCCGGTGGACCGGTGCGTCCAGCCCCTGGGTCAGGAGGAGGAGAAGGATCTGCAATTCAGCCGGATCCTTCAGTATAGTCCTGCCTTCCGTCTGGATGAAGACCGGGCGGAGGCCATGGCCAAGCACCTGCGGATCGAAGCGCTGGAGTCCCGCCTGCCGGGACTGCACTGCGGTTCCTGCGGCGCACCCAACTGCCATGCCTTTGCGGAGGATGTGGTGCTGGGGCGGGCCTCTCTGGACGACTGCATTTTCCGGGTACGGGAGCGTATGCGGGATGTGGCCGGACCGGGCGGGACCGATGTCTATCTCCCTCCCCCCTTCCGGCAAAAAAAGGCGGAAACAGAATAAAGGCAAAAAAGGCGCTTACCCAACTGGGTAAGCGCCTTTTTGATTAACCGATACCGCCCATGGCAATACCGCAGATCACAACTACGGCGGAAACCAGGACGTAGAAATAGCCGATGACCGGGAAGGAACGGCCCAGCGGCTTCAGACGGCCGCGGTTGAGCTCTTCCCGCAGGGGCTCGATTCCCAGCAGGAAATAGATGAACACCGCGCACAGTACTGCGCCAAAGGGGGAGATATAGATGGTGACCACATCCAGCCAGGAGCCCATCTTGGGCAGGGACTCCAGGAAGACCGATACGCCGAAGACGATGACCGAGATGGTGACCACAGCGGCAGTACGGGAGAAGTGCAGCCGGTTGGACAGGGCCTCGCTGCACGCCTCCATCATGTTCACCAGAGAGGTGATTCCGGCAAAAAAGACCGAGATGAAGAAGATGATGGCAAAGAGCTGTCCGGCGGGCATCTTCTGAAAGACCTGGGGCAGGGTGACGAACATGAGGGAGGGGCCGCTGGTGGGGTCGATGCCGAAGGCAAAGACCGCGGGAAGGATGGCAAAGCCGGCCAGCAGCGCGGCAATGGTATCCAGGATAGCGGTGTAGCCCGAGTGCTTGATGATGTCCTCATTCTTGCGCATATAGCTGCCGTAGATCAGCATTCCGGCTCCGTTGATGGACAGGGAGAAAAAGGCCTGTCCCATGGCGTAGATCCAGGTCTTGGGATTGGCCAGATAGCTCCAGTCCGGCTTGAGGAGGTAGGCATATCCGCCTGCCGAGCCGGGCAGGAAGAAGACCCGGAGCGCGATGATGACAAAGAGGACGAAGAAGGTGGGCATCATGAATTTGCTGATCTTCTCAATACCGCCCTCGACGCCCAGGATCAGGATGAGCGCGGTGAGAGCCACGGCGATGATGTGCCAGGGGACCGAGCCGAAGTCCACGGCTAGGGTGTCGAAATAGGCCTGGGCGTCTCCCTGCAGGACCGAGCCGGTGATAGCCCCGGCGCAGTAGCGCAGGACCCAGCCCACGACCACCGAGTAGCCGATGGCGATGCCCAGCACACCGGCCAGCGGCATGATACCGATGAAGGAGCCGCCCCGCAGTCCCCGGCGCTTGAGGATATAGTCGAAGGAGCCGGAGGTACCGGTGCCGGTCAGACGGCCCAGAGCAAACTCGGCGGACAGGCCCGCATAGCTGAACAGGGCCACGAACAGGAAATAGGGGATGAGAAAGGCGCCGCCGCCATATTGGCCCACGCGGTAGGGGAAGAGCCAGATGTTCCCCATGCCCACGGCGGAGCCTACCGCCGCCAGCACGAAGCCGACGGAGCTGGTAAACTGGCCGGATTTTGTCTGTTTACTCATGAGTGAAAGCCTCCTGGGAAGTGTTTGGGGTCCAAAGCTCGGTCAGGGCGTGGACAGTCTTGCCCTGACTGCCTGTGACGGTGCGGGCGGTAAAGAGCACGTTGAGCACCGCCTCTTCCGCACATTCGGCCACAGCCTGGAAGGGAAGGTCCATGGAGTCCTCCCGGAAGGCAGAGACCGTGCGGATTTTTTCCTCCGCGCGGGGGTCGTAGGCGTTGGCGGTGGAGAAGGCCAAAAAGACCTCACCGCTGCCGTGGCCGATGTAGGAGCCCAGCCGGGCCAACCCCACGCTGACCCGCTTGGCGACCCGCTCCAGCTGGCGGGCGTCCAGGGGAAGATCGGTGGCCACGATGGCGATGCAGGAACCCTGGTCCTCGGTCTGGCCCACGCGCAGGCGCTCCTCCAGCTGGGGGCCGATCTGCTCCCCCGCGATGGTCAGATCCCGCAGGTTGCCGTGGTTGGCCAGGACCAGAACGCCCAGGGTATAGGTCTTTCCGTCCACCTCCAGGCAGCGGGAGGCGGTGCCAATCCCGCCCTTGAGATCGTGGCAGACCATGCCCTTGCCTGCGCCCACGTCGCCCTCGGCAAAGTCGGCCCCGGCGGCCTCCATGGCCGAGAAGACCTCCTTCTCACCCACGGCCCGGTGCAGGATGTCATTGAGGGTGGAATCGTTGCACTCGCACACCACCGGATTGAGCGAGCGCATGGACACCCCCTCGCGGTCACAGCGGCGGACCATGTACTCCACCAGTGCATCGTGGACCAGGCCCACGTTGAGGGTATTGGTCAGGGCAATGGGAGATTCCAGGGTGCCCAGTTCCTGGATCTGCATAAGTCCCGCGCTCTTTCCAAAGCCGTTGAGGACAAAGGCGGCGGCGGGCAGCTTGTGGACAAAGGGATTTTCCGGACAGGGAAAGAGGACGGTCACCCCCGTCTTATGGGCGGGCGTATCCACCGTACAGTGCCCCACCGTGACGCCGGGCACATCGGTGATGCGGTTGTGGGGGCCCTTGGGAAGCGAGCCCACACACAGGCCGTAGTCGGCCGCACGGAGCTGATGCAAGGTCGGTTCCTCCTTTGGTAAAGCAAATGGGGTGTTGCCTCCCCTATTATCCCGGAAAGGATGCGGAAAGTCAATCGAAGATTTTAGCAGCGCAAAACATAAATACATAGGTGTGCTACTGTGTAAAAGTGCTGTGGAAAGAGGGATTGGGCTTTCCATTGCTTTTTCTCCCACAGATAGGGTAAAATGGGGACGTATCCGATGGAGAAATTTAAAGGCTTCTTAAAAGACTTCCGTTCCGTCTCTTAAAAAAGGGGCGGTATACTACAATCAGGAGAAAGGAACTGCGCCATGTATAACATTCTCATCTGCGATGACGACCGCGACATCGTCTCGGCCCTGGATATTTATCTGACCAGCGAGGGATATGCTACCGTAAAGGCCTATGATGGACTGGAGGCTCTGGAGATGGTGAAGGAGCATGACATCCATCTGATTCTCATGGACGTTATGATGCCCAATCTAGACGGCATCCGGGCCACCGCCAAGCTGCGGGAGAGCACGAATATCCCCATCATCCTCCTCACCGCCAAGAGCGAGGATACGGATAAGATCCTGGGCCTCAACATCGGCGCCGATGACTATATCACCAAGCCCTTCAATCCGGTGGAGGTCATCGCCCGGGTCAAGAGCCAGCTGCGGCGGTACACGACCTTGGGGGGACGCAGCAAGGTGGCGGAGGACAACAGCGCCGTTTTTTCCAACGGCGGCATTACGATGGACGATAATGCCAAGTCGGTCACCGTGGATGGGGAACGGGTCTCCCTCACCCCCATCGAGTACAACATCCTTCTTCTGCTGATGAAGCACCCCGGGCGGGTCTTTTCCACCGGGCAGATCTATGAACAGGTGTGGAACGACCCCTCGCTGGGCTCGGAGAACACGGTGGCGGTACACATCCGGCACCTGCGCGAGAAGGTAGAGATCGACCCGGCCAACCCACGGTACATCAAAGTGGTGTGGGGACTGGGCTATAAAATGGAAAAAATCTAAACGTGAACGGGAGGGGCGCCCATGGGGGCAAAGCATAACAGAGGATTTCGGAAGGGCTGTGCCGCTGCACTGTGTATCGTGTGCGGCGCACTGGCCTTCTGGTCCAGTATTTTGCTGGTGTCCCGGTGGGACGATCTGTGGTCCGCCGGTGATTTTTATCAGAGCGGCAGCCTGTATAGCGCCCTGTGGCCCTACCGGGCAACGGTGGAGCAGGGCATGATGCTGCGCCTTCGGGAGACCTGGGGACAGGACCTGGAATATCTGGAAGAGCTCCAGCTGCAGCAGATCGAGAAAAAGCTCCGGGCGGAGCAGACCAACTACCGCTTCCGGGTACGGCTGGACGACGGGACCATCCTGTGGAGCAATCTGGATCAGGAGCAGACCCTGGACGATCTGGCCAGACAGGATACCTACTCCTTTACGGTGACCCAGGGGGATGAGCTGTACAATGAGGATCAAAGCCGCTGGGACAATACCGACAGTTATGAGATCCTCCAGGTTTGGACCGGAGAAAAGTATGTGGAATTCAGTCCCGTGGTCCCGGCAGACGCAGCCGGAGCGGGACAATATGGTTATTCCTACGACACAGACATGGAGCGGTGGATCTGGACCGAGGACCAGGACAGCCGCGTCCACACCGCGAGCCTGGTGGTGGAGAGCGGTGTGACCGATCCCCTGACCGTGCGGGACTCCATCTGGACGGCGAAGGAGAATTATGACGGGATCCAGAACTGGCTGGGACCGGTCACGGTGCTGTGTCTCATCTCCCTGACACTGACCCTGGTGGGGCTGGTGTGGCTCTGGAGGAGCATCGCATTCTGTTCCGAGGAAAGTCAAATGCTGCCCCTCTCCTGGCAGGACAGGATCCCCTATGAGCTCTACCTGTTGGGGGCGAGCTTCCTTTTCTGCATCCCGCAGGCGGCGGGAGATCCCATCACCACCAACATCAACCAGCACGGGCTTTCTCTCCGGGCGGTCATTGGCCTGGGCGTGCTGACCATGGCCGAAGTGGGCCTGGTTTTGGCGGCGCTTATGAGCACCATGAAGCGGTGGAAAAACGGGATTCTGCTGCGCAATACCCTGTGCTGGCATCTGTGCGCCAGGGTGGGGCATTTCTTCCGGGAGGTGATGCTCCACTGGCCCATCACCCGGCGGGCCGTGTGGATTTTCCTGCTCTATTTGGTGGGCACTGTGCTGACCGGAGCGACCATCATTCTGATTCCGGTCTATCAGGGACTGGTGCTCTGGGGCATCTGCCGGTGGGTGCGCCAGTGGAAGGAGATCCGGAGCGCGGCGGAGGAGATCGTCAGCGGAGGCAGCGAGGTGCAGATCGACACCAGGGGGATGTACCGGGACCTGAAAGAGCACGCCCAACAGCTCAACGCCCTGGGGGTCTCCATCACCCATGCGGTGGAGGAACGGCTGCGGAGCGAGCGGTTCAAGGCCGAGCTTATCACCAATGTCTCCCACGACCTCAAGACCCCGCTCACCTCCATCATCAACTATGTGGATCTGCTCAAAAAGGTGGGGATCACCGAGCCCAAGGCCCTGGAGTACCTGGAGGTGCTGGACCGGAAGTCCCAGCGGCTGAAAAAGCTGACGGAGGACCTAGTGGAGGCGTCCAAGGCCTCCACGGGGACACTGCCCGTGTCGCTGGAGCGGCTGGACTTTGGACAGTTGGTGCAGCAGGCCATGGGAGAATATGAGGAGAAATTTGCCCAGGCCGGATTGACCCCTGTACTGGACCAGGGCGATGGCAGCCGGGTCATTCTGGCCGACGGCCGCCACCTGTGGCGGGTCATTGACAATCTGCTGGGGAACTGCTGTAAATATGCCCTGAGCGGCACCCGGGTCTACCTGGATTTGTCGGCACGGGATGGGCGGGTATTTCTGACGGTGAAGAATATTTCCCGGGCAGCCCTCAATCTCCCGCCGGAACAGCTGATGGAGCGGTTTGTGCGGGGCGACACCGCCCGCAGTACGGAGGGCTCCGGACTGGGACTCTCCATTGCACGGAGCCTGACGGAGCTTCAGGGCGGTTCCTTCCGGCTGGATATTGACGGCGATCTCTTCAAAGCGGAGGTCTCGCTGCCGGCCGCGCCTGAGGAGCCCCTCTCCCCGCCGGAACAGAGTGGGGAATCCGAGATGCTTTTGTGAGGCATCAGAGATTCTTTATCTCCTTTTTATCCAATTTTAAGACAGGACGAACGATCCTTTAACGCTCGTCTGGTATCTTAGAGACAAGGAAAACGGTGCGGAAGGGCGGATGTGTCCCTGCACCCTATGGAAGGAGATCAAGCTCATGGAAAAGAAGCTCTATCGGACAGAGGGCCGGGAGGCCCTGCTGTTTGGCGTATGCGGCGGCATTGCCGAGTATTTTAACCTGGACCCCACCCTCGTACGGGTGGTGATGGTACTGCTGATGTGGTTCAAGGGGGCGGCGCTGATCCTCTATCTCATCGCGGCGTTCCTCCTGCCCCGTAAAAGCACCCTCTACCCGGGAAGCTGAGCGGGAGGAATTCGGACCCAAATCAAATACGGTTGCCAGCATTTTTGGATGGATATGCCAAGGCCCCCGCTCCGTTAGGAGCGGGGGCCAAATTTTTTTGCAGAACAGTGTGCTTCTTTATCCGGAGGTAACGGTGCGAACAATGCTCTGGGTCTCCTCTTCCGTAAAGAGCTGGAATTTTACGGAGGCGGCCAGGAAAAGCGCTTCACTTTCCAGACTCATGTATTCCGACTTGGTGGCGCCCCAGGACATTTCCACCCGCTCATGGGCCCAATTTTCAAAGTCATAGATCGTTTTTCCAGTGGTCAGGTCAAACAGGAATACATAGGTATCCGTGACCAGGGCGCCCAGGGAGTTGGCGGCCTGAAGCGTTACTTTGATCACATAGTAATCATGGTTCAGGCTGAGAATATTTCCGCTGGGCTTGGTCCAATCCGGCAGATTGGCATAGTAGGCAACGCGGTCATAGGGACCATAGCGCATCTCCACCACGTTCATCGTGCTGGGGAATTTCAGACGGTCATAGATATACTGAAGAGATATGGTGCCGAAGGAGATGGGATCCGCCTGCACCGGTTCTTCCGGCGTCTCCGGCTCGGGATTTGGGGTAGGAACGGGAGTGGCGAGAAGTGCGTCCAGATTTTTGATCTGGCTTTCCGCACCGGTACGCAGATCGGAGACCGGCTCGGTGGAGACACGCTCATAGCGGCGATATGTGGGAGAGACATAGGCCATGTCTACCAAGACCAGATACCCCCTCCTCCAAATTGAGTTCCGATACATAGTCACTGATCCGCCCAGTAAGGCGTTTGGCGTCACCACTGCCCCGCCAGTCCACAAAATCATTGGTAAAGATACCCCACTGCGCATAGGCGGCGGCCGAGGCATTCGGATTGGTGAAGGTAGCTTTCTCTTCTGTGGTCACCCGGCCGCGGCTATACAGATCATAGCCGGTTTTAGGAACAGTGTGATCTATGCCGCTATAATTTTCGTGGTAGAAAATGCGGATGGACTCTTCCCCGTCAAAGATCAGCTCCCGGTATTCCACGTAGTCGGAATCGGGGTCCCGCTCCTCATAGCGCCAAACACCCTGCAGGGCCTGCGGTGTGAGTTTGAAGTCCAGCGTGAAGGATGTGCGCATGGAAGGGTCGGCCATGAGCGTGACGATCGTGGCCGCCTCGGCGCGCTGGATTGAGCTTTCCGGCGCAAAGGTTCCGTAGCGGTCTTTTCCTTTGATGATGCCGGCATTGTAGAGGCGATAGACGGCGTCGGCATAGCTGTCCGCAGCGGAGACATCGGGGATGGAAGTAATGTCATTGATGGGGGCGAGGGCAGATTCCGGCAGCGCAGCGGCCAGAATGGATGCAAATTGGGCGCGGGTCGCATTTGCATTGTAGTCGGAATAGGTGCCGGCAGTCAGGATCCCATTCTGAATGGCATAGTCAATATAAGGCTGATACCAGGTGGCTCCGTTTGAGAATACGGCCTGGTCCGCATAGTAAATACTATGAAGACGACAGGCCAGGGCAATGGCCTGGGCAAGACTCACATTTCCGGAGGGCGTAAACGTGGTTGCACTGCTGCCGTAGAGCAGGCCAAATTCACAGGCAGAGCGTACACTTTCGGCGTACCACGCATCGGATGATACGTCTGTGAATTGTCCGCTGGTATAGGGAATGGTACGTTTAAAATTGGACAGGCTTCCCTCCGCGGCCAGTGCGGTTGCGGGGAAAAGAGAGAGACACAGGGCACCGGCGAGTATGGATGCCCAAATGGATGAGGCGCCTTTTTTTCATAGAAAAATACCTCCTTCTAAATTTATTTCATTATATTGAATGGAGGACTTCGATACAATATGCAGGCTGCATAGTAGTGTGCTTAAAACAATACCGGGACAGTCGACCACGCTGTGCCGGGTATCATAGACTGCCAAGAGGTGATATGGTGTGGAAAATCCGATCCTTGCCCGGCTGGAGCGGCTGGGGGCAAAGCCCTCTCCCCTGTGGCTGTGGACGCTGCTGGTCTTACAGGAGGGGGAGCGTTACCCCCTGCCGTTCTGGAACGAGGCCCTCTCCCGGGCCGTGGGGCGAAAGGTCTTTTGCCCCTCCTACCGGGCGTTGGAACGCCGCCTGGAGGAAGCTCTCCACAGCTGCGATTGACATAAGAGGCGGAATAGGGTACAATGATTGTACAAAATGTACAAGGAGGCGGGGTATGAAACTGACGTTTTTTGGCGCAGCCAAGGCGGTGACCGGAAGCTGCCACTGTGTAGAGTGCGGCGGAAAGAAAATTCTGGTGGACTGCGGACTCCAGCAGGGACGGGACGAGCGGGATAACCGGGAGCTGGACTTTAACGCCGGCTATATCGACGATGTCATTGTGACCCATGCCCACATCGACCACTCCGGGCGGATCCCGCTGCTGGTCAAACAGGGTTTTACGGGAAATATCTACTGCACCCGCCTGACCGGAGAGCTGCTCTCCATCATGCTGCGGGACTCGGCCCATATCCAGGAGAGCGACGCCCAGTGGCAGAATCAGAAGGGCAAGCGCGCGGGCAAGGAGCTAGTGGAACCCCTCTATACGGTGGCGGACGCCGAAGCGGCCCTCTCCCATGTGGTGACCTGTGAGTACGGGGATGTGCTGGAGATTGAGCCGGGCGTCAAGGTGCGCTTTACCGATGCCGGGCACCTGCTGGGCTCCTCCAGCGCAGAGGTGTGGCTTACCGAGGGAGATGAGACACGGAAGATCGTCTTCTCGGGCGACATCGGCAACCGGGACCAGCCCATCATCCGGGATCCCCAGTATATCCGGGAGGCCGACTATGTCCTCACGGAATCCACCTATGGCGACCGCAACCACGATATGGAGGAGGACCCCGAGTATACCGAGCGGCTGGCCGCGATCATTGACGAGACACTGGGCCAGGGGGGCAATGTGGTGATCCCCTCCTTTGCTGTGGGCCGCACTCAGGAGCTGCTCTATTTCATCCGGGAGATGAAGGAGCAGCACATGGTGAAATCGGTCCCCAATTTCCCGGTCTATGTGGATTCTCCGCTGGCCGGTGAGGCCACCAAGATCTTCTCCGGAGACCTGCACGGCTATCTGGATGAAGAGGCCATTGAGGCCCTGCGGGGCGGGGCCCTCTTCCGCTTCCCGGGACTCAACATTACGGAGACCAGCGAGGAGTCCAAAAATCTGAACCTGGATCAGACCCCCAAGGTCATCATCTCGGCCTCCGGCATGTGCGACGCCGGCCGGATCCGCCATCACCTCAAGCACAACCTGTGGAGAAAAGAGTGTACGGTGGTCTTCGTGGGCTATCAGGGCGAGGGTACCCTGGGACGCCGTCTGCTGGACGGGGTGAAGTCGGTCAAGCTCTTCGGCGAAGAGATCGCCGTCAAGGCCCGCATCGTCAACTTCCACGGCCTCTCCTCCCACGCAGACCGGGACGGCCTGCTGCGGTGGATCGGCGCCTTTGAGCCCAAGCCGAAAGAGGTCTTTGTGGTCCACGGCGACAAGGATGTCACCGAGATCTATGCCCAGACCCTGCGGGAGCGGGGCTTCTCGGCCCACTCGGCCAACTATGAGGAGGTCTATGATCTGCTGACCGGGCGGATCGTGGCGCCCGGCATCGTGCTGGAGTCCAAGCCGGTCTATGTGGCGGACTCGGCCTCCCCGGCCTATCGCCGTCTGGAGGAGACGGGCCGCCGCCTGATGGAGGTCATCGCCCACAACCGGGGCGGCGCCAACAAGGACCTGGCCAAATTTGCCGATCAGCTCCGCGCTCTCATCGACAAGTGGGATCGCTGAGCATACACGGGAACAACAGAAAACCGGCCCCCGCTCCTTCAAGGAGCGGGGGCCGGTCTTGTTCATTTAGAGAGAGGCGCTTGCCTGAGCCAGAAAGTCAGAGACCTGGGCGGCGGTATCCAGAGCCATGGCCTGTTCCGCGGTCCGGAGGGCGTCCGGACCGTTCCAATCGGCGATCTGCTTGCGGGCGGCCAGGATGGACGAGGGGCTGACGCTGAACTCGTCCAGACCAAAGGCCAGGAGCAGCGGGATCATGCGGGGGTCGGCGGCGGCCTCGCCGCACATGCCCACCGGGATTCCGGCGGCCTTTCCCGCGGCAATGACCGAGCGGATGCTGCGCAGGACGGCCGGGTGGTAGCAGGTGTAGAGCTTTTCCACCTTGGCGTTGCCCCGGTCCACGGCGATGGTGTACTGGGTCAGGTCATTGGTGCCGATGGAGAAGAAGTCGGCCTCCCGGGCCAGCAAGTCGGCAATGAGTGCCGCGGCCGGCGTCTCCACCATGATGCCCAAAGAGATATGGGGGTCAAAGGCCAGTCCCTCGGCGGAGAGCTGAGCCTTGCACTCCTCCAGAAGTGCCCGGGCGCCCCGGACCTCCTCCACTCCGGAGACCAGGGGGAGCATGATCTTGATGTTCCCGTGCCGGGCGCCGGCCCGGAGCAGGGCCCGCAGCTGCACCCGGTAGAGGTCGGGGCGGTCCAGACAGTAGCGGATGGCCCGGTGGCCCAGGAAGGGGTTCTCCTCCCGCTCCATCTCCAGATAGGCGATGCCCTTGTCGCCGCCCACATCCAGCGTGCGGATGATGACCTCTTTCCCAGCCATGAGGTCGGAGACCTGGGCGTATGCCTGGTACTGCTCCTCCTCGTCGGGCAGGGCGGTGCGGTCCATGAAGAGGAACTCGGTCCGGAAGAGTCCGATCCCCTCGGCACCCGCCTCGGCGGCCGCTTTCGCGTCGGCCACGCTGCCGATGTTGGCGTAGAGGTCCACGTGCCGGCCGTCGGCGGTGCGGGTATCCCGGTCCCGATAGACCTGGAGCAGAGCCCGCTCTTCCAGCCACTTGTCCCGGCGGGCCTGGAAGGCAGCCAGGGTGGCCTCGTCCGGGCAGAGGAGCGCGGCACCCTCGGTGCCGTCCACGGCCACGGTCATACCGTCCTGGACGGCGTCCAGCAGACCGGGCACGCCCAGTACCGCGGGGACCTCCAGGGCCCGGGCCAGGATGGCCGAATGGCTGGTCTGTCCGCCCACCTCGGTGAGGATGGCGCATACATGCTCCTTGGAGAGGCTCACCGTCATGGAGGGGGTCAGATCGTGGACCACCAGAACGGTGCCCTCGGGCAGGGCGGCCAGATCCACGCTCTCGGCGTGGAGCAGGATGCCCAGCATTCGGGTGCGGATGTCGCCAATATCGGCGGCGCGCTGGCGCATGAGCTCGTCCTCTACCCCGGAAAACATGGCGATAAAGGTCTGGCAGACGGTGTCCAGGGCCTCCTCGGCGCACTTGCCGGCGTCGATGGCCTCTTCCATCTGGGAGAGCATGAAGGGGTCTTCCAGCATCATGATCTGACCGGTGAGGATGGCCGCCTCGGCCTCCCCCAAGCGGTTGGTTATGTCATCGGCCATGGCCTGGGTGCGCTGGGTAAAGAGGTCTGCCGCCGCGCGCAGCCGGGCCTTTTCCTGCTCCGCCCCGGAAAAGGGAACGGAGGTATAGTCCAGATTCTGCTCCCGCACGCAGACCGCTGTGCCGATTCCAATGCCTGCGGAGGCGCCCACACCGTGTAACGTCATAGTCATGTTCCTTTCTCCCGGCTGATCGGGCTCTTATTCGCCCAGGCCGGACTCCACCAGCGCCACGGCGGCCTTGAGGCAGTCGGCCTCGTTGGAGCCGTTGCAGCAGATCTCGATCTCGGTGCCCTGCTTGATGCAGGCGGCCATCAGGTTCATGATGCTGCGGGCGTTGATCTCGCGGCCGTTGGCGATCACGGTGACATCACAGCCAAAGGGGGTGATGGTCTTGACAAAGAGCTGCGCAGGACGCATGTGCATGCCCATGGGGTTGATGATTGTAGTCTTGGCGGATACCATAATCAGATCTTCCTTTCTTCATAAACACGGGGTTGGTATGGATGGTTAGGGGCTCTTCTGTCCCCGGATCATCCGGGGACAGAAGAGGTGGATTTACGCTTTTTTGCGCTTGAGGATGGCCAGCAGCAGCATGCCCACCAGGGAGCCAACAGCCAGGGCCACAAAATAGCCCAGCACATTGTGCATGACCGGGAATACGAACAGTCCGCCGTGGGGCGCGGGGGAGGCGCAGCCCAGAAGCATGGACAGCGCACCGGCCACGCCGGAGCCCAGGATGCAGGCAGGCAGGACCCGGAGCGGGTCACTGGCGGCAAAGGGAATGGCGCCCTCTGTGATAAAGCACAGGCCCATGATATAGTTGACCGGGCCGGACTTGCGCTCCTCGGGGGTAAAGCGGTTGCCGAAGAAGGTGGTGGCCAGAGCGATGGCGATGGGCGGGACCATGCCGCCGATCATCACAGCCGCCATCACACCGGAGCCTCCCGCGGCGATGTCCGCGGTGGCCAGGGTGGAGGTGCCGAAGAGGTAGGCAGCCTTATTGAAGGGGCCGCCCATATCAATGGCCATCATGGCGGCTACCACAAAGCCGAGGACCACACGGCTGCCCTCGTTCATGGAGGCCAGGCCGGCATAGAGGGCGTTGTTCAGCATGCCCACAAAGGGATTGACCACACACATGAAGAGGCCGATGATCAGCAGACCTACCACCGGATAGATGAGGACGGGCTTGATGCCCTCCAGGGCCCGGGGGAGCCGGTCGCAGAGCTTGCGCAGTCCCAGCATCAGATAGCCCGCGGCAAAGCCGGCGATGAGGGCGCCCAGGAATCCGGCGGAAATGGAGCCGCCGCCGGGCTGCAGGAAGGTGGCGCCCGATACGGCCAGCGAACCGCCCACAAAGCCCACCATCAGACCGGGACGGTCGGCAATGGCCATGGCGATATAGCCGGCCAGAATGGGCAGCATGAAGTTGAAGGCGACTCCGCCGATGTTCTTGAACCAGGCGGCCAGCGGGGTGTTTGTACCGAAGTTGGCGTAGTCGATGGAGGGATCGTCCAGCAGGAAGGCCAGGGCGATGAGAATGCCGCCGCCGATGACAAAGGGCAGCATATGGGACACGCCGTTCATGAGCTGCTTATAGAGCTTGCGGCCCAGGCTCTCCCGGATCTCCTCCTGGGCGACGGCGCCGGTGTGGTGGTAGATGGGGGCGTCGGGTGCCTTTCGGATGAGCTCCTCCGGGTGATGGATGCCCTCTGCCACAGGTACCCGGAGAACATGCTTGCCGTCAAAGCGGCTCAGGTCCACCTCTTTGTCCGCGGCGATGATGACCGCATCCGCCCCGGCGATCTCGTCCCGGGTCAGGATGTTTTTGGCCCCGCCGGAGCCCTGGGTCTCCGCCTTGAGGGGAATGCCGATCTCGGACCCCTTTTTCTCCAGCGCTTCGGCGGCCATATAGGTGTGCGCGATGCCGGTGGGGCAGGCGGTGACCGCCACGATGCGGTAGCCCTGCTCCTGCGCCTGCTCCGGAGCCGATGCGGGAGCGGGTACCTCATCGGGATACTTCTCGGCCTCCTGCTGGTCGATGCAGGCCAGGAATTCCGTCACATCCCCGGCGGAGAGCAGGCGCTGACAGAAGGTCTCGTCCATCAGCATGACCATCAGCCGGGAGAGGATCTCCAGGTGGGTGTCTCCCCCGTCCTTGGGGGCCGCGATCATAAAGAAGAGGGTGGAGGGCTGGCCGTCCGGGGCGTCATAATCCACGCCGCCGGGAACGGTGATGGCCGCGAGGCCGGGCCGCTTGACCGCGGCGCTCTTGGCGTGAGGGACGGCGATCCCGCAGCCGATGGCCGTGGTGCTCTGTTCTTCCCGGGCCAGAATGTCCTTTTTATAGAGGGCCTGGTCGGTCAGATTGCCCGCCTTGCTGTGCAGGGCCACCAGCAGGTCCACTGCGGCGGCCTTATCGGCAGGCGACGCGTTGAGCTGAATGCTCTCGGCGCGCAGAAGGTCGGTGATGCGCATGACTCTCATCCTTTCAAATCAGGTTTGAAGAAACAATGCTCAGAGGGTACGGAGGACGGCCTCGACCGCGTCCCGGGAGGCAAGACCGTCGGAGAAGGCGGTGGCCCCGCCGGCGGCCGTCCCAAGGCGCAGGGCGGACTCATATTGGCCCGAATCAAGCCATCCGGCCAGGAAACCGGCGACCATGGAGTCACCCGCTCCCACAGAGTTGCGCACGGTGCCCCGGGCTGCCGGGGCCTGGTGGAAGCGGCCGGTCTCATCCAGAAGGATGGCCCCATCCCCTGCCATGGAGACCAGCACATTTCGGGCGCCCCGCTCCTGAAGTTTGGCGGCGCAGGCACGGACCTCGTCCAGTGTCTCCAGGGTCTGTCCGAACATACCGCCCAGCTCCAGCCGGTTGGGCTTGATGAGGAAGGGATGGTATTTGAGCACGTTGGCCAGCAGATCGCCCTCGGCGTCGACGACGGCCGAGATGCCCCGGCCATCCAGCCGTTCCAGAATGCGCTCGTAGATGTCACTGGGCAGGGAGGCGGGAATGGAGCCGGCCAGTACCAGAATATCCCCGCCGGTCAGCGCATCGAGCTTGCGGAACAGGGCTTCCAGCGCCTCCGGGGGAATGGTGGGTCCCCGGCCGTTGAGCTCGGTCTCCTCCCCCGCCTTGATCTTGACATTGATCCGGGTGAATCCCTCCGGCAGGTGGATAAAGTCTGTGCGTACTCCTGCGGCGGAGAGGCCGGCCTCAATGGCCCGGCCGGTAAACCCGGCCAGAAAACCCAGAGCGACGCTCTCCGTTCCCAAATTGCCCAAGACGGTGGAGACATTGATGCCCTTGCCGCCGAACTGGATCAGCTCCTGACTGGCGCGGTTGATGCTTCCCGGCTCCAGACGGTCCATGCGGACCACATAGTCGATGGCCGGATTAAAGGTGACGGTGTAGATCATAGGTGCGTTTCTCCTACTTCCTTGATGACGGCATGGGCGCGGAAGCTCTCGTCGGGCAGCGTGTCGGTGATGATACAGACTTGGCTGAGAGGACGGACGGTCACCGCCGTCACCTTGCCGAATTTGCTGGAGTCGGCCAGCACATAGGTGAGGTAGGCCTGCTCTGCCGCCCGGGTCTTGACTGCGGCCTCCTCCGCGTCGGGGGTAGTGCATCCCTGCCGGAGGGCAATGCCGTTGATTCCCAGAAAGGCCTTGGTGAAGTTGTAGCGCTCCAGTGCGGCAATGGCCTCCGCGCCCACGATGGCCTCGGTGCCCAGCTTGAGCCTGCCGCCCACCATGTAGACCTTGCGGCCCAGCTCGCTCAGACGGCGGGCACAGGCGATGCTGGTGGTGACAAAGGTGGCGCCGGACTGGCCCAGACAGTTGGCCATGGCCAGGGTGGTTGTGCCCGCGTCCAGAAAGACAAAGTCGTCGTCGTACACCAGCGAGGCGGCGTACCGTCCGATGGACGCCTTTTCCTCAATGTGGAGCAGAGACTTGGTGGAGAGATCCGGCTCTTCCGGGTCAAACTGTCCTCCCACCGCGACGGCCCCGCCGTGGACCTTGCTCACCTTGCCCTGCCGGTCCAGCAGGTTCAGATCCCGCCGGATCGTGGCCTCAGAGGCCCCGGTGGCCTCACAGAGCTGGGCCACCGTAGCGGCGCCCCGCTGCTCCACTGCGGCGACAATGGCGGCCAACCGCTCTTCCGCCAACATAGCAGACCCTCCTTTTTGATCTGAAATGATTTGTTTTTATTACTTGATGCTATTATAGCACAATTACAATCAATTTCAATCTTAAACAATCATTTTCAGTCAGTCAAGGCGCCAAAAATCAGAGGCTATTTTTGTGCAAAGCGGTGGTTCTCCTGCTATCATCCCCGAAAAGAGCCGCCTCCATGCCCGCCGCCCCCCAAAACCCCGCTCTTTTCCTCTGGAAAGCGGCGTGGTATGATAAGATAGAAAGGATCGCGTGCCGGGAGAGGAGAGAAAGCATGAAGGACGGAAATTTACCGGTGCGATTGCGATGGAGTGAGGGGGTCAAGCTCTTTCGGAGCCGCTGGAAGGGCGCCAGACCCACTGTATTCTTTTTTATCGCGCTGTTTTTGATGATCACGGTCTGCTTTGGCAGCGCCTATGCCATGGCAGTGTCTGGAACGACTACCCTGTTTCAGGTGCGCCGCAACCGGGAACATACACTGGGCGACTATGTCCGCCTGTTTTTCATGTGCATGCTGCTGTGCGTATTGGCCATGGTGGCCACCAGGAGCGGATGGCTGTGTGTACTGCTGAATCTCAGTGTGCCCTTTCTGCTGGTCTTTTTTCAGAGCAGCCAGTTTGCCCCCAAGGGATATATCGGCTATGCCATGACCTTTGTGTTTCTGGAGCTCCGGCCGCCTGCGCCGGAGGAGATGGGGACGCAGCTTCTGGCGGTGGCGGCCTGTACGGCGGCCCTCATTCTGGCCCTGGCGGGCTATGGATGGTGGCGGGGCCGGACGGAAAAAAAGCGGGACAGTGTGGGAGAGAGTTTGGACCGTCTGGCCGCTCTGCTCAAGCGCATGGCGGAGGAAGGCGGGAGCGACGAGGTGCGCAAGGAGCTGTATGGGCTGGAACAGAGCTTCCACCGCATGGGATACCGCAACCACCGTCTCCCGGGATCCTCTGATCCCCAAAAACTCTTTTACAATATGTTTGCGATCTTATTCCAGCGGGCAGTCTACCTGGTGTCCGACGCGGCCTGGCAGGAGGAGGTCCTTCCCCCGGAGCGGCGGGAGGCGCTGGAGGGCTTGGCCGGACTGGTCCGGGCCGTGCGTGCTGCCCAGACCGCAGAGGAACGTGCCGCGGTGGCGGAACAGATCCAGGCCATGCTGGCCGATACCCCTCTGCCCGAGGGGCGCCTGCGCATTTTTTACCGGAGCTTTCTCCACCGCATGCTCCTCCTGCTCCGCCACTGGCGGGAGGTCCGACCGGTCCGGCACCCGCTCTGGCGGGGAGGCGGAGGAAGAGAACTGTGGCGGCGCCTGCGGGAGCGCCTCTCCCTGGAGCGGTTTGAGATGCGCTTTGCCCTGCGGCTTTCGGTGGTGCTGACGGTGAGTTGTACCATCAGCCTCCTGTGGGACTTTGAACACACCTACTGGTTCCCCCTCCATGCGTTTCTTCTGATTCAGCCCAGCTATGAGGAGAGCGCCCACCGGATGGTCACCCGGCCCATCGGCACGGCCCTGGGCTGCCTGCTGGTCTTTGTGGTCTATCCCCTTCTGCCCGGTGTGCCCGGCGTCTTTGTCTTTTCCTTTGTGATGATCTCCCTTATGTACTGCTGCACCCCCGGGACCTGGGTCCACCCCATCTTCTCCACGGCCTTTGCGGTGACCATGGCCTCCCTGACCATGGAGGACACCGTGGCCATCGGTCTGCGGATCTTCTATCTGCTGCTGGCGGTGCTGCTGGTGCTGGTGATCAACCGTTTCTTTGTCCCCACCCGGCGGGAGAGCAGTTCCGCAGCAATCTCCACACACTGACGCACCTCCACGCCACCTACTGGGATATGGTCTCGCAGGGACTGGGCGGGCGGGTAGACCCGGCCTTCTCCAGTGAGATTCTGACCGAGTTCCACCTGGTCTACGACGCGGCCATGGGCTACGTCCTCACGCTGCCACAGGGGGAGGAGCGGACAGAGGCCAGTACGCTTCTGCTCACACTGTGGAATATGTTCTCAGAGCTGGAGCAGGTACACTATCTCCTCCAGGCGGGTGCCATCCCGCCGGAGCAGGGGCCGGGGCTGAGCCGGCTGGCCCGTACCCTCTGTGTGGAGATGGACCGGCCGGGGCCGCCGCTGGACGCCCTCTCGCTGGAGGCGGGAATGGAGGAGGGCGACCTGGGCTATGTACTGGGCCGCTATCTTGCCAGTGCCCACGGCCTCTCCCGGCAGCTGGCCGGAGTAGAACAGGCGGCCAGAGAACGGGAATAAGAAAAAAGGTCTCTGCACTTGCATTCTGTGCAGAGACCTTTTTTATACGATGGGATGGCTGAAAAACGGGCCCGCCGGTCAGCGGGCGCGCAGCTGCCAGAAGGCCACCGCGCTGGCGGCCGCCACATTCAGGGAGTCCACCCCGTGAGCCATGGGAATACGGACGGTGTAGTCACAGTGGGCAATGGTCTCGGCGGCCAGGCCGTCCCCCTCGGTACCCAGGATGATGGCCAGACGTTCCTCCGCCATGAGCGCGGGGTCCTCAATGCTCACGGACCGGTCACTCAGGGCCATGGCGGCGGTGCGGAAGCCCAGCGCCTTCAGACGCTCCAAACCAGGGTGGGGCCAGTGGGTGTGGTCGCTGCCGATGTACGTCCAGGGGACCTGAAAGACCGTACCCATGCTCACCCGGGCGGCCCGGCGGCAGAGGGGGTCGCAGCAGGTGGGGGTGAGCAGCACCGCGTCCATGTGGAGCGCGGCGGCCGAGCGGAAAATGGCGCCGATGTTGGTGCTGTCCACGATCCCCTCCAGCACGGCGATCCGGCGGGCGCCGGCGCACAGGGTTTCCACCTCCGCCTGCCGGGGACGGCGCATGGCGCACAGGATTCCCCGCGTGAGGGTGTAGCCGGTCAGCTGGGCCAGCACCTCCCGGTCGGCGGTATACACTGGGATCTGGGGACAGCGCTCCAGAAGTTCCTGCCCCTGTCCGGTGAGATGGCGCCGCTCCATAAGGAGGGCGAGGGGCTCACACCCGCCGTCCAGGGCCCGCTGGATGACCTTGGGGCTCTCCGCAATGAAGACGCCCTGCTCCGGCTCCAGCCGGTTGCGCAGCTGGGCCTCGGTGAGGTGGGCAAAGACCGCCAGTTCCGGCGCGCTGAGATCGGTTATCTCGATAATATGGGACATAGGGGTTCTCCTTCCCCGCTCAGCCGCCCGGGGCGGTGAAGCGATCAGATATTGGGCATTTTTGCGGTAGGCATCATAAGAACTTTGCCGGTACCGCGGTAGACGTTGACCAGACCTTCCCCGGAGGCGGCCGAACCGATCAGGCTCTTTCCGGAGCGCTCCACCGTAAAGTCGAGGCTGCCGCTCCAGGCAATGGCATAGTTGCCGTCGATCTTGAGAACGTCGTTCTGGAGGGTGATCTCAACCAGCTCCTCCCGGGGGCAATCAGACTCGATACAGAAGGTGCCGCTTCCATTGAGGCTCAGGTTAAAGAGGCCTTCCCCACCGGCCACCGCCGAGGAGAAGTTGGAGCGCATGACAGCCTTGTGCTTGAGGTTGCTGTCACAGGCCAGGAAGAGACCGTCGTCCAGCACCACGCTGCCGCCCCAGTCGGCGCAGTCCAGCAGAATAAGATATTTATAGGTGGGCTCCAGGACCAAAAGACCATCGCCGGTATACTCAGGTTTGATAGTGGATTCCCCGCTGGCCTTGCCGCGCATGGCCTTTCCCAGCAGATCGGTCACGCCTTTGATGCCGGTGGTAGCATTCACATTGCCCAGCATCCACTGCATGGCGCCAGCCTGGATGGTGACATTAGCCTTGCTCAGATCACATACCAGCTGGCGTTTTTTCACATTCATCTGGGCGCAGTAATAGGCCTGCATGGCGGAATTGGGGGTTACGCTCAGGTCCCGCTGATACTCGATGACCTGGAAAGGGCCCAGTGCCGAGAGGACGGCAACGTCGTCGTTATCCAAAAAATTAGAGATTTGATACATCGTACTGCCTCCATTCGTCCATGATGATGGTAGTATTGTTTCCATGGGGTCAGACTCATTATAGGCGAGGCTGCGGGATTGTGCAAGTAGAAGCCGGGGAGCGGAGCGAGAATCTGTCCGGCTATACTGCAATCATACGCAACACTTTTTCGCACGGACCAATAAAAAGTCCGGCTTATGATAACACTTTTGATAGGCGGGATATTGTGCCAGAATATCTGCCCCGGGCAGCGGCTCCAGCATTTGCTCCAGCTGAAAACCGGCGGTCGAAAGGGCGTTGACGATGTCGGAAAAGGTGCGGTGGTATTTGATGACACCGTCCACGATCCAGGTGGTGGTCCGAATACCGGGAATGCCGTAATCGCTCAAATTATAGTGGTTGATGGTTCCGTCCTCATTCTGGGACCAGCGCGGACCCTTCCGCAGGGCCGTCGTAAAGGGATGCTCCTGGGAGAAGAGAAAGATTCCACCGTCGGCCAACAGCCGGTGGATCTGAGCGAGCAGCTGGTCAAAATCCTCCACATAATGTACAGCGAGGGAACTGAACACCACGTCAAACGTGCCGTCCAGAGCGGAGAGGTCGCTCATACTCATGCGGACAAAGGAGATGCGTTCAGCGTTATTTTCCGCCTTTGCAATCTGGAGCATTTTTTCGGAGAGGTCCAGACCCGTCACATGAGACGCGCCCAGATGCAGAAATTCCCTGCAATTCTCCCCGTAACCGCAGCCCAGGTCCAAGACCCGCTTGCCGGACAGGTTTGGGCAGAGGGAAAAGAGCGCCGGTTTTTCCACAAGGTGATTGGTAGCGGATGGCTGCTCCCGCAACTTCCGGTAACCCTCAAAAAAGACCTCATTATCATAGATGTTCTGATCGTGCATGGCGGGAACCCCATCCTTTCTGTAAGAGAATAAAAAAGCCGGAGCAAGCGATACAAAGCTTGCTCCGACGTGGCACCCCTGGCGCGACTCGAACGCACTACATTCCGCTTAGGAGTAGACCCGATACGACATCGGGAAGTGGCATCTAATGCTTAAAAATGCTTGGAAATACAAGGTTTTTCAGCATTTCAAATCCCATCTGATACTACGCTGTGATAGCTAATTCAGAGGGATTTTACACCGTCCGATTGGCTCGAAATTAGCAAGTCTTTCGATTTTTGGTGGACGTTGCAAGTGCAAGTAAATGTCACTATGTAACTTCTCGTGATGCGAAATGATAGGAAATCCTATTCATTCTCGTGTGAGGGTGCGGGTGTCCTTAGACACAGATTTCAGTCTGTTTTATATATCATTTCAAAATGAATTTTTCAACCAGAATTATTAAGAATTTCAAAGGTTTTTCAGACTCAATGATTCTATGTAATTTAGACCCGCCGAAGCAGGTCTTTTTTTATTTCAGCATAATCTCTCTATCCTCAGCGCCGAGCATATAAGCACCCTTGGCAAAAGCATCCCTTGCAAGAAGCTCTGCTACATCAACCCTATCGAACAGCATCCATATTTCTTTCTCTTTCGGAGTCAGTTCATGGCTATGGTCAAACAAATGCTCAAGTCCCAATCCTTCAAGCAATGCCGACTTTGCTGCTTTGTATTCCTCAGCTCTGCCAACATATTCGTCGTTCCTTTCCTTGGAAAATGCCTCGATATTGTCAGCTCTCAGATGCTCGTAATACTCGTCCATAAAGATTCTATCCATACTCGTTGACCTCCATAACAAAAAAATAAGGGCAGACCCTTTTACAGCTATTGTAGCTATGTAAAAGGATCTGCCCTTGCAGTTACTATAATGTTTTTGCCAGCGACTTCAGGAGTGCTGCCATTTCCGGATTTTGCAGAAGCTTCAGAAGAAGTTCTTTATCATCAGCGGAGCTTTCCGTTGCGGCTGGTTGAACCGGCTCAGGCGTTGCCTGTCTGCCTGAGTAGAACGCAGCTTCCATTCTTTCAGCGTTCAGTCTGCGGTCATCGTCGATGATATGGGAGTAAACATCCGCTACCATCTTGACCTGTGCATGACCGGAATCGCCTTGAACGGATTTCATATCGCCGCCGTTCAGCTTCAGCTTGTAAGTGATACTGGAATGTCGGAGACTATGGAAAACCACTTTCGGCAGTCCCTTCTCCTCAATCAGCTTATTGAAAGCACGGTTGATAACCTGCCCCTCAATCGGCTTGCCATTGGAAGAACAGAAAACCAGATTGAAGTCTACGAACTCGTCACCGAAAAGGTCTTTCAGTTCTTCGATGTCAGCCTTTCGCTGTACCAACATTTCCGCTACGGTTTTCGGTAAGAACACCTTGCGGACACTTGTTTTGGTCTTAGGAGTTTTGAGAACCAATGCGGTATGCGTACTGGCGAAGGTCGGTGGGAACTTGAACATGATGTCCTTACCGTCCAGATCTGCCATCGCTTCACGATTTACTCTCTGCAACTCCTTTTCAACGAAGATGCTTGCCTGACCAAGTTCAATACTGGTGGGGGAAATGTCAATACAGTCCCAGGTAAGCCCCAGAAGCTCGCCCATTCGCAGGGAACAGGAGAAGGCAAGGTTAATAGCCAGACGAAGAATATCATCGTCACAGGCTTCCAGAGCCTTCTGGAGCACTTCTGCTGTCCAGATATCCCTGGTCTTGTGTTCTTCTTTCGGCAGCGTAGCGTGCTCCACAGGGTTTCTGGTCATCAATTCCCACTTGACCGCTTGATTGAAAGCATTTCGCAATGTCTTGTGAACCTCTCGGACAGTATGCGGAGTCAGATATTCTGTACGGGCTTTTACATACTTAGAAGAAACCGCTTTGACAGAAAGCAAATCTCGGTAATACTTGTCCATGATTCTCGGCGTGACATCCTCCAGCTTCATATCACCGATGAGGGGACGAATATAGTTTGCAATCAGGCTCTTTCTGCTTTCATAGGTAGACATCGCCCAGGTGTTCACACCATAGATTGACATATACTCATCCAAAAGATCATTGACGGTTTTAGCAGAAGGGGGAATAAAGGTTCCGGACTCCTGCTCATATTCAACCTGCAACTTCCTTTTCTTTGCTTCGGCATTCGTTTCAAAGGTTTCCCACTTCTGACGCTTGTTGCCGTTCTCATCGGTGTATGTATAAACCACAGAATACTTCTTTTTTCTCTTAACGATAGATGCCATGTAATCAGCTCCTTTCCTGTCTATCTTCCGCTAACTGGTAGCGGGTCTGATTGTGATACCATTTTTCAAAGCTCTCTTTGGTAGCTCGCTTATACCTGCCAACCTTGATAAGCTCAAAATCTTCATTGGCAACGATATAGTAAATGGTCTGACGATGTACCCCAAGCATTCTTGCCATTTCCGGCAGACCGTAGGTGGATGCCATAATATCTGCATCCAGTTCCTGATCCTCTACCGTGCGGTAATCGGTTTGAGAAGCATACCATCTTTCAAAGCTCTCCTTTGTCACTCTGCGCTTGCCCAGGACATCGACCACATCAAAATGCCCTTTGGCAACCAGTTCGTAAGCAGTCGCTTCTTTCAGCCCAAGGCGCTGTCCAAGCTCCTCCATTGAATATGTAGTTTTCTTCAATTCCTCGCCGGGAGGGGTTCCATCGACCTTCTGGTATTTGAACTGATTGGCATACCATTCTTCAAAGCTGTCGATCATCACCCTCATGGTGTTGCCGACAAGAATGGTTTTGAAGTAATTCTTCTTAATGAGCCAGTATGACTCCGTTTTACCAAGACCGAGCATCCTGCCCATTTCCAGAACAGACATACTCGTGCGTTTTCTCATTTCCGCCATCGTACAACCTCCTATGTAAAAAATGTAGCCATGTGTTTCTTGTCATGGCTACATTTTATCGAACTCTCAATATGTTTTGAAGTTTGTCGCCGGGTTGTACGACGCCCTTGACAAATCTTACATTTGATGATCCAACCACTCATCAAAACTCTTTTTGGAGATTCTGATACTGCCACCGATGCGGACGCTATGGAAAACTTTCTTTTTCACAAGGTTGTATGCGCTGGTTCTGCTGATGCCCAGAATATCCTGAATCTCATCAACCGTATAGGTTCTCTTATCAAACTGAACTGCGTTAGCAGCCATCGCTTCTTCGGTGCGCTGATTCATGGCAGCGATTCTTTCTTCAAACATTTATGTTCACTCCTTCGCTCTCTTTGCTTTATGTTTTGGGGAACGCTTTTTCAGCTGTTCCATTGCCAGGCTGACAGATAAGGCTTTCTCAATCGCTACCATTTCACGGGGCGTTACCTTACCTAAGTAATTATCAATCCTGCTTTTATCAATGGTACGAATCTGTTCCAGCTGAACAACGGACGCTTCTTTGAATGCAGGATTGTCGTAAATAACAAAGTGCGTCGGCATATTCGCTTTCTTATGGATTCTGGTGGTGACCGTTGCCACAATCAATGTGGGAGCGTGTTTATTACCGGTATCGTTCTGAATGACGATAACCGGACGGATGCCGCCTTGTTCCGACCCAACTACCGGGTCCAGCTTGGCGCAATAAATATCACCACGGCAATATACCCAATTTTCTTTCATCATGTGCCATGACCTCCTTTCGTTGGCTATGTAATAACTGACTGCCAGAAAGGAATCAGGCAGTCAGTCCAAAAGTCTATGTGTCCCATATTTGCCACGCACCCCTGGGAAAGAGGGCTTACGCCCTCAGGGAATCACCGAACGACTGATTGCGAATCAGTTCCATAGGAATCTAACCTCTGCCGGGTTCTCCGCCAGCTCCGTAGAGAAGTATCTTTAATCCTGTTGCTTTCATGGCCGTATTGGGAGCAACCCAATATTTACAAGCCAGTATTGATCGCTGGCATCGGGAGAGAGACAAGCGCTTAATTTATAGAAGAAAGTCGTTCTGTTTCTCTATCCGATACGTCTCGGCGTACCGCTGATGTGGCTGATGCTCTCGCACCGGCAACAGGAACGTATTCGATGACTGTGTATTCAGTTTTCAAGGATCAAGCAGCCGATTTTCTTTGGCTGTATCTAAATTGTACCTGTTCCTCATGCAAGTTTTTATTGCCTCGTAGGTATAGTTTTGAGGTTATTCACGACCTAAAAATATGTAATCAAGGGTTGTCTCAAAGCGCACAACCAGTTCGATTGCCAAATCAATAGAGATACCTCTGTTGCCGGTTTCAATTCGTGCAATGGTGTTTGCGGCAACACCTAACTGCTCCGCAAGCTGTTCCTGTGTAAGCCCATGTTCCTTTCTCAAGGCTTTAATTCTTTTTCCGCTTTCAACCAAGTCGTAATACATTTTCGTTCCTCCGTGTTTTTGAATTTGTGAAGTTGCAAAATCAAAAACAGCGGGAGGAGATCGTGCCCGATTCTCAATACCCTTTGCCATCTGCCTGTCCTCCTTGCAGGCATAAAAAAAGAGCCGGAGTAAATTACTCCAAGCTCTCGTTCATGCCTTTGTGTTAATTATGGGGGAAAATAGGCAGGTATAAAAAAAGCCCCGTACCCATTACAGGCACGAGGCGTAACTCTCTCTATTCAATTTTATGCCGCTATCTCCCAGCATAGCCATTTTAACACTGGACAAGTCGGACTTTCAGTAGGGGAACCGTCGTATTTTCATCGGATTTTAGTCGGACTAAAATCCTGTCTTAGCATTCACAATAACACAATGCTTCTTCCTCCCGGGCACTTTCCAGGAAATCTTTCAATTTAGGAATGGCTGTTCCCCAAAGTGACAGACCAAATAACAGTATCGCTTCTTTCTTTCGGTCATAGTAGGTGCTGCGTTCCATATTCAAAACCTCCAGCATTTCTGATTCCCTGTACTTGAAGCGGTTGAGATATGCCTTTGAGATATCAAGGGCTACGGCCTGATGAACTGGTAACAGAGATTTTTTAGAAGGAGTGATAGACGATGGCAAAGAACAAAATTGAACGCATTGACCAGGAGATTGCTAAGGTCCGCGAGAAGATCGCAGAGTATCAGGAAAAGCTCAAGGCGCTGGAGGTACAGAAAACCGAGGCAGAAAATCTGGAGATCGTCCAGATGGTGCGCGCACTGCGTATGACCCCGGCTCAGCTGAGCGCCATGCTGTCCGGAGGCACAGTTCCCGGCAGTTTTGCTGATGACAACAACGAACAGGAGGAAAACAGCTATGAGGAATAAACGATTGCTCCGAACACTTTCCGCCCTTTGCCTGACGCTGGTGCTGGCATCGGGCTTTACCGTTCCCGCTTTTGCCCAGGGCGCAGCGCCGCCCCCGGCAGAGGATACCACCAATGACAGCAATGTGGTGGTGGAAGAAACGGAAAAAGCACCTCCGCTGACCCCGGAGGGCAACGCCGCTCTGGTGGATGATTTCGGGGGCAATAAACAGCTCATTACCGTTACCACCAAGGCGGGCAACTATTTTTATATCCTGATCGACAGGGCCAACGAGGATAAAAAGACTGCTGTTCACTTTCTGAACCAGGTGGATGAAGCGGACCTGATGGCGCTGATGGAAGATGGAAAACCCAAAGAGGAGCCGCCTGCTGTGTGCAGCTGCACGAAGAAATGTGAAGCAGGGGCAGTTAATACGGCCTGTCCGGTCTGTGTAACTGATAAGAGTAAATGTACGGGAAAAGCACCGGAACCTCCGGCAGAAACACCGGAGCCGGAAAAAGAGAAGCCTGCCGGACTGAACCCGGCTGCGCTGATCCTTCTGCTGGCTCTGCTGGGCGGCGGTGGCGTATTTGCCTACTTGAAGCTCGTTAAGAATAAGCCTAAGACCAAGGGCAATGACAGTCTGGACGATTATGATTATGGTGAGGAAGATTCCGAGGAATGGGAAACCGAAGATGAGGAAGTCCTTGAGGATGGTTTTGAGGGTTCTGACCCTAATGAGGAACGCGATAGAGCAGATTGAACCATTTGAGCGTAGCGTATTTCAAATCATTGCGGGATAAGGGACAGAGGACAGGGAGAAATTCCTGTCCTCTGCTGCTCTACTCACTCTCTTACTGTAAATCCACACCCAAAATCAGCACATGGTCAAAGAAAGGAGGACCTCACAATGAACACATGGAACTGGTTATTACACTTTCTGATTATTTTTGATCTGGTCGCCTTCGGAATTTACTTTGGAGGAGACATTCTTTTCACTGCTATCAGCAAAGTTCAAAAAAAGTCAAAGAAGGACGATGACTTGGATCTTTATGATTTTGAAATTGAGACCGCACCCCAAAAGCGCTCTTTATGTGTGGACTCAATCCGAATGCTTTATTCTGGTGAGATAGATGAATTTGTGGAAAAGGAACTGTTGCCTGATGCAGCGGAGACCATGAACGCTTTATCTGAAGCTGAAAAAACAGCAGTTAGCCTGTTACTAAAAGCTTATATCGGTTTTTTGAGCGAAGAAGCAACGGTAGATGAACAAAGTTTTCCCATGGTTAAGGAACTGTTGTCTTATACACAGGGCAGCAAAGAAGATGGTGAAAAAGATGCCATAGATTGTCTGATGGAAGATACGGTCAGCAGAACCCACAGACATCGAGAATATTACAACAATTATCAACGCTATCAACTGATGCAGGTGGATAAAGAGCGTGTGATTATGGCCTGCAATATCATAATCAATGATTTGATTGGCAGGTTGTACCGATATGATTATCGCTTTGGCTATGACATTACACTTGCCTCAGAACACAGCATTGCAAAAAAACTGTCTGATAATTGGCAGAATGAATGGGAGGCTGAAGATGATGAGATATAAACTGGTAATCGCTGAAAAACCATCGGTTGCACAAAGTCTGGCTGCGGTAATCGGTGCAACTGCTCGTAAGGATGGGTATCTGGAGGGTAACGGCTGGCGTGTCAGCTGGTGCGTGGGCCATCTGGCTGGTCTTGCGGATGCAGACAGTTATGATCCCAAGTATGCCAAGTGGCGATATGATGACCTGCCTATCCTGCCGGAGCATTGGCAGATGGTGGTGGGAAAGGATAAGAAAAAGCAGTTTGATATTCTCAAAAAGCTGATGAACGCCCCAGATGTGACCGAAGTGGTAAATGCCTGCGATGCCGGACGCGAGGGCGAGCTGATCTTCCGCAGCGTCTATGAGCTGGCAGGCTGCCAAAAGCCGATGAAAAGGCTCTGGATTTCTTCAATGGAGGACTCCGCCATAAGGGAGGGCTTTGCAAACCTGCGTCCAGGTGTAGATTATGATGGACTTCGGAAAGCTGCTCTCTGCCGTGCCAAGGCCGACTGGCTGGTAGGGATCAATGCCACAAGGCTTTTTTCCGTGCTGTACCACCGCACCCTCAACATCGGGCGCGTGATGTCCCCAACGCTGGCACTCATTGTCCAGCGAGAAGCTGAAATCGACACATTTAAGCCGGTTCCTTTTTATACCGTGGCGCTGGAGCTGCCCGGTCTTACCGTATCCGGGGAGCGCATAAGTGACCGAGCAAGCGCAGAGCAGCTGAAAGAAGCTTGCCAGGATGCAGCTGTCACAATCAAAAAGGTGGAGTGCAAGGAAAAGTCTGAAAAGCCGCCTGCCCTCTATGATCTGACTACTCTGCAAAGAGATGCCAATCGCCTGCTTGGATTTACAGCCCAGCAGACCC